>JBNJGU010000051.1:0-14961 GCA_051747985.1 Pseudomonadota bacterium | reverse complement strand
GGCGCGGTACTGGTGACGGGGACGACCGATCCGGACTGGGTTCCCATCATGAAGAAGGCCTCGGCGATCGTCACCGACCACGGCGGGCGCACCAGTCACGCAGCGATTGTCAGCCGGGAGCTGGGACTGACGGCCGTCGTGGGCGCGGGCGATGCGACCGCAAAGCTGAAGAATGGCCAGGAGATCACTGTGTCCTGTGCCGAGGGTTCGGAAGGCCGGGTCTACGACGGGATTCTGGATTTCGATGTGCGCGAGATCGATACGGCGGACATCCCCAAGACCCGGACGCGCATCATGTTGAACCTGGCGAATCCTTCGGCCGCCCTGCGCTGGTGGAGCCTGCCGGCCGACGGAGTGGGCCTGGCGCGCATGGAATTCATCATCGGCAATCAGATCCGGATACACCCGATGGCCCTCGTTCACTTCGATAAGGTCAAGGACCGGGAGGCCCGCCGCCAGATCACCGAGCTGACAAAGGGGTACGACGACAAGTGCGAGTTCTTCGTCGATACCCTTGCCCGCGGCATGGCGAGCATCGCCGCCGGGCGCCATCCTGATCCGGTGATCGTGCGGATGAGCGACTTCAAGACCAACGAATACGCGGATCTGATCGGCGGTAGCGGTTTCGAGCCAGAGGAGGAGAACCCGATGCTTGGCTGGCGCGGCGCGAGCCGGTACTACAGCGAAGAGTATCGTGACGGTTTCGCGCTGGAGTGCCGCGCCGTGCGCCGGGCACGCGAAGAGATCGGCCTGACCAACATCGTGATCATGATCCCGTTCTGCCGGACGATCGACGAAGCCGACAATGTCCTGAAGGTGTTGGCCGACAACGGCCTGGTCCGGGGCCGGGAGGGGCTGGAGATCTACGTAATGGCGGAATTGCCCGCCAACATCATTCTGGCCAGTGAATTTGCCGAACGTTTCGACGGTTTTTCCATCGGCTCCAATGATCTGACCCAGCTCGTGCTGGGCATCGATCGCGGCAGTGACCGGCTGAAGGGGCTGTTTGACGAGCAGAACGCGGCGGTGAAATCCGTCATCGCGGATCTGCTCGCCACGGCACGCAAGAGCGGTACACACACCGGCCTGTGTGGCCAGGCACCGAGCGACCACCCTGAGTTCGCCGTCTTCCTGGTGGAGCATGACATTGACAGCATCTCCGTGACGCCGGACAGCTTTCTCAACGTCAAGACCATCGTCGCGGAGGCCGAAAGCAGGCAGAAACCGCCCGGGGAGGGCGGAAAATCATGATATCAGTTCACAACCGAGGAGCAGGCCATGACAGTGCGAGTTGCCTTAAACGGGCTGGGACGGATCGGCCGCGCCACGCTCAGAATCGTACATGAAAACCCGGAGTTTGAGCTGGTAGCAGTCAACGATATCACGCCGGCTGACAACCTTGTCTATCTACTGAGATACGACACGGTGTACGGTCGTTACGAACGGCAGGTCGCGCATCAGGGCGATGAGCTGGTCATCGAGGGCAACCGCTGCAAGATCTTCAGTGAGAAAGACCCCACTAAACTGCCCTGGGAGGAGATGGATGTAGATCTGGTTTTTGAATGCACGGGTGTTTTTGCCCACAAGGAGGACCTGGAGAAACACATTCAGGCAGGGGCCGGGTACGTCGTGCTTTCCGCGCCGGCAAAGAGCGGGGGAGTGCCGCTGGTAGTCAATGGAGTGAACCAGCCTGGTGAGGAACGGATCATTTCCTGCGCAAGCTGTACCACGAACTGCATTGCCCCTGTGATGGAGGTGTTCGGTCGCCGTATCGGTCTGCACAAGGCAATGATGACTACAGTCCATGCCTATACAACATCGCAGAGTACGGTGGACAGTCCGGCCGGCAAGTGGCGCCGGGGCCGTGCAGCCGCTGCCAATTTCGTGCCCACCACGACGGGTGCAGCCAAAGCCACGACGAGGATTTTACCGCAATATGAGGGGCGTTTTGACGGGCTGGCCATTCGCGCCCCCGTCGCTGTCGGGTCGCTTGCTGATATCACCATTCTTGCCGAGCGGGCCACCAGCGTGGATGAGATCAACGCGATCTTCGAGGAGGAGGCCAAAAGCGACCGGTACAGGGGCGTACTCGGTGTCGTCAACGATCCCATCGTGTCTTCCGACATTATCGGGGATCCACGAGGCTCGATCGTAGATCTGACTCTCACCAAAGTGGTGGACGGCGATTTCGTCAAGATCATGAGCTGGTACGACAACGAGTGGGGGTACGCCGCACAGATGGTCCGCGAGGGTCTGCGCATGGTCGCCCCAGGCAAGGATACCCCATGAAAATTGCCATATTCGACATCGAGCCGTGGGAACACACCGCCTTCGAGTTGCTGGAACAGGATCATGAAGTCGTCTACTACGAGGGCTCACTTGATGCGGACGCCATGGATGAAGTTGCCGATGCGGAAATCCTTTCGGTCTTCATCTACTCTCGGCTCGATCGGCAGCGGCTTGACCGGTTCGACCGGCTTCAATTGATCGCGACGCGATCGACCGGCGTGGACCACATTGACCTGGATTGCTGCAATGAGCGTGACATCGCCGTGGCGAACGTGCCGACCTATGGCAGGCATGTCGTTGCCGAGCACACTTTCGCGTTGCTGCTCGCGATTTCCCATCAGCTCGTGACGGCGGTAGATCGCACCCGCCGTGGAGATTTCTCGCTCAAGGGCCTCAGTGGCTTCGATCTGTATGGGCGCACAATGGGAATCGTCGGTACGGGTGATATCGGGTCCAGCGTCGCGCGCATTGCCCGCGGCTTCGGTATGCAGGTGCTGGGCTTCGATATCGAGCCGCTGCAGTCACTCACCGAGGAGATCGGTCTTGAATATGTGGAGCTGCCCGAACTCCTTTCACGCTCCGACGTCGTCTCGTTGCATGTACCCGCGACAAGCGCCACCAAGAAGATGATCTCACACAACGAGTTCGCTGCGATGAAGGAGGGGGCGGTGCTCATCAATACCGCGCGCGGTACTGTCGTCGATACCGAAGCACTTCTCAGAGCGCTGTCGGAAGGCCGGCTGGCCGCGGCCGGCCTCGATGTTCTGCCCGAGGAACCCGCCTTGCGCGAGGAGACGGAGCTCCTGCGGTCCTATTTCCAGGAGAAACACAAGCTGGATGTACTCCTTGCCGACCACCTTCTTCTGCGGATGCGCAATGTCATCGTGACACCACACAGTGCCTTCAACACCCGGGACGCGGTCCACCGGATCCTTGATACGACAAGGGACAATATAAGTGGCTTCCTGAGCGGGGCGCCACAGAATCTCATCAGCCCGTAACGGTTTCGTCCGGGAATACGCCATGACACATACCACGCGCCAACATCATATGCCGTTCGGGGCCGAGGTGCTCGGGGACGGGCGGGTGCGTTTCCGGTTGTGGGCGCCGGCCGCCGAACAGGTGGAGGTGTGCCTGCAGCCGGGCCCCGGAGAGGGGGAAACACCGTGCTTCCAGATGGTGTCCGAATCCGGTGGCTGGTTCGGCATCAGCAGCGGGGTGGCCGGTATCGGCACCGGCTACCGCTTCCGCATCAACGGCGGGACCGAGGTGCCCGATCCCGCCTCGCGCTACCAGCCACAGGACGTGCACGGCCCCAGTGAAGTCATATACCCGGGAGCCTGGCATTGGCGCGACACACAGTGGCGAGGCCGCCCCTGGGAAGAGGCCGTCCTCTATGAGCTGCATGTCGGCTGTTTCAGCGAATCGGGCGATTTCGCGGGGGTGCGGGCCAGGCTTGATGAACTCGTGGAGCTGGGTGTCACCGCGATCGAGTTGATGCCGGTGGCGGATTTTCCGGGCGCCCGCAATTGGGGCTACGACGGCACCTTTCTGTTTGCGCCGGACAGCCGCTACGGCCGCCCCGAGGATCTCAAGGCGCTCGTTGACGCCGCCCACGCACGTGGCCTCATGGTCTTCCTGGATGTGGTGTACAACCACTTCGGCCCGGAGGGCAATTACCTTCCTGTCTATGCCCCGGCATTCTTCAGTGAACGGCACGTCACGCCGTGGGGCGCCGCCATCAATTTCGATGGCGCGCAGAGTCACTGGGTGCGGCAGTTCTATATACATAACGCGTTGTACTGGCTGGAGGAATACCATCTTGATGGCCTGCGCCTCGATGCCGTGCACGCCATCGTGGATGACTCACAACCGGATTTTCTGGGCGAACTGGCGCAGACCGTCCGTAGCCACTTCGGCGATCAGCGCCATGTGCATCTGATACTGGAGAATGATCACAATGCCGCGCATTACCTGCAGCGTGACGCCGCTGCGCAACCCGAGCTGTACACAGCGCAGTGGAATGACGATCTGCATCATGCACTGCATGTCCTGCTCACCAATGAGGCACGGGGCTACTATCAGGATTACGCCGATGCTCCTGTGCGTCATCTGGGCCGATGCCTGGCGGAAGGGTTTGCCTGGCAGGGCGAGCGCTCGAGCTGGCGGCATGACCGGCCGCGCGGTGAGCCCAGTGGTCACCTGCCGCCCACCGCGTTTGTCGGCTTCCTGCAGAACCACGACCAGGTGGGCAACCGCGCCTTCGGCGAGCGTATCCACGTGCTGTGCAGCGATGAAGCGGTCCGCGCGGCGCTGGCGGTGTTGTTGCTGTCGCCCGCGCCGCCACTGCTGTTCATGGGGCAGGAATGGGGTTGCCGGCAACCGTTTGTCTACTTCTGTGATTTCGAGCCGAAGCTGACCGGGAAGGTTGCCGAGGGCCGGCGCAGGGAGTTTGCGGACTTTCCACCGTTTCGCGATCCGCCTGCGCGTCCACGCATCCCTGACCCGGGTGCGGAGCAGACATTCCGGTCCGCGGTGCTCGATTGGCCAACGGGTGATTCGCGGAAACAGCAGGGTTGGCTGGAACTGCACTGCTCGTTACTGGCAATACGTCAGCATGAGGTGGTTCCCCGCCTGTCGGAAACGCCGGCAGGGCATGGTCAGTTCACATTGTTGGGCAAAGGTGCGCTTTCCGCGCGCTGGCAGCTCGCGGGGGATACCGAACTGATCCTGCTGGCCAACATGGATGACGATGCGTTGCAGGACATCGACCACCCGGTATGCCCGTTGCTGTATACCACGCATCCGGATGCGACCACTTCACATGAGCTGCCGCCCTGGTCGGTGTTCTGGCATCTGCGCTCGATGGACAGCCAGACATGACACCGTCCGACATCCCCGTAGCGACCTACCGGCTGCAGTTCAACCGCGATTTCACCTTCGTCGACGCGCTGCACATCATTCCCTATCTGCACCAGCTCGGTATCAGTCACGTCTACGCCTCGCCCATCCTCAAGGCGCGCGCCGGCAGCCCGCATGGCTATGACATCGTCGATCATGACAGCCTCAACCCCGAACTGGGCACGGAGACGGAATTCGATGCATTTGTCGAATGCCTGCAACAGCACGGTATGGGATTGATTCTCGACATCGTGCCGAACCACATGGGCGTGGGTGGCGATGATAACCACTGGTGGCTGGATGTCCTGGAGCACGGTGAGGCGTCGATCTACGCGCCCTGTTTCGATATTGACTGGCACCCGGTCAACCCGGTCCTGCGCAACAAGGTACTGTTGCCGTTTCTCGCCGACGACTATGGCAGTGTCCTGGAGCAGGGAGCACTCAGGCTTGAATTGGTTGTCGAACACGGGACTTTCCATGTGCGCTATTTCGAGCACCTGTTTCCCATCGACCCGGGAACGTATTCGCGGATAGGCCAGCACCGCGATGATGTACTGGAGCAACGATTGGCCAGTGAGCACGACATCCTCGCCGGGTTCAGGTCCTTCCTGTCGGCATGCCGCAAGCTGCCGCGCCGCACCGGGAATGCCCCTGAAGTGCGCCAGAAACGCCGCCACGCAGCCGATCAGTGCAAGCGTGATCTGGCCAGCCTGTGCCAGCGCAGCCCTGCGTTGACGGCCTTTCTGCAGGAGACCGTCGCCGTCCTCAATGGTGATCTGGCGCGGCCGGACAGTTTCGATGCGCTGCACGAACTGCTGGAGGCGCAGGCCTATCGTCTTGCGTACTGGCAGGTGGCCACCGATGAGATCAACTACCGGCGGTTCTTCGATATCAACGAACTGGCCGGCATTCGCATGGACAACGATGAAGTGTTCGAGTCCACCCATCGGTTGATCCGGCGGCTGATCGGCAACGAACAGATAAACGGCCTGCGGGTTGACCACCCCGACGGGCTGAGCGATCCCCACAAGTATTTCCGTGACCTGCAGAACGTGGCTTCGGCGAGTGGGGAGCGTTCTGAGAACACCCGGCCATGCTACATACTGGTGGAGAAGATCCTTGCCGAACATGAGCGGTTACCGGAGGATTGGCCAGTGGACGGTACCACCGGCTATGAAGCCGCGCATCTGCTCAACGGTCTGTTCGTATTCCCCGGCGGCAGGCGTACACTGGATCTTCTCTACCGGCGCATCACACAACAGCAGGCCGGCTTCGACGAACTGCTTCATGAGCGAAAGAAGCTGATCATTCACGCGGTGCTGTCCGGCGAGCTGACCGTGTTGGCCAACCTGCTCAGTGGAATCGCCCAGGCGGACCGGCATACCCGAGACTTCACCTACCATGGCCTGCGCGACGCAATCGGTGAGGTTGTCGCCTGTTTTCCCGTCTACCGTTCCTATATCCGGGCCGGGCGGGTTAGCGAACAGGACCGGCGTCATATTGAATGGGCCATCGCCCGGGCGAAAAGACGTAGCCCTGCGAGTAATGCCCGGATCACGGATTTCATTGGGGATCTGCTGCTGTTCAGGCACCATGCAGCGTATGCCGCCAACATACAGCGCAGGATCATCGAGTTCATTCTGCGTTTCCAGCAATACACGGCGCCGGTGATGGCCAAGGGGCTGGAGGACACCGGCTTCTACGTCTACAACCGTCTGGTTTCGCTCAACGATGTCGGTTTCAATCCGGACACCTTCGGCATCTCTCCGCACGCCTTTCATCAGCAGAACAGACTGCGCCGAGCCGAGTGGCCGCACGCCATGGTCAACACCTCGACCCATGACAGCAAACGCGGGGAGGATGTGCGCGCGCGCATCAATGTCATTTCCGAGGTGCCGGATGCCTGGCGGCGGCAGGTCGCCCGCTGGAGTCGCCTGAATCGTGGCAGGAAACGTCCCGTCGATAATGTGCCGGCACCGTCACGCAATGACGAGTACCTGTTCTACCAGACCCTGTTCGGTACCTGGCCGTTGACCTCGCCCGATGAGCCAGCGCTTTCCGCCTACCGTGCGCGTATCGAGGCCTACATGCTCAAGGCAGCCCGGGAGGCCAAGGTCCATACCTCCTGGATCAATACCGGCGAGGCCTATGAAGCGGCGCTGCGCCACTTTGTCCAGACCGCCTTGCAGGACTCCGGGCACAACGCCTTTCTGGCCGAGTTCGCCGCGTTTCAACAGCCCCTGGCCCACTGCGGACTGTTGCAGAGCCTGTCGCAGACCCTGTTGAAACTTACCATCCCCGGTGTTCCCGACATCTACCAGGGCAATGACCTGTGGTGCTTTGATCTGGTGGACCCGGACAATCGGCATGCCGTGGACTATGCACAACGCATGGCGGCTCTTCGGTCGCTGATGCAGACATCGGACGGCGGTTCGCGAACGGATTTGTGTCGTGAACTGTTGGCCCAACCCGAAGACGGCCGCGCCAAGCTCTATGTTACCTGGCAGGCGCTGACCCTGCGCAATCGCTTCCCGCAGCTGTTTCGTGACGGTGACTATCTTGCGCTTGATACAGACGGTACACGCGCAGAACATCTGGTCGCGTTTGCCCGCCGGTCCGGCGGTGCCGAGGTGATCGTGGTCGCGGTGCGCTGGTTTGCACGGCTGCCGGTTGCAGGGCGTGACACGCCGCCGGGTACTGACTGCTGGGCGGACACCAGCGTCGAGCTGCCGCCGGGCGCACCGGCCGCAACCTGGCGGAACGTCCTGACCAATGAGCCCATCACGCCATTTCTGCGAGGGAGTGAATGCAGACTCGCGGCAGCCGATCTGCTACGCGACTTTCCGCTGGCTTTGCTGGTGCGTGAGTAGTGGTGCCCTGGCAACGCGTAATTCGTTGCCAGTACCGACTGCCGTCATTGTGTCCCGTAGGCCAGGGCCAGAGTCACGGCCAGACCGGTCACGAAAAAGCTGAAATGCCAGGCTGCAGCACGCAGGCTCTTGTGTGCCTTTATCTCCGGTACCAGATCGGAGGCGGCGATGTAGATGAAGTTGCCGGCTCCGAACAGCACCAGTCCCGACAGTCCGGACTGCTGTGAAACCAGGTAGGCCAACAGTGCGCCGACCGGGAACGTCAGCGCGGATACCAGGTTCCACAGAAGCGCTTTGCGACGCGACATGCCGCCGTGAACAAGGATGCCGAAGTCGCCCAGCTCCTGCGGTACCTCGTGCGCCGCCGCGGCGACCCATGCGACGATCCCGGCCTGTGGGTTGATCAGGAAGGTGCTGGCAATACCGAGTCCCCCGATGAAGTTGTGAATGGCGTCTCCAATAAGGATAAGATAGGTCACCGGCTGCTGCGATCGAGTGGATGCTCTGTGTGTCCGGTGCCAGTGCAGAAACTGTTCGAGTCCAAGAAACACCGTGAAACCGGATGCCAGCCATACCGACGCGGTAAGTGGACTCAGGGCTGCCGACCCCTCGGGAATCATGTGGAAGAAGGCGCCGCCAAACAGGGTGCCCGCAGCGAGAGACACGAACGGAAGCAGCAATTTCTCCAGAGTGGCCGGGCGCAGAACGGTCGTCACACTGCCCACCAGTGCAATGGCGCTCATGAGCAGGCCCCCTGTGATGATCCAGGTCAGTTCATTGATAGGCGTAGTCTCTCCCGGTGATGGTAAGCGGGTATTCAGCCTCTCATTGTAAAATGATCAGACCGCCACTCCCCGTGTTTCAGGGAATCAGAGGGGCAGATGGCTCGATACCCACGACACGGACTTCCGGATCAAGCCTTTGAATCAGGGATTCGAATTTTTTCACATCCTTCTCTGGTACGTCCGCCATCAACAGGATCCTGCCCTGTTCGATATCCTCTTCAAAAGACTTGAGTTTCGAGCTGGGAAATGAAGCGCCGGCAATACCTGTGAGAATACCTCCCAGCCCGGCGCCACTCAGCCCGATTAGAGCTACCATGCCACCACCAACGATGATTCCTGAAGGAGGGAAGGCCAGTGCCGTCAATCCGGCCAGGACCCCAGCTGTCCCGCCGAACTCCAGACCTCTTGTGTAAGCGGGGAGGAAGTCGTTGGATTCCGGGCCGGCGTCCGGGAGGTCTTCCATCTCCGTGTCATCTTTTGCCAGGGCGTAGATATGTTTCTCCGCGATGCCATTGTCCTTGAGGTCAGCCACGACCTTGCGGGCATGGTCTACATCGGGAGAAACGAAACATAAACGTTTCATTGATTTTCCTCTCGGTTCAGACAATGTATCTCGCAATCAGCGCAACGACAATGAGCATGCCGACGATGGTGCCGACAAGAATCAGGCCGTTGCGTAGTGCAGCACCTTCTTTTCGCATGATAGAGTACCTCAGTCTTGTTGTGCCGCCTTCAGAGCAGCGTTCTTTCCTTTCCCGTCTTCCACGTCCAGCGCCGGCCTTTCCAGTCTTCCAGGTCCAGTAAAGAGTGTTTCCATCACGCGTCCTGATTTCATCTGTAGCCGTCAATGCTGGTACATGACGGAGCGGGATACATCCGCGGTGACAAGGATGAACGCCCCGGTTGGCAGCGCCGATGGTACTACGCGTTCCATGGATCGTGCGAGCATGGAGCCGCCCGGGAAATGAACCCCGGTTCGAATCCCCAGACCTTTTACCGGAAGGCCGTCAAACAGCGACCGGACTTCCTTCACGCTATGCCACTGCGCGCCGCGATAGGCACCGCTGCCGCCGTTCCTGCCCTTTTTCCACCAGAGAATGCTGTGGCGATTGAGCAGCCCGATGGCGACCCGGCGACGGGCAACGCGGACGATCTCGCGGATTGCCGCCAGCTCATCCTCAATGAAACAGGTCGCGGCGATCGACATGACCAGGTCGAAGCTCGCATCCTCATATGGCAGAGCGCGGGCATCCGCAAGGGTGTAGGTTGCACCGCCGGTATCGCGATGCCGGGCGTAGTCCAGCCATTCCCGGTTGATGTCGACACCGGTCACTTCGCCTTCCGTGGCCGCACCGATCCGGCGGGTGAAGTAACCGGTGCCGCAGCCCACGTCCAGCAATGATTCCCCCGGGCAGACCCGGAGCCCGTCGAGAATCATTGCCGACTCGACGGCTCCGATCCATTGACCTCGGCGGGTTTCATACCACTGGTCGTACTCTTCAGCACTCACTCCGTGCCGGCCTGTCTGTCTTTCATGTTCGAACTCCAGTCGGCGTTGGATGCCTTCCACTTTTCGTACTTTGCAAGGCCACTGCGCATTTTTACGAAGATACAGCAGAAATGGATTTGATGATTGACCGTGATCAGTGTCACGGGTTGTCGCCTGTCGGTGCCGATCCGCATATTACCATGATTGCGATGACTGCCGTCAAGACGGAATCGGGCTTACAAAGCAGACTGATGACACCACAACGGCAGAGCGCCCGGCTGCGAGTGCGGGTGGCGGGTTTCACAGGAGGCATGGGGGGACATCATGAACGATCATGACAGGCGAAAGAACGTCTTTGTACTTGGCTATGATGAGCACCATGGCGCGGATATCATGAAGATTCCCGACGCCGGACGGTTCGCCTTTCACCCGTTGCTGCGTTCGGAGGAGCTCGTTCATCAGAAGTACTACGCCATTGAGGAAAAGATCGACAAGGCCCGTCGGATACTGCGTGATTTTGATGGTCCCGTTGATGCCATCCTTTGGCACTGGGATTTTCCCGTCACCTCGATGGCTGCAGTTCTCTGCGAGGAATTCGATCTTCCCGGTCCATCGCTGGAGGCCATCCTGAAGTGCTCCCACAAGTACTGGAGCCGGGTGGTCCAGCAAGAGGTCGCTCCCGAGAATACGCCCGCGTTCTGCGCGGTCGATCCCTTCGATGAGAGTGCCCTGGACAATATCACCATCGACTATCCCTTCTGGATAAAGCCCGTCAAGGGATACGGCTCCACGCTGGGTTTCCGCATCAATTGCCCGGCTGACTTCCAGCGGGCCATGGGCATCGTCAGGGAGCGCATCCACCGGCTGGGCGATCCCTTCAACACCTTCCTGGACCGGGTTGATCTGCCGGATGCGATCAGGGCCATTACCGGGAACCATCTGATCGCGGAAGAATATATGACGGGCCGCGAGATTGCTCCGGAAGGCAGCATCCAGAATGGTGTATATCGTGCCCACGGGATGGTCGATATGGTGCGGGACCGCAATCACAAGAGCTTTCTGCGGTACGAATATCCTTCCAGTGCTCCGCGCAAGGTTCAGGAACGCGCCATACAGCTGGCTGAAAAAGTCCTGAAGAAGATAGGCCTGGACAATGGCTGCTTCAATATGGAGTTTTTCTGGAACGAGCACGATGACAGGCTGCGGATCATCGAGATCAACCCCAGGATTTCGCAGTCACACTCCTATCAGTTCGAAATGGTCGACGGCATGTCGAATCACGAGATCGCCGTGCATGTCGCGCTCGGGGATCAGCCGCGATTCGAGCAGGGGAAGGGACCCTATCAGCATGCCGCAAAGTTCCTTTTCCGCCACTATACCGACGAGGATTGGGTGGTAACCCGCGTACCCACTGAGTCGGACCTCCGTCGGATCAGCTCGCAGCAGCCGGACGCCCGGGTGGTGATCAACCTGGAAAAAGGCGGGCGGCTGTCGGAGCTCATGGATCAGGATGCCTACAGCTATACGCTGGCGGAAGTCTACGTGGCAGCTCACTCTACCCATGAGATGCTGGAAAAATTTCATCAGATCGCCGGTATGCTGCGGTTTGAGTTCGACCCGGTGCCGTCATGAAGCCTGTTCCACTGGACTCGCTCCCCCACAGGATCCAGGTCATTGAGAATGAGTGGATTCAACTGGCCGGTGGCCAGCGACTGGCAGCAAGGATCTGGCGGCCCGAGCAGGCCTTGCAGAAGCCGGTGCCGGCCATACTGGAATACATTCCCTACCGAAAGCGCGATCAGACCCGTGCACGGGATGCCGTACACCACCCCTTCCTGGCGGCCCATGGCTATGCCTGCCTCAGGGTGGACCTGCGAGGCAGCGGTGATTCGGACGGTATCCTGGTGGACCAGTACCGCGAGCAGGAGCTCGATGATGGCGTACAGGTCATCGACTGGATCGCTGCTCAGCCCTGGTGTGATGGCAATGTCGGTATGATGGGAATTTCCTGGGGCGGCTTCAATGCCCTGCAGATCGCGGCGCGCCGTCCGGAGCCGCTGAAGGCGGTCATTGCAGTCTGCTTCACGGATGACCTGTACGCCGACAACATGCACTACATGGGGGGCTGCCTGCTGGGGGATAACCTGTCTGAGTCCACCACCATGTTCTCCGTCAACAGTTCACCGCCTGATCCGGAGATCGTCGGAGAGCGCTGGCGCGAGATGTGGCTGGAGAGGCTCGCCGGCAGTGGACTCTGGCTGGATCACTGGCTGCGTCACCAGCGCCGCGACGAGTACTGGGCCCATGGTTCGATCTGCGAGGACTATTCAGCCATTCGCTGTCCCGTCATGGCGGTGGGCGGCTGGGCAGACGGATACACCAATGCGATTTTCAGGGTACTCGAGCACCTCGACGCTCCGCGGCAGGGATTGGTCGGTCCCTGGGGACACAGATATCCCCACCAGGGGATTCCCGGTCCGTCGACCGGGTTTCTGCAGGAGGCGCTGCGATGGTGGGACCACTGGCTGAAGGGAGACCAGACCGGCATCATGGATGAGCCGATGCTGCGTGCCTGGATGCAGGACAGTGTGCCGCCCACGACGTTCTACCATGAGCGGCCCGGTCGATGGGTGGGCGAAGCCCGCTGGCCTTCAGCGCGGATCGAAACCCGGCGCTACCAGCTCGGACCCGGGCAGCTCCTGGAAGAGGCCGACCAACCGTCCACCCCGTCGCAGGCAGAGGTAACGATCCAGTCGCCGCTGAGCGTCGGTCTGTTCGCTGGCAAGTGGTGTTCCTACACAGCGGCGCCTGATCTGCCACATGACCAACGTGAGGAAGATGGAGGCGCCCGGGTCTTTGAAAGTGATCCTCTGACCGCCAGCATCGAGATACTGGGCGCTCCCGTACTGGAGCTGGAAGTCGCCAGTGACCGGCCGGTCGCCATGGTGGCCGTCCGCCTTTCCGATACGGCGCCGGACGGCAAGGCGACTCGTGTCACGTATGGACTGCTCAATCTCAATCACCGCAAGGGGGACCATGACCCGGAGCCACTGGTGCCCGGTGAATTCTTCCGTGTACGGGTGCCCATGAATAACGTGGCCCAGGTATTCCCCCGAGGGCATAGGCTGCGCGTGAGTGTGTCGACCTCCTACTGGCCATTGGCGTGGCCATCTCCGGAACCGGTCCGGCTGTCCATCCGCGTGGCCCGGTCATCGCTATTGCTGCCTGTACGTCCACGCAGTGATGACGATTCCGAAATCCGCTTTCAGCCGCCCGTCGGTGCACCGCCTGCCGAGGTTACGCAACTGGAACCACCGCACCACAACTGGCTGGTTCACCGGGATCTGGCCGAGGACCTCTCCACACTGGAGGTCATCAATGATCGGGGAAGACTCCGTATTGATGAAATCGGCATGGAGACCAGGCACAGCTCGCGCGAATGGTATACGTACCGCGATGACGATTTCACTTCGCCCAGGGGTGAAACACAGACCCTGCGTTGCTTCCAGCGTGGCGACTGGTCGGTGCGCACGCAGACTCGCACGATCCTGACCTGTGACAGGAGCGACTTTTTCATCCGTGCGGAACTGGACGCCTGGGAAGGAGAGAAACGGGTGTTCTGCCGGAACTGGGATCTGAAAATCCCACGGGATTTCCTTTGACGCAAGGGGACTGGACACTGGAAAGTGGGTCAATCATGAATACATCGGTGTGACATGCACAGACAATCCGTATTCGGCCGCCGGCGTGCTGGCGTCCTGCTTCATCCCACCTCGTTACCCGGGCCGGGTGGCAATGGCACGCTGGGCAAACGGGCACGACAGTTCCTGGACTTCCTGTCCTCGGCGGGTATGACTGTGTGGCAGACACTGCCCCTTCTGCCGGTCAATCAGAGCCTGTCCCCCTATCAGGCATTTTCCCAGTTCGCCGGGGACACCCGCCTGATCGATGCCCGGGAAGTGATCGACACCTTTGAGCTGGCGGGCAGGGAGGAGGAAGGTCCGGCCTCCGCTGACCTGATCCAGGCTGCACTGGAGTGCCTGAGGAGGGAAGAGATCAAAGCACTGTGCCGTGACTTCCAGGTCTTCTGCCGGCATCATCAGTACTGGCTGCACCCCTGGTGTCAGTACCATGCGCTGCGTCAGCACTTCGGTGGTGTTGAGTGGGCCGTCTGGCCCTTGCCTTTCCGGCATTTCGAACCGGATCCGGTCCTGCCCCTTGATCCCGGCCTGACTGCGGTGATGAACGAGGAGGCCTTCCGGCAGTTCCTGTTTCATCGGCAGTGGCGGCGGCTCAAGACCGAGGCCAACGCACGGGGTATCGCTTTGTTCGGCGATCTTCCCTTCTACCCGTCGGCGGACAGCGCCGACGTGTGGCAGCACCCGCAACTGTTTGATCTCGATAGCCGGGGCAGACCGCGCCGCATCGCTGGCGTGCCGCCCGATGCGTTCAGTGACGACGGACAGAGCTGGGGTGCTCCAGTCTACCGTTGGGACCGGCACAGGGAGGATGACTTCGACTGGTGGCTGCGCCGGCTGGCGAGGCAACTGGAACTGTTTGATATCCTGCGTGTGGACCATTTCATCGGTCTGCACGCCTGCTGGTCACACCCTCGTCACTCTTCACC
>JBNJGU010000050.1:0-15091 GCA_051747985.1 Pseudomonadota bacterium | reverse complement strand
GGCCGCAAGGCACTGGTCGACCTGCAGCTCGATGGCCTCGCTCCGCTGGACGTCAGTCAGCTGGCCCGGTCGCAGAGCCTGGCCAGTGGCATCTACCAGGATGTCAACGACGAGGTCGGCACCGGCAAGCTGAACTTCCGCTTCGGTGCCACCGACATCGACGAGCAGGGCGATTATGTCGGGTTCGAACCCAATGCCGACAACGTCAGTCGCAGCGTCACCATCGATTCCAGCAACAATACCCTGGCCGGCATCCGTGACGCGGTCAATGGCGCCGATATCGGGGTGCAGGCCTCTCTGGTCGATGATGGCAGCGGCTACCGGCTGCTGTTCAGCAGCGCCGAAAGTGGTGCGGACAACAGCATGGAGATCAGCGTGGACGGCGATGCCGGTCTCGACACGCTCGCCTTCAATGCCGACAGCCAGGCCATGACGCAGACGGTCGCAGCCGCGGATGCCGCTTTCACCGTCAATGGTCTGAACGTCTCCCGTGGCAGCAACGAGGTCAGCGGAGTCATTCCGGGCGCCACGTTGCAGCTCAAGGACGAAGGGCTGTCCACGATCAACGTCTCCCGTGATCCGTCGGAGCTGAGTGGCCCGCTGCAGGAATTCGTCGATGCCTACAATGGCCTCAAGGGCGTCACCGACGAGCTGACGATGTTCGATCCGGAGGCCGGCGATAACGGCGAGGGCAGCCTGCTGACTGGCGATTCGCTGCTGCGGAGCATGGCTTCCGACGTACAACGCATGATGCGCAGCAGTGTGGCCGGGCTCAGTGGCGGCCCACAGTCTCTGGCCGAGATCGGCATCACCACCGACCAGGACAATGAGTACCAGTTGCAGTTCGATCAGGCCACGTTCAACCGGGCGTTCAACGAGAGCCCCGATGACATTCTGGCCCTGTTTGCCACCGACGGCCGTACCACCGATGCGCAGGTCCAGTATTCCAGCGCCGGCAGGGACACCCAGCCCGGTACCTATGATGTCGAGATCACCGGTCATGCCACCCGGGGACAATATGAAGGGCTGGGCGTGGCGGCGCTGGATGCCGGCAATATCGTCATCGATGACAGCAATGACCGCTTTGTCATCGACGTCAACGGCACCGGTGCGGAGATCACGCTGGAGCAGGGCACCTATGCCACGGCCGATGACCTGGCGCAACAGATCGAGGCGCAGATCAATGGCCATTCCCGCATGGTGGACAACGACTACCGGGTCTCGGTCGATTATGATGCGGCAGGACAGCGGCTGGAGCTGACTTCCGACCGCTACGGCTCCGAATCCAGTATCCGCTTCACCGACGCCGATGCCGCCGTGGCGGATACGCTGGGCCTGCTGCGTCAGGGAGAAGGGCCGTATCGCGGCAATCAGCTGGCCTCACTGGGTACCACCGGAGGGGCCACCACCGATGCCTTCGACACGCCCGTCACGCTGGAGGCCGATACGGGATTCACGCTGAACGTGGGCGGGGAGACCTCGACCACGATCACGGTGCCCGGCGATGCCGCCACGCCGGTGACCTACAATACGCCGCAGGAACTGATCGATGCCATGCAGACCGAGGTTGATGCGGCCATGGCCGGCACCGGCAAGACCGTCACGGTGGGTTTCGCGCAGGACCCGGACACCGGCTACGGGCGCCTGACCTTCACTGGCAATGAGGCGTCCGATCGCATCTCGGTCGGCGCCACCACGGACGAGGCCTTCGGCAAGCTGGGTCTGTTCGATGGCAACGGTGCCGCGACCCGATCCCTTGCCGGTGATGATGTCGAGGGGCTGATCAACGGGGTGGAGGCGACTGGTTCCGGTCAGTATCTGCGGGCCGCCTCTGGAAACACCCCGGCGCAGCCGGGATTCTATGCCAATGGTCCCTACGGTGACCTGAGCGCCGGCACGGCCTCGGACTCTTTCCGCGTGGAAGTCGATGGCGTGGAGTCGGGCGACATCACGCTGGGTTCGTTCGGCAACACCGACCCGGACGCCGTCGCCAGCGCCATCCAGGCCGCGATCAACAACAATACCGAACTGATGACCGCGGATGTCAGTGTCCGGGTCGAGTACGACACCAATACCGGGGGCTTCGGCATCATTTCCGGCACCAACGGCGCGTCTTCCAGCGTGCGCGTCACCGACCTGCAGGGCAATGCCGGCGACATTCTCGGGTTCGCTCTCGGTCGCGGCGAGTTCGGCAAGGCCGGTGCCGATGCCAGTGGCGAGCCGGATCCCTCCGCCGGGCTGCGACTGCGCGTTACCGGTGGTCCACTGGGTGAGCGTGGCACGGCCACCTACATCGAGGGCATCGCCGAGCAGATGAACGGCGTCATGGAGCGCTATCTGGGGCCGGACGGTCTGCTGGCCGGCCGTGACGAGTCCCTGCAGCGCGAGATGCGCGAGATTGCCGAGGAGCGCACCGCGCTGGATGAGCGCATGCAGCGTTCGGAGGAGCGGCTCAGAAGTTCGTTCCTGGCCAATGACCAGATCATCAACCGCATCAATGCCGACGCCGACTTCCTGTCGTCCCAGTTGCAGATGCTGGAATCACTGGCATCACCGGGTTCGGGCGACAATCAATGATCCGACAACCATCCACTGACTGACACAACAGCGGGAGTATCCCTGATGTACGGAAACAAGGCCGCACTGGCGCAGTACCAGAAGATCAACACAGAAAGCGCGGTCAATGGCGCCGATCCGCATCGACTGATCCAGCTGCTGATGGCCGGCGGTCTGGAGCGACTGGCGCAGGCGCGTTATGCGCTGGAGCAGAACGACCTGGCGGCCAAGGGCGAGCGACTTGGCAAGGCGCTTTCCATCATCGGTGGTCTGCAGGCCGCACTGGACCGGGAGCAGGCCCCTGAGCTGTGCGATAACCTGGACAATCTGTACGGGTACATGCAGCGACGCCTGCTGCAGGCCAATATCGACAATGACGCCGCGGGGATCGAGGAGGTCCGCGATCTGTTGCAGACCATCAAGTCGGGCTGGGACGAGCTGACACCGGCGGCGGCCGGGTAAGCGACGGACCTCTGACACAGGACGACGGTCTGCCGTTGCCTGGGCGCCGTGGCACCGTCACGGATTTGACTGCCACCAATGCTTGCGATGTAATGACGCCCCAAAATAATCACGATAAATGGGTACAAGAATCATTATAAACGTTGTGAACGGAAGCAGGCATGATGGAGCAGGAACTACCCGAAGCAGGTGAGGGTGCGCGGCGGGGGCGCATCCTGTTGATCGAGGAGAGTCGCAAGACCAGTCATGACACCGTAGTCGTTCTGCAGTTTCTCGGAGAAGAGGTCGTCGCCAGCGATCGCAATGGTTGGCGTGAGGCGATCGAAGACGAGCAGCTGGATCCTTCCCGTCTGAAGCTGGTGTTGGTCGGAGAGTACCGACCGCGCACGCTGGAACGTCTGCTGAGTGAAGTCGATGAGTGGTATGAGGGTGTACCGTTGGTACTGATCGGGCGCCACGATGCACTGGAAGAGTTGTCCGGTCGCATGCGCAATCGTGTCACGGCCACGGTACCCCTCCCTTTGAGCTATCAGCCAGTGCTGGATGCCTTGCACAAGGCCAAGGTCTACCGTGAGTATTATGAGCGGCTGCGGGACATCGGCAGTGTGCGTGACTACAACATGTTCCGCAGCCTGGTGGGGCGCAGCGACGCCATCCATCGCATCCGCCAGGTCATGGGACACGTGGCCGATACCGAGGTGACGGTGCTGATCACCGGTGAGTCCGGTACCGGCAAGGAAGTGGTCGCCCGCAACCTGCATGCAAACTCACCACGCGCGGGCAAACCGTTTGTTCCCATCAACTGCGGCGCCATCCCGCCGGATCTGCTGGAAAGCGAGCTGTTCGGTCATGAGAAAGGGGCCTTCACTGGCGCCATCACGGCCCGCGTCGGTCGTTTCGAGCTGGCCGAGGGCGGCACCCTGTTCCTGGACGAGATCGGTGACATGCCGTTGCCGATGCAGGTCAAGCTGCTGCGTGTACTGCAGGAACAGACCTTCGAACGGGTGGGCGGTACCGAGACCCGCCACTGTGACGTGCGCATACTGGCGGCCACCCATCGCAACCTCGAGAAGATGATCGAGGAGGGCACCTTCCGGCAGGATCTGTTTTACCGGCTGAACGTCTTTCCCATGGAAATGCCCGCCCTGCGCGAGCGTAACGAGGACATCCCGTTCCTGCTCAATGAACTCATCAGTCGACTGGAGAACACCGGGCGTGGCTCGGTCCGCTTCAACTCGGCGGCGATCCGCTCGCTGCGTCAGCATCCCTGGCCGGGTAACGTACGGGAACTGGCCAACCTGGTGGAGCGCATGGCGATCCTGCACCCGCACGAAGTGGTGGGTGTCAGTGATCTGCCGTCGAACATGCGATACGAAGACGAGGATGGGGTCGGGGCGCTGGAGGATGATTCCGAGGAGATGCTGCGTCTGGGGGCCGAGTCGGCGCCTCCTGTCAACGGAGCGCGACCACGGGTGACCGGCAATGGCGGCCGGCCCACCCATCTGCTGCCCATGCGTGGCCTGGACCTGAAGGAGTACCTGGGGAACCTGGAAAAGGATCTGATCGAACAGGCGCTGGAGGACAGCAATGGCGTGGTGGCCCGCGCCGCGGAAAGGCTGCATGTGCGGCGCACCACGCTGGTGGAGAAGATGCGAAAATACGGAGTGGAGCGCTAGTGGGCCATGCGGCTCAGTCGCTGCCGGTGGCCTCGTCCGTCCAGGTCAGGCTGGACAACAGCAGTTCGGTATCCGGGCCGTTTTCTTCGGTCTGCAGTAGCCGGGCCATGATATAGCCGGCTTCCGGTGCCAGCCAGACCGTGGTGGTACGGGAACTGTCGGGTTCGCGGATCCGCTCCAGGCGGATGGTTTCCAGCACGCCGAACGGGGTTTCCAGCGTTTCGTTGCCATCCAGGCGGTACAGGTGTTCATCCGTGCCGTGTTCATCCATGATCCTGTAGGTGAAGTCGGTCCGTCCGGTGTCCTTCTCCAGCGCGGTCTGCACATCCAGGCGCATCTGCGCCGTGAAGGCCAGTTGATCCAGGGCGCCATCGGGAAGCTCATGGGTCAGTTCGCCATCCCGGGTGGACACGTGGGCCAGGCGGTCCTGCCAGTCAAAGCGGATATGTTCATGGCGGCGGCTGATGCCGGTCTGCTCGTACCGGTAGGCGCCGGCCAGCAGGGACGTGCCGGCCTGGGCAAAATGACTGCTTTCCTCGATTGTGATCAGGTTGGCCCCCAGTACCCGGACGCTCAACCCCTGCGTCAGGCGGTAGGTGTCGGTCGTGGTGTTTTCATCCGTGTGCGATCGATGCATTGCGCGATAGGCCGTGGAGGTCAGGCCGCGTGAACGCGCCTCATACTCGGCTTCATAAGGGCTCAGCATGCGGTCGCTGACCGACGTTGGCTGATCATTGTTGGCGAAGGCAGGCAAACCGGACAACAGCAACAGGCAGCATGCCGGGAACAACCGGCCTGTGGTACGCAGCGGCGCGAAAATGGTGGCGACGGGATGCATGCGTTGTGCCCTCTACAGCGGCCCGGGCGAAGTGTCCGGGCACGACACGTCAGGTTCAGCCAGTGGCAGGGTCCAAACGGACGCCGGATTCCGGCAGACGTCTGTCATCCAGGAAGGCGGCATTATCCCGCATGACCAGTCGGCCTCTGGCGAACCAGTCGACCGCTTCAGGGTATATGCTGTGTTCACGGGTGGCAACCTTGCGGGCCAGGCTGTCGCGGTCATCTCCCGCCTCCACTGGCACCGCTGCCTGGCAGATCACCGGTCCGCCATCAAGCTCCTCGGTGACGAAGTGCACGCTGACCCCGTGTTCATGCTCTCCGGCGTCCAGTACACGCTGATGGGTGTTGGTACCCCGGTAGGCGGGCAGCAGGGATGGGTGGATGTTGAGAATGCAGCCGCTGTAACGGGACACGAAGCCAGCGGTGAGGATGCGCATGAAGCCGGCCAGTACCAGCAGCCGCGGCTGCCAGGCATCGATGGTCGTGGCCAATGCCTGTTCGAAGGACTCGCGGTCGGGATAGTCCCGGTGGTCCACCACGGCGCCGGGCACACCGGCGTTGGCGGCACGCTGCAGTCCGTAGGCCTCGGGGCGGTTGCTGACCACGCCGACGACCTCGTAGGCGCTGTCATGGCTGGCATCCATGATGGCCTGCAGATTGCTGCCATTGCCGGAGATCAGGACCACGACCGGACAACGGGTCTCGTTCATGCCCCGGCTCCCGCCGCCTCGCCGTGGGCGCCCGTCATGGTCACCGAAGGGGCCGATGCGGCCTCCGCGGCAACGATTTCGCCGATGCGGAACGCTCCGCTATTGTGCTCTTCCAGGGTCCGCAACACCCGCTCGGCATGATCGGCGGGCACACAGACCACCATGCCCACGCCGCAGTTGAAGGTACGGTACATCTCCGGTATGGCGATATTGCCCTGTTCCCGCAACCAGTGGAAAACGGCCGGCCACTGCCAGGCATCGGTGTCGATCACGGCGCGGCAGCCCTCCGGCAGCACCCGCGGCAGATTCTCCGGAATGCCCCCGCCGGTGATGTGGGCCATGGCATGTACCGGGCTGTGCGCCATCACCGCCTGCAGGGCGCGCACGTAGATCTCGGTCGGCTGCAGCAGCACGTCCACCAGGGGGCGACCGTCGAGGTCGCTGTCCATCCGGGCGCCGCTGACCTCCAGCACCTTGCGGATCAGTGAATAGCCATTGGAGTGCGGGCCGGAGGAGCGCAGCGCGATCAACTGGTCACCGGGCCGCACGCGACTGTTGTCGATGATGTTGTCCTTCTCGACCACGCCGACGGCGAAGCCGGCCAGATCGTAATCTCCGGACTGGTACATGCCGGGCATCTCCGCGGTCTCGCCTCCGATCAGGGAGCAGCCGGCGCGGGCGCAGCCTTCGCCGATGCCATTGACCACGGCGGCGGCGACGCTGACATCAAGTCCGCCAGTGGCATAGTAATCCAGGAAGAACAGCGGCTCGGCGCCACAGACGATCAGGTCATTGACGCACATCGCCACCAGATCGATGCCGACCGTGTCGTGCTTGTCCGCCTCGATGGCCAGCCGCAGCTTGGTGCCGACCCCGTCGGTGGCCGACACCAGCACGGGCTGGCGATAACCGGTCGGCAGCTCGCACAGGGCGCCGAAACCGCCCAGACCGGACAGGACTTCGGGGCGCCGGGTACGCGCAGTGACGGATTTGATGTTCTCTACCAGTGCGTTGCCGGCATCGATGTCGACGCCAGCGTCCTTGTAGGTGAGCGGATCGCGGGATCGGGTCATAGGGATCTCTGTTGTGTTGGCGCAGTTGTACAGGCGGACGGACCGGGCCTGCCTCACAGGCTGGCATTCTATCATTTGCCCGTAGTGCAGTCAGCGAGTATTATCCCGGCCATGATGAAGTTGCCCGCATTGTCCATCCTGATCCTGTTGATCCTGTCCCCGGTTTCCCTGCTGCACGCGGTGCCGGTGGACGGTCTGTACGAGGCCGAGATTCCGGTCAGTGGACAGAGTGAGTCCGAACGCAATCGGGCATACCGTGAAGGGCTTACGCAGGTGCTGCTGAAGGTGTCCGGGCAGCCGGTCGTGCTTGAGCACCCCGCCGTGCGGTCCGCGCTGGGAAGTGCGGCCGATTTCGTCGAGGAAGTCAGCTATCGGACGGCAATGACCACGCCGATACCCGAGCCCGGAGAGCCCACCCCGGCACCCGTACAGCAGAACTACGTGAGTCTGCGACTGTCGGAAAGTGACGTGGAACGACTGCTGCTGGATACCGGCGCCGGTGTCTGGGACCGCAATCGTCCGCTGGTGCTGCTGTGGCTGGTGGTGCAGGATGCCGATGGCAATCGCCGGATGTTGTCCTCTGACAGCGATCATCCGGCGCTGGCGGTGATGGAACAGTTCTCCAGAGAGCGTGCAGTGCCGTTCCAGATTCCGCTGCTGGACCTGACCGACCGGCGGGCCCTGCCGGTCGATCAGGCCTGGGCGCTGGATGCGGAGGCCATTCGCGAGGCCAGTGCCCGCTACGGCGCCAGTGCCGTTCTGGCCGGTCGACTGCTGGAAACCGCGGACAGCGAGTATGTCGGGGTCTGGCAGTTCCAGTTCCGTGGTCGCACGCAGACATTCGATCACATTGATGCCGAAGTGGCACCTTTCATCAGCCAGCCACTGCAACAGGCAACCCGCCGCATGGCCGAATATTTCGCGCTGTCACGCGAGGACCTGGCTCGGGAAGAGGAGCTGGTGGTGCGGGTGGACAATGTGCGGGCCCTGGAGGCCTACGCCTCCCTGCTGGAGTATGTCGGCGGCCTGTCCGTGGTGGACAGCGTGCACACCAGCCTGTTGGATGGAGACCGGATGGAGATGACGCTCAGGGTGGCCGGCGGTGCGGAGCGGCTGGGCGAGTTCATCCGCCTGGACCGGGACCTGCAGCCCGCGGACCCCGACGCCGCGTCAGATGTCCTGCATTACCGCTGGTCGCGTTGATGAGCCGTGACGAGACGGCAAGGCAATTGCCATTGGCATTCCGGTTGGATCAGCATGCCACGCTGCACAATTTCCACGTCAATGAGGCCAACCGATCTGTGGTGGCCCATCTGCGGGCACAGCTGGCGATGATCGGAGACGATGCGCCAGCCTCGGGGACGGTGGTGCGTCGCTTCACCTGGCTGTGCGGTGTCAGTGGTTCCGGACGCTCTCACCTGCTACAGGCGTTGTGCCATCATGCGGACGAACTCGGTATTCCGGCCCAGTATCTGCCGCTGTCGCTGCATCGCGAATGGCATCCGGACCTGCTGGAGGGGTTGGAGAACCTGGGTATCCTGTGCCTGGATGATGTCGACGCGGTGGCCGGTGAGGCGGACTGGGAGCGGGCGCTGTTCAATCTCTACAACCGGATCGCGGAGAGCGAGACCCGGCTTTTCGCGGCGGCCACGGTCAGACCCGCTGATCTGCCACTGGTACTGCCGGACCTGCATTCGCGGCTGCAGTCCGCGGCGGTTTTCCGCCTGGGGACACCGGATGACGACGATCGCCGTGGCGCCCTTCAGCTCCGTGCCCGTCAACGCGGATTCACACTGGGCGATGACGAGGCCAGGTACCTGTTGTCCCGCAGCGGACGCAGCATGCAGGACCTGTTGGCGATCCTGGAGCAGCTGGATGGTTATTCGCTGGAAACTGGCCGCCGCGTCACCATTCCATTGATCCGTTCCCTGATGGGCTGGTGATGCCTCATGAGCGCTGTCCGGGCTGTTGCAGACTGATCTGGTAGTGCTTGCGCATCTGTCGGATCCAGACGATCACCGAAGTGAAAATGGCGGCACAGAGCAGGGCGTAGATCGTACCGTAGAGGGCTTCTCCCGGCACGAAGGCGGTCATCACCGCGTGAATGAAATACAACAGGATGGCGAAACTCAGCCAGGTCACCACCCGCGGTGATCTGCGTCGCAGTCCCGGCAGGAAAATGGACAGGGGGATGATCCGCAGGGCCCATAATACAAAGGCCACCGCCACCGGGGCGCCGCGCATCCAGGTCATGAAGCCGTCAATGGTGAACAGCGCCAGCAGGGCCGCGTAGGATAGCACCACGGCGCGCCAGGACCAGGTAACACTCTTTGGTGTGTCATTGTGTTGCGGTGCGCCGGCCGTCATGTCCGTGGCTCCTGCATCCGGGTGGCCAGTGTGGCGATACGCTGGCCCAGGACCTCACAGAGTTGGCGCTCCTCGTCACTGACCGGGCGGTCGCTGTCCGGGCCGGCGAAATGACTGGCGCCGTAGGGCGTGCCACCGCTGCTGGTGGTCATCAGGGCGGGAGCGCTGTAGGGAATACCGGCCAGCACCATGCCATGGTGCAACAGCGGCAGGGCCATGCTCAGCAGGGTGCTTTCCTGTCCGCCGTGCAGGCTGGAAGTGGAGGTGAACACGGCGGCCGGCCGGTCCACCAGGGCACCGCTGGCCCACAGGGCCCCGGTGCCGTCCAGGAAATGTTTCAGCGCCGCGGCCATGTTGCCGAATCGGGTCGGGCTGCCCAGCACCAGGCCATTACAGTGCAACAGGTCTTCCTCGCTGCAGTAGATGGCCCCTTCCCGGGGTACGGCCGGCTGGCTCTGCCGATGGTCGGGAGACACCGGGGGCACGGTGCGCAGTCGCGCCTCCATGCCGTCGATGCGCTCCACGCCATGGGCGATGTGGCGGGCCATGTCGGCGGTGGCGCCGTAGCGGCTGTAGTACAGGACCAGAATGTAGCGGTTTGTGTTGTCGTCGGGACTCATGTGTCAGTGTCATTCCTTTCCGGTGGGACGAGGTCGGCAAAGCGGGTCTCGCCCAATTGCTGTTCCACGGCTTCATCCACCCGTTCGAGCCAATCGGCTATGGCCTGCTGCTCCCGGCAGCGTGAGCGGATGGTCAGTGGATCTCTTGCCATCCGTCGGATCTGGTGACGCAATTGCTGGACGGGCAGCGTGCTGACATCGCCACTGGGCAGGTAACGGGATGGATCATTGGCGGTGACCGCGATGAAACGGATGCGCTGGAGCGTTTCCAGCGCGATTTCCACGATCTGGGAGTTGATGCCGGTGTGGTCCACCATTTCATCGATGGTCCAGGGCGGCCGCCGTTCCAGGAATCGTTGCACGATCAGTGCGGCCACGGTCAGCGTCACTTCTTCCTGATCACGTAATGCCAGATGTAGCGGCGTGCGGCCATTTCGGGTGCGTGACGGGTGTTGATGATAGAACGCCACCGAGGAGCCGATCAGCAGCACGAACCAGCCCAGGTACAGCAACAGCATCAACAGGATCAAGGCGAAAAAGGCCGCGTAGATGACCGCGTTGGCGGAATTGGCGACCAGGAAGTTGCTGAAGACCCAACCCAGCAGTTTCCATGCGATGGTCGTGACTATGCCTCCGACGATGGCCGAGGAGAACCGTACCCGCGTATTGGGAATGAAACGATACGCGAAGGCGAAGGCCAGTGACATGAACACCAGTGGCATCAGGAAGCCGATGAACTGCAGGATCCACGCGCCAAAGGAGAGGCTGTCGAGGTACTCGACCACGAAACTCGTGTTCACGGCCGACGCCATGCCGACCGAGATCAGGATCAGCAGAGGACTGCCGATCAACGCGAAAAGATACTCGCTGATGCGGTTGGCCAGAGTGCGCGGCTGACTGACCATCCAGATATAGTTGAACGCCAGTTCCATCTTCTGCATCATGTTCAGTACGGTATACAGCAGCACGCCGACACTGACAAAACCGAGCACATCCACACGGATGTTGTCCACGAAACTGACGACATTGCTGGTGATGTCGGTGGCGTATTCTCCCAGGAAAGGCTGGAGAATGCTCAACAGGGTCGGTTCCAGCGAGTTGTGCACGCCGAGACCTTTCAGTACGGAGAAGGTGAGGGCCAGCAACGGTACGATGGCGATGACGGTATAGTAGACCAGACTCATGGCGCGCAGACTGACCTGGCCCGTGCCGAGATCGCGAATCACGGCGTATGTAATCTGCGCGGCGCGCAGCAACGCGCGTTGCCATCGCGGCCAATCCTCGATCTCGTAGGGCCAGAGTGTCTGATTGAGGCGCTGTTGCCACTCCTCTTTCAGAGAAGACAGACTGCGGGTCTTTCCGGTCATGCGCCGCCGTTTCCGAGCTGGTCGTTCAGGAACGGCAGGATCTCGTTTACCGGAATATGCTGGCTGTCACTGTCGCGGCGACCACGATACTCGATGGTGCCGTCGTTGAGGCCGCGCTCGGACACCACCAGCCGGTGTGGGATGCCCATCAGTTCCATGTCCGCGAATTTCACGCCCGGACTGGTCTTCCTGTCGCGGTCATCGAACAGCACTTCCAGGCCCGCCTCCTGCAGTTCGCGATAGAGCGCTTCGCTGCGTTCGGCCACCTCGGTGGATTTGTGCGCCCCGAGTGGAATCAGTGCGACCTGGAACGGGGCGATCGCCTCCGGCCAGATGATGCCGCGCTCGTCATGATTCTGCTCGATGGCCGCGGCCACGATCCGACTGACACCGATGCCATAGCAGCCCATGGTCATGGCCACGGAGCGACCATTCTCGTCCAGCACGCTGGCGTTCATGGCCTCGCTGTACTTGCGTCCGAGCTGGAAGATGTGTCCCACCTCGATGCCGCGTTTGATCGACAGTGTGCCTTCGCCCTCCGGCGCCAGATCGCCTTCCTGGACATTGCGCAGGTCGGCGGTTTCATCGTAGCGGGCATCGCGTCCCCAGTTGGCATCCACCAGATGGTGGCCCTCACGGTTGGCGCCGCAGACGAAATTGCGCAGTCCGGTGACACTGTGGTCGGCGATCACCGGCAGTGCCAGATCGAGCGGCCCGATGCAGCCGGGCGGGCAGCCGGTGGCCTTGCGCACTTCCTCGTCGGAGGCCAGTGTCAGGGGCTCGGCCACCTGCGGCAATTTCTCGATCTTGACGTCATTGAAGGTCTGGTCGCCACGGATCAGCAGGGCCACCAGTTCCGGGCCGTCATCTCCGCCAACGCCCCTGACGATCAGTGTCTTGACCAGTCTCTCGGCGGGACACTGCAGCTGGCGGGACACTTCCTCGATGCTGCCGGCTTCCCCGGTGGCCACTTCCTGTACCGCCCGTTCCGGTTCATCCGGGGGTTGTTCCGGCAGTCGCCCGGTGGCCAGTTCCATGTTGGCGGCGTAGTCGCCACTGGAACTGAACACGATGGCGTCCTCGCCGGAGTCGGCCAGTACATGGAATTCGTGCGAGGTACTGCCGCCGATGTTGCCGGTGTCGGCGAGTACGGCGCGGAAATCCAGCCCCAGGCGAGTGAAGATGCGACTGTAGGTCTCGTACATGACCTCGTAGGTCTGCTGCAGCGACTCTTCATTGATATGAAAAGAGTAGGCATCCTTCATCAGGAACTCGCGGGCACGCATGACCCCGAAGCGCGGACGGCGCTCGTCGCGGAACTTGGTCTGGATCTGATAGAAGTTGGCCGGCAGCTGCTTGTAGCTGGCCAGCTCGTTGCGGATCAGGTCCGTGATCACTTCCTCGTGGGTCGGTCCCAGGCAGAAGTCACGGTCATGCCGGTCCTTGATGCGCAGCAGTTCCGGACCCATCTGGTCCCAGCGGCCGGATTCCAGCCACAGGTCCGAGGGCTGCACCACCGGCATGGAGACTTCCATGGCGCCGGCACGGTCCATTTCCTCGCGGACAATCTGCTGCACCTTGTGCAGCACCCGCAGGCCGGCCGGCAGCCAGGTGTACAGGCCGCTGGCCAGCTTGCGGATCAGTCCCGCGCGCAGCATCAGTTGATGCGAAACGACCTCGGCGTCGGCCGGAGTCTCCTTGACGGTGGCGATCAGATATTGACTGGAGCGCATCTTACTCGGCGAACTCCTTGAGCTTCTTCAGCGGCAGGATCTTCACTCGGGTGCTGGCCGGTTTGCGGGGGATGTCCATGGTCTCGCCCGGCTTGAAGGGGTTGGGTACATTCTTGCGTGCCGGTCGGGCCGGCTTCTTGACGGTCTTGATCTTGAGCAGGCCGGGCAGCGTGAACTCGCCGGTGGAGCGTTTCTTCACGTGCCGCTCGATCAGCACGCCCAGTTCTTCCAGTACGTCATTGACCTGTTTGCGGCTCAGGTCGGTGTTCTGGGCGATCTCGTTGAGGATTTCCGTCTTGGTGTACTTTTTCTGGATGGCCGGAGCCTTGCGCGCTTTTGTGGCGGCACCAGTGGTCTTTTTCGCTGCCATGCCTGAATCTCTCTCTGTTGGTCAGTCCGGGTGAATGTGAAGGGGTTTCCGGTTGCGGATGGTCCGGGCCGGGATGCCCCGGCCGGCTCTGAGGCCACAGTTATAAAGGATTGCCGTGTCCCGTGGCAAGGTTGCGGCGGCGCTTTTCTGCGTGATTCGGGGTTATTGGCCTTTTTGCGGGCAGAGGTGTGCGATCGAAGGGCGTTCTGCGGTATAATCCCGTGCCTTTTTTCGGGCACCTGACGATTTTTCACTGAAGAGAGTGGAACCATGCCGATCTACGAGTATGAATGCAGGGAATGTGGGCATCGTTTCGAGGCCCTCCAGAAAATCAGTGACGCGCCGGTGAGTGAATGTCCGGCCTGTGGTCGGGATACGGTGAGCAAGCTCATCTCCGCTTCCGGCTTCCGTCTGAAGGGCAGTGGCTGGTACGAGACCGATTTCAAGACCGGCACCCGGCGTCACGGGACACAGGACAGCGCGAAGAACGAAACCGCCAGCGACAGCGGTTCCGGAGACAAGAAGAAGGAATCGAAATCGACCGACGGCAAGTCGGCCGCCTGAACGGCGGAGCCGGCACCAACGAATCACAACACCACAGGAAGTCAACATGCGCAGCCAGTATTGCGGAGCACTGAACGAAACCTTTGTCGACCAGCAGGTCACCCTGTGCGGGTGGGTCCACCGACGTCGTGATCACGGCGGTGTGATCTTCCTGGACGTGCGTGACCGTGACGGCATCGCCCAGGTGGTGTTCGATCCCGATGCGGCCGACAGTTTCGCCACCGCCGAGCAGGTGCGCAGTGAATTTGTGGTACGGATCGTCGGTCGCGTGCGCCGCCGCCCGGAAGGCACCGAGAACCCGGACATGTCCACCGGCGCGATCGAGGTGTTGGGAAAGGAGCTGGAGATTCTCAGTGCCGCGAAAACCCCGCCGTTCATGCTGGACGAGCACGCCGCGGTGGGCGAGGACGTGCGCCTGCGCTTCCGCTATATCGACCTGCGACGTCCCGAGATGGCCGATCGCCTGCGCTTCCGGTCCAAGGTGACCAACAGCATCCGCAACTACCTGGACCGCGAAGGCTTCCTGGACATCGAGACGCCGATCCTGACCCGGGCCACGCCGGAAGGTGCCCGCGATTATCTGGTGCCCAGCCGTACGCATCCGGGGGAGTTCTTTGCGCTGCCCCAGTCACCGCAGCTGTTCAAGCAGATCCTGATGATCTCCGGCATGGACCGCTACTATCAGATCGCCAAGTGTTTCCGCGACGAGGACCTGCGCGCCGACCGCCAGCCCGAGTTCACCCAGGTGGATAT
>JBNJGU010000049.1:0-15478 GCA_051747985.1 Pseudomonadota bacterium | reverse complement strand
GCCGGATGATGGGTGGTATGGGCCGTGCCATGATGCAGGGGCAGGGCCGTGGGCGTATGGGGCCGGGCATGTCCCGGGGAGGTATGCGTCGTGAACAGTAAAACGGTTTTCCGGTTCTTTCAGCGCGGGTGGATCGCACTGTCCGCCATATTGGTGTTTGCCCTGACGGGGATGACGTATGCGGAATCGGATGATCCGGAGGTGGCGCATACGCGGGAGTATGAGGCAGCGATGGCCACTGTGCTGGAGGGGACGACCCGCATTGAGGACGAAATGCGGCACATCCTCCGGGGCGACGTGGCGCATTATGATTTTCTGCAGTACGAGCACATCGAACTGATCCGCCATGCGCGGGCACTGGCTCATCCACCGGCCGCACTGGATCAGGTGGCCCGGGAACAGATTGCCGCGCTCGCCGGTGAGGTCCTGGAGGCAGCCAATGAGCTGGAATGGATCATCGCCGACTTCCTGCGCGCGCAGGCGCTGGAGGAAATCCGCGAAAAGAATCCGGAGACTGATATAGAGGGCGCCAGCCCTACCAGTCTGCTGCTGCGGCTGGACGGAGCTGGCGTGATGGAGGCGGCGTCGGCATTGCAACAGCGCTACAGGGCGGCGTCCATGTCCATGTCAGAGTAGGGCGCCTGAGGCGTCCTGCCCCTTACAGACCGAGGTTCTTCCACAGCTTCGTCACCGCGCCCGACTGGTTCAGCGTATAGAAGTGCAGTCCGGGTGCGCCACCTTCCAGCAGCCGCTCACACAGCCGGGTGACCACTTCCTCGCCGAAGGCCTGGATGCTTTCGCTGTCATCCCCGTAGCCCTGCAGACGCTTGCGGATCCAGCGCGGGATCTCCGCGCCGCAGCTGTCACTGAAGCGGGCCAGTTTGCTGAAGTTGGTGATGGGCATGATGCCCGGCACGATCGGTACGTCGATGCCCGCCTCGCGACAACGGTCGACGAAGTAGAAGTAGGCATCGGCGTTGTAGAAATACTGTGTGATCGCTCCGTCGGCCCCTGCATCCACTTTCTTCTTGAAAAAATGGATGTCGCGGTCGTAGCTTTCCGACTGCGGATGGATCTCCGGGTAACACGCCACATCCACCTGGAAATGCCGACCGGTGTGCTTGCGGATGAATGCCACCAGCTCGTTGGCATAGATGTGCTGGGTGGCCAGGCCGGTGCCCGACGGAATGTCTCCCCGCAGTGCCACGATGCGGCGGATGCCCTGCAATTGGTAGTCGTTCAACCGTTCCAGCATCTCGCGCTGGTCGGAGCCACCGAAGGACAGGTGCGGCGCGACCGGCAGCCCGGCCTTGTGCAGCTCCAGGACCAGCTGCCGGGTACCATCCTTGGTGGAACCCCCGGCGCCGTAGGTCACGGAAAAGAAGTCCGGCTGCAATTCGCCCAGTTCCCGGTAGACCCAGCGCAGCTTCTGAGCGCCTTTCTCCGTGCGGGGCGGAAAGAACTCGAAGCTGAAATGGCCATCCCTGCGTGTTGTGCTCATGTCATCCATCCTGTCGAAGTCAGTACTTGTAGCTGTCCGGCTTGAACGGACCTTCCACTGATACGTGGATGTAGTCCGCCTGGTCCGGACGCAGTTTCGTCAGCACGCCGCCGAAACCGCCGACCATCAGAGCGGCGACTTCCTCGTCCAGCTTCTTGGGCAGGACTTCGACGCGCAACAGCTCCTTCTGCTTCTCCGCCGGCTGGTCCGCGTAGGCCTGGCCGTACAGATGCAGCTGCGCCAGTACCTGGTTGGCAAAGGAGCCGTCCATGATGCGCGAGGGGTGGCCGGTGGCATTGCCCAGGTTGATCAGGCGACCTTCGGAGAGCAGCAGCAGGTAGTTGTCTTTCTCCGTTTCCGGGTTGCCCCGATAGACGCGGTGGACCTGCGGCTTGACCTCTTCCCAGTGCCAGTTCTCACGCATATAGCCGGTATCGATCTCGTTGTCGAAGTGGCCGATATTGCAGATGATGGCGCCGGCCTTCACGGCCTGCAGCATGTTGCGGTCACAGACGTCGACATTGCCGGTGGTGGTCACGATCAGGTCGGTCTTCTCCAGCAGCACACGGTCGATGTCTTCCAGCCTGCCGGTGTTGTTGCCGTCCACATACGGCGAGACGATCTCGAAGCCGTCCATGCAGGCCTGCATGGCGCAGATCGGGTCGATCTCGGCGATGCGCACGATCATGCCTTCCTGGCGCAGGCTCTGTGCCGAGCCCTTGCCGACGTCGCCGTAGCCGACCACCAGGGCCTGCTTGCCGGACAGCAGCATGTCGGTGGCGCGCTTGATGCCGTCGTTGAGGCTGTGGCGGCAGCCGTACTTGTTGTCATTCTTGGACTTGGTCACCGAATCGTTGACGTTGATGGCCGGTACATGCAGCGTGCCCTGCTTCATCATGTCGAGCAGACGGTTGACCCCCGTGGTGGTTTCCTCGGTGATGCCGTGAATGCGCTCCAGCAGCTGCGGATACTTGTCATGCACCATGGCGGTCAGGTCGCCGCCGTCGTCCAGGATCATGTTGGCGTCCCAGGGTTCACCGTCCTTGAGGATGGTCTGCTCGATGCACCATTCCCCTTCCTCTTCGGTCTGGCCCTTCCAGGCATAGACCGCGATGCCTTTCGAGGCGATGTAGGCGGCGGCATGATCCTGCGTCGAGAAGATGTTGCAAGAGGACCAGCGCACTTCGGCGCCCAGCTCGATCAGCGTCTCTATCAGCACGGCGGTCTGGATGGTCATGTGGATGCAGCCGAGGATCCTGGCACCGGCCAGCGGCTGTTCGGCGGCGTACTTCTCGCGTAGTGACATCAGTGCCGGCATCTCGTTCTGTGCCAGTTCAACCTCTTTGCGTCCGTAATCGGCCAGGTCGATGTCGGCTACCTTGTAGTCTTGTGTTGTCGTCAACATGGTCTGTTCCTGTCAATGAGTGATTCAGAATGTATGGGTCCGGTTTGCGGTCTACAGGCCGGCTTCATCGCGCAGCGTCTCCGCCTTGTCGGTGCGTTCCCAGGTGAATTCGGTCTCCGTGCGGCCGAAGTGCCCGTAGGCCGCTGTCGGCTGGTAGATCGGCTGTATCAGGTCGAGCATCCTGATGAGCCCCTTGGGACGCAGCTCGAAATGCTTGCGGATCAGCTCGACGATGCGATGTTCGCTGATCTGCCCGGTGCCGAAGGTCTCCACGCTGATGGAGGTTGGCTCGGCGACGCCGATGGCATAGGACAGCTGTACCTCGCAGCGGTCGGCAATGCCGGCGGCGACCAGGTTCTTGGCCACATAGCGGGCCGCGTAGGCGGCCGAACGGTCGACCTTGGACGGGTCCTTGCCGGAGAAGGCACCACCGCCGTGGCGGGCCATGCCGCCGTAGGTGTCGACGATGATCTTGCGGCCGGTCAGTCCGGCGTCGCCGTACGGCCCGCCGATCACGAAGCGTCCGGTGGGGTTGATGAAGTATTTTGTGTCCGCGTCCAGCCACTCGGCCGGCAGCACCGGCTTGATGATCTCTTCCATGACCGCTTCCCGCAGCGCGTCCTGGCTGATTTCCTCGTCATGCTGGGTGGACAGGACGACGGCCTCGATACCCACCGGCTTGCCGTCCTGGTAGCGGAAACTGAGCTGGCTTTTGGCATCGGGACGCAGCCAGGGCAGCACCCCATTGCGCCGCACTTCCGCCTGGCGCTTGACCAGCCGGTGGGAATAGGTGATCGGCGCCGGCATCAGGACGTCGGTCTCGTTGCTGGCGTAGCCGAACATCAGTCCCTGGTCGCCGGCGCCCTGTTCGTGATCCTCGCTGTCATCGACGCCCATGGCGATGTCGGGGGACTGCTTGCCGATACCGTTCAGCACGGCACACGAGTGTCCGTCGAAGCCCTTGTCGGAATGGTCGTAGCCGATGTCGACCACGACGCGGCGGGCGATATCTTCCAGGTCCACGTAGCCGGTGGTGGTGACCTCGCCGGCCACGATGACCATGCCGGTCTTCACCAGGGTTTCACAGGCCACGCGCGCGGCCGGATCCTGACGCAGCAGGTTGTCGAGGATGGCGTCGGAGATCTGGTCGGCGATCTTGTCCGGGTGTCCCTCGGAAACGGATTCGGAGGTGAACAGACGGGTTGTCGTCATGGTCGGTTTTCCTTTGTCGGTTGATCCTTGGTGAAAATCAGTACGTCGGGTATTCGTGATCGGCTCTGTCCGGTTCGATGTCCGGGCGCAGGAACAGCCGGATCAGCACCTGGAAGCCGTTGCGCTGGCCCAGGTAGAGTCGCTGCCCGGACAGCAGCCCGGCCTGCGAGGTCCAGTCGTCCAGGTCGTGATCCTCGAAACCCAGCCACAGGTCGCCGCAGGCTTGTCGGGCCCAGTCCTGGTCATGCCGGGACAGGTCGATCAGCAGCAGCTGGCCGCCCGGTTTCAGCATCCGCGCGCAGTCCCGCAGCGCGGCCGCCGGCGATGGAATGTGATGCAGGACCATGTTGCTGACCAGCAGGTCGGCGTTCAGGCCCTGTTCGACGCCGGTGGTGGTGTCCCCGTGAATGAAGCGCACGTGTTCCTGTTGCCGGCCCTTGATGGTGCTCCTGGCGCGGTTGAGCATCTCCAGGGAGTTGTCCAGCGCGGTGACGTGATCGAAGCGCTCTGCCAGCTGCCCCAGCAGGGCGCCTTCGCCCGGGCCCACTTCGATCACGCGGCTTGTACGCGGCAGGCGCAGGCCGTCCAGCAGATCGTGCAGCGTGGTTTCATACTGGTCGTATTCGGCGATCAGTGCCTGGTTCTCGCTGAACTGGTCGGCATGCCGGCTGAAGAACGCCAGTGACTGCTGCGAACGCTCCTGCTGGATCGTGGTGATGCCATCCCGCAGAGCTGGCGCCAGTGCCAGTGCGTCAATGCTGTGAAACGCCTGACGCTTGAAACCCCACCATGGGTCGTCCGGCAGCAGCAGGGCGCGACGGTAGAATATGCTGGTTCCCTCGCGGCGGGTCGATACCAGCCCGGCGGTGGCCAGCACCTTCAGGTGGTGGCTGAGCGCGGACTGGCGCACGTCAACGATGCGACACAGCTCCAGTACGCCGAAGGATTCGGTACGCAGCAGACGCAGAATATCCAGCCGCAGCGGATCCGCCAGCGCCTTGCAGAGTCTGGCGAGGCTGTCTGAATCCGCGGACGTGCCGGATAGCGAGGTTGTCTGGGAGGCGTGAGCGCGCATTGATCTATCGTCGGAAGTTCAAAGGGCGCACTATAGCAGCTTGGCCTTCTATATCAAAATAATTTGATGGATCGATTCCCGGTGGCCGTGGGTGTTGATCCGGGCTAGACCCGTGGCCGTAAACGGAACCATGATGATCAATCGTGACAACACGGCCGCGCCGGGCAGCTCCAACAGGGCGCACGCAGTGATACCCCTGCTGGGCTATGCCGGTCTGCTGCCATTTTTGATCGCGTTGATCGCCCGGGGCCGGGACGTCACTCTGATGGGCCACGCGCCTGAATCGCTGTTTGCGTCGTACAGCGCCGTGATCCTCGCTTTCCTCGCCGGATCGCTCTGGGGGCGGGCGCAGTATCAGCCCCATGATCAGCTTGTCTGGCGTCTGTTGTTGCTCAGCAATGCGGTCGCCGTGCTGGTGTGGATCACGATTTTCGCCGTGGATCCCGCCGCCAGTCTGCCGATGCTGGCGGCTGGCTTCGTGATTCTCTGGTGGTTCGAATCACGCTGGGATCGGGAGATGACACCATCCTACCAGCGTCTGCGCAATCGTCTCACCGCGCTGGTGGTGTTGTCGCATGGGCTGATGATCTGGGTCTGAGCCTGCGCCACGGGCGCGCGGGTCACTCCACCGCGCGCTCCACGGCCCGCTGCCAGGCTGGACGCTGCTGGTTGCGTTCCAGGTACGCGGCCAGTTGCGGATAGTCATCCAGCGCCTTCAGGCGTTTCGCCATGGATACCACGTAGCTGATGCCGATGTCGGCGCCGCTGAACCGGTCACCGAGTATGAACTCGTTGTCGCCCAGCTGATGGGTCATATGCTTGAAGTGCAGTGCGATCTCGCTGTCACTGAAGGCCTGGAATGTCTGGTGGGGTTCACCGCTGCGCAGCAGGATCATGCGCAGGAACAGCGGGGTGAATACCGACCCCTCCGGATAGTGCAGCCATTGTGTGTACTGTGCCCAGGCCCGCAGATCGCCGCGCGGGGGCGCAAAGCGGTTGTCCCGGTCATGCTTCTCCAGCAGGTAGGAGGTGATGGCGCCGGATTCCGACAGGATCAGTCCGTCGTCCTCGATGACCGGCGACTTGCCCAGCGGATGGATCTGTTTGAGGTCGTCCCGGGCCCGCATGGTCTGCGGGTCACGGTGATAGACCTTCAGTTCGTAGTCCAGTCCCAGTTCCTCGGCGAGCCAGACGGTAAAGATGGAACGGCCGATACGCAGGTGGTGGAGTGTCAGCATGCAGGGGTCCTCATTGGTTGCGTTGGTCCTGCACTGTACGGCGTCGGACGTGGACAGGCAATCACTCCGGTCACCGTACTGCCGCGTCCGGAGTGATTGCAGGGCCTTCTCCATGCGCTTCCTGAAGAGGTGGCTCAACGCGGCAGCAGGCGTACCGCGCGGATCAATGGCAGCATGACCACCAGGAACATAGTCACGGACCCGGCCCCGAGTACATACAGCGCGGCCTCCAATCCGTGACGGTCCGCCACGCCACCCATCAATGGTCCGGTCGCGATGAACCCCAGGCGGAACAGCGAGCTGTTCAGCGAGTTCATCGTGGCCCGGAAGTGGCCGGGTATACGACGGTTCAGCGCGTTCAGCAGGATGACCTGGTACAGGCCCCGGCAGAAAAACAACGTGAAGCCCAGCGCCATGCCGACCCAGCCGCCAATGACCGCCATGCCGAACAGACCGATGACCGGCAATGCACCGATCACAGTCAGTGCGAACGCGGGGCCACGGGCCTTCTCCAGCACATAGCCACACTGGTTGGCGACCGCAATGGTGATGTTCTGGGCAAACCAGAGTACACCGAACAGTGCCAGGGACAGGCCCAGGTTTTCCCAGTACGGTTGAATCAGCCAGACCACATGCATGGTGGTCAGGTTGTAGACCGGCAGTGCGATGAACACCAGTTTCAGGACCCGGTCACCGTCCGCCAGGTGGCGATACACCGCCCCAATGGGAATGGCGCGCCTGCGGAGCGGCATGCCGTCGGCGTCGGGCGGTTCGTGGACCAGTAGCGCCAGTACCAGGCACCCCCAGGCCAGCATCGACTGCAGCAGGACCATGAGGTCGAATGACCACAACGCGATCAGTCCACCCAGCAGTGCGCCCAGCCCCTCTGCGACCGACTTGGTGAAACCGAGACTGGCCAGACTCTGTGTGTACCCGGTGTCTTCCTTTGCCAGCGCCTGCTCGCTATCGTAGAGTAGCGCCAGATCGGCACCGGACAGCATGCTCATCGCCACGCCCAGCGTGATCTCGAACACCAGCAGGCCGGCGAAATCCGTGGCAAAGTTCAGCGAAAGATAACCCAGGCCATGCGCCACTCCTCCGACCAGCAGTGCAGCGCGACGCCCCATGACATCGGCGAAATAACCAGAAGGCGCCTCGAGTACCACAATGACGGCCGCGTAGATCGCCTGTAGCTGAAAGATCTCCGCCAGACTCAGCCCCTTGGACTGAAAGAAAGGCACAATCACTGGCACGATCAACATGAACATGTGAAAGAACGCCAGTCCGTAGACGATGTGGATGTTCCGTTTGAGTTTATGAACCATTTTTTTCTTTCCCTGCCGGTTTTCCTTCCGGCTCTCCTTCGATTCCCTGTTTTTCCGGGAGCAAAAAAAAGCCCCCGGGTCCTGGCAACACGGGGGCTTTCTGTTGGCTGTCTGACAGTGGTCAGACGTTCTCTAGTCGGGACAGAATACCTCCGGATACCGGTGCCGCGGATGCACGGATGCGCACAGGCCACGGGTGCGGCGCATGGTCGCGATCCAGCTGCTGTGGTGGTTGGATGTGTGCATCATCGGGTATTTCATTTTGCTTTGTCCGTGACTTTCTGTCCGTTGGTTCATATTCCAGTTGCATGGAAATGATCGGGGGTGGCGTATTTTATGCTTCTGGTTCGAAGAGTCAATATGGATGGGGCGGTGTCATGGGTGTACGTGTGACTGTGGTCACATCCCGTTATTGCCGAAGGGCCTCGAACTCGAATCGCAGTGTCACCTCGTCACTGACCAGGTCCAGGGCGTAATCCATGCCCCAGCGGCTGCGCCGGATCGTCGTGCGGGCGGAGATGCCCAGGGTTTCCCGCCTCGAAGGCGATCGAGAAGTGCTCGGGATCGATCTCCCAGTCGGCGGGTTCGGCCTGGGCGACAGCCGCGCTCAAAAGCAAGGCCGTCGCCAGAACCAGGAAATTTCGGCATGTGCGAGAATGGGATGTTTGCATGGAGCCTCCTCCTTCAGCGGTGGGCTGCGTAGAGATCCACCTGGATCTGTAGTGGTGTTTCGTCCTTCCAGGCGCCCGCATGGACGTGTGGCCCGCGGGAGTTTCCATTGTTACCCACCAGGGCCACTTTTTCTCCGGCTGTGACGCTGTCTCCCTCTTCAACCGTTATCTCGCGTACATGCGCGTAGAGGACGGTGATCCCGGATTTGCTTTCGAAGAAGATCAGCCCTGGCTGGGCGTCGCGGTTCATGACTCCGGGCTCGTTTACCGCATCCGGGTGCTCCACCCGCGTGACGTTGGCATCGAACGGGGCCAGGACCGGCGCGCGCCAGCCGTACCAGTCCTCATTGGCCTTGCCATCCGTGCCGGGCCGGTAAATTCGGGAAATGCCATCATCGCCGATCTGTTTGAGGCTGAAATCGCTGGCCAGCTGATCCCCCAGTTGCAGTTGTTCGCGGTAGGTGTGTTCCCGTATGGCCAGTGACTGGCCGTCTGCCGTTGTTTCGATCGGCGGGTGGATCAATACGGTTTCCGTATACGGTCTTTCCTGCGCCTGGATTCCCGATGTCAGGCAAAACAGCAGGATCAATCCAGCCAGTGTCAGACCGGCCGGTCTGTAGAAGGCGTTTGAGACGGTTGTCGGCATGGTGCTTCCTCCTCCGTCAGGGATCGGTTGCTGTCACTATGGATTCAGTCGTCCTCCATGGGTTCTTCATGATCGACCGGCAGACCCGCCGCCCGCCATTCAGGCAGTCCTTCCTGGAAACGCCGCACCCGGAATCCGAATGCCCGCAGCCGTTGCACCGCCTCATGCGACAGCACACAGTATGGCCCACGGCAATAGGCGACGATCTCCTGATCGCGGGGCAGCACCTCCAGCGCCCGGTCGAGCCGGTCCATCGGCAGGTTGATGGCGCCCGGCAGGTGGGCCGCTCGGTATTCGTGTTCCGGGCGGACATCGAGCAGCGTCACCGTCCCCTGATCCAGGGCGATACGCAGCGCGTCGCGCGAGACCGGTTCCAGTGCGCCCTCGGCGTCCGAGTCATCGAACACGCGGCTGACCAGACGCTCTGCTTCGGCCAGATTGCTCTCGGCCACTTCGCGGATCAGACCCATCAGCAGGATGATGCGCTCGTCGGTCAACCGATAGAACATCTGCCGGCCTTCCCGCCGGGCCGTGACCAGGCCGGCGCGGCGCAGTTGCTGCAGGTGTTGGGAGGCGTTGCCTACCGACAGGCTGGCGGCCGACGCCAGGGTTTCCACCGGCGCCTCCGCCTGGGCCAGGCGCTCCAGCAGTTCCAGCCGGTTGCCGTTGCCCAGGGCTCGGGCCACGATGGCCAGGGTGTCGAACAGTTCGTGTCGTGAAATGGACATATCCGTAACCTTGCTGCTGATCAGTAGATGATACCTGCCTGCTTGACAGTGCGTCATCCTTCCATTCAATATTCTACCAATCAATAGAATATGAATACGGCAATGGAGGCAGCGATGCGTGCACTGATCATCATCAACGACCCGCCCTATGGCACGGAACGGTTGTACAACGGCCTCCGGCTGGCCCATGCGCTGCTGAAACGGGAGGACGACGTCACCGTGTTCCTGCTTGGCGACGCGGTGGCCGGGGCCAAGGCCGGTCAGAAAACGCCGGATGGATTCTACAACATCGAGCGCATGCTGCACCGCGTCACCTCCAAGGGGAAATTACTGCTCTGCGGTACCTGCATGGATGCCCGCGGGATCAGTGCCGACGAGGTCGTGCCGGATGCCGAGCGCAGCACCATGGATGCGCTGGCGGAAGCGACCGCGAACGCGGACCAGGTGCTGACATTCTGACCGCAGCGGTTCGCGGAGGCGGGCAATGACAGAGCAGATTATCGAAGTGGAACCGTTCATCCGGTTCGGCGTGCTGGTGGCGGTGCTGTTGATCATGGCCAGCTGGGAAGTGGTGGCGCCACGCCGTGCAAAGACCATCAGCAAGGCCTGGCGCTGGTTCAACAATGGCGGCATCATCATCGTCGGGAATCTGCTGGTCCGTCTGGTGTTTCCCGCCGGACTGGTGGGGCTGGGCCTGTTTGTGGAAACGCAGGGTTGGGGTCTGCTGCAGGTGGTGGACCTGCCGGCCTGGGCGGCCCTGCTGGTGGCCGTGGTGGTGTTGGACTTCACGGTGTGGGCGCAGCATGTGCTGTTTCATGCCGTCCCTGCCCTGTGGCGGCTGCATCGCATGCATCACGCGGACCTGGATTTCGATCTGACCACGGGGCTGCGCTTTCACCCCATTGAATTGCTGCTTTCCTTCGGCATCAAGGCGACAGTGGTCGTTGCCATCGGGGCGCCGGCCCTGGCCGTGCTGGTGTTCGAGGCGATCCTCAGCTCCCTGGCCCTGTTCAATCACTCCAATGCGCGGATACCACTGGCCATCGACCGGGTGCTGCGCTGGTTTATCGTCACCCCGGACTTTCATCGGGTGCATCATTCCTGGTACCCACGGGAGACCAACAGCAACTTCGGCTTCAACCTGTCGCTCTGGGATCGTCTGCTGGGTACCTATCGCGCCCAGCCCCGGGATGGACACGAGGGCATGACCATCGGGCTGAAACAATTCCGGGAACCGTCCTGGGAGCGCGTCGACCGCATGCTGGTGCAACCGTTTCTGTCGGACACCCCGCAGTATCCGCTACCAGAGCGCGGCGAGCCGGCAGATGACGAACGGGACGTAGCGTCATGACCGGGGAGGGCCGGCACGTGTCGCATGAGGACTACACGCACGGGATCCGGGCGAACCGGGCCCAGTTCATTCATCAACTGGTTCAGGTCTTCCTGGTCGGTCTGACCATCGGCATGATGCGGACGGTGGTGCCGGCGCTGGCCGAGTCCGAGTTCGGCGTGGCCGAGGGCTCCTTTCTGATGCTGACTTCCTTCGTGGTGGCCTTCGGCTTTGTGAAGGGCACGCTGAACTTCGTGGCCGGCCGGCTCGGCGACCGGATCGGGCGCAAACGGGTGCTGCTGTTCGGCTGGCTGGCGGCCATCCCCATCCCCTTCATGGTACTACTGGCGCCTTCGTGGAGCTGGATCGTCGCCGCCACCGTGCTGCTGGGCGTCAACCAGGGCCTGTGCTGGTCCATGACGCAGACCGCAAAGATGGACATCACCCGCGCCGACGAGCGCGGCTTCACCATGGGCATGAACGAGTTCGCCGGTTATGTCGGGGTCGCGGTGGCTGGCGTGGCCACCGGTTACATGGCCTTGTGGCTGGGCCCCAGGATGGGGCTGTTCGTGTTTGGTGCGCTGACCATCGTGCTGGCCATCATCCTGACACTGACATTTGTCCGCGAGACGCATCACTGGGCCCGGGCGGAAAGCGCCCGTCATGCCAGTGGCCAGCATACGGGCCCCAGGGCCCGGCTGCCTGAGAATGTATCCGACGCGCCCACCACCCGCGAGATGTTCGTGCTGATGAGCTGGGGTGACCGGCGCATGGCGGCGTTCTGTCAGGCCGGACTGGTCGAGAAATTCGTGGATGCGCTGGTCTGGGTATTCTATCCGGTGTATCTCTATCAACAGGGCCTGGACCTGGGTGCGATCGGCTGGGTGGTCGGCATCTACGGCTTCGTATGGGGTGGCTCACAATTCGCCACCGGCCGGCTGTCCGATCATGTCGGGCGGCTCTGGCCGATCATATGGGGCATGTGGCTCTGTGGCGGCGGTGTCGCCCTGACGTTGCTGGGCAGCGGATTCCTGTGGTGGAGCTTTGCGGCGGCGGTGACCGGTCTGGGCATGGCCCTGCTGTATCCCAACCTGAGCGCGGCGGTGGCCGACATCTCCCATCCGGACTGGCGCGGTTCGGCCATCGGCATCTACCGTTTCTGGCGTGACCTGGGCTACGGGATCGGGGCGCTGGCCTTCGGTGTTGTTGCGCATGTGACCGGGGCGGTCAATGGGGGGTTCTGGTTTGTCAGCATCGCCATGCTGCTGTCAGGTGCGCTGGTACTGTGGTGGGGCGAGGAGACGCATCCGCGAATCAATCCCGGGTGAATCCGTGGACGGGGCGTGAGATCTGCTCCAACCGCTGTCCAGAGAAGCTGGCAGTCGATCAAATATGAAAATTTATGCTCAAATTCTTCCATACCTTCGTCATATGAGCAAATATGCGCTCATAAAAATGTAAAAGATCAATATTTATGCAATAATCTGCACACTATCCTGTATCCGGCGGAATGACTCCATGAGTAGATCACTGACCATCCAGTTGTTTCACGGAGCCCGATGGCACGACGCAGCCACGTTGCGCATCGAACAGCCGGAACTCGGACGTCACGGTTCCGTGGCGCTGGGGTATGACAGCGACTACGCCCTGCAGTGGCTGGAACGGGATGACGAACACGCCTGCAGTCTGATATTGCCCGTGGAATTGATGTTGCCACACCGGGCTCAGCGTTGGTTCGGCTTCCTGGATGACATCATGCCGTCAGGCGCGGCCCGCCGGTACTGGGTGGATCAGCTTGGCCTGCAGGGGTTGCGCGGTGACCGGCAGGACTTCGAGTTGCTGCGGCAGGGCACGATTGCGCCAGTAGGCAATCTGCGCATACGGGAGTCGCTGGAAGGGTTGCCCGGTCATCACGCCGTGCGTGCGCGGCGATTCACTGTGGATGATGTGGTCGAACGGCACACGGACTTCCTGGAGTATGCGCAGCAGATGGGTGCAGTGAGTGGCGGCGCCACCGGCGCGGGCGGTGAGGCACCGAAACTGCTGTTGCGCTGTTCCGACCGGGATGAGGTCTGGATCGACACCTTCCAGGATGATCTGGACTGTGAGGACCGGCACTATCTGGTGAAGTTTCCGCGAGGTCGGCGATCCGGACGGGACTGTGACATCCTGCGTGGAGAGTACCATTATTACCGCGAGCTGGCCGATCTGGGTATCGACACCGTGGATGTTTCCAGCATGCGGCTGATTGAAGGGGAGCGGTTCCCCTGCCTGTGGCTGCCCCGCTTTGATGTGCGTTTTGAAAAGGGGAAGCTGCAGCGCTTCGGCCTGGAGTCGGTCTACTCCATTCTCCATGAACCGCCAGCCAGTCGGCTCCGGCATGGTGATGTCATCCGCCGGCTGGTGGCCATCCTGCAGCAGCAGTACCGGGTCAGGGAGCTGGGGGAGTCTTTCGAGCGGGAGGTATTCGTCAGTCAGTGGCTGCAGCGCGATTTGCTCAATATCCTCTTCGGTAACAGCGACAATCACGGTCGTAATACCGCTTTTCTTAAAACACCCGGCGATATCCGGCTGTCGCCGGTCTACGACTTCGCGCCGATGAAGGCTGACTCCGAGGGAGTCATCCGTACGTTGCAGTGGGGAGCACCGCTGGAAGTCGGCGGTGAGTATGACTGGCCGGCGATCACTGACTCGCTGTCGGATCTCGTCGATCCGGAACGATTGATGACGGATCTGAGGAGGTTGGCAGCACAGGTGGCCGGTTTGCGAGACCGATTGAAGGCCAACGGGTTTCCGGAGGCCCTGCTGCGAGTGCCCGCACTGGGACTGGACGCCGTGGATGACCGTCTCGGCCGGTGGGGTTTGCTATGAAGCGCGAACGAGAGAAGTTGTCGCCCGAAGACCGGGAAGCCCTGTTGCTGGGATGGCTGGAGGCCGTACAAAGGGGCGAGCTGACCGAAGGGCAGTTGCTGCGGCGGGTTCGCAAGGAAGTGCTGGGCCTGAACCAGAGTCAGTACGCGGAGTTGGCGGGTATCAGCCGCCGCACCCTGTCCGACATCGAGAGGGATGCCGGACAGCAGACCGTGTCCGTACTGAATCGGGTGTACCGGCCGCTCGGCCTGAAAATGGGGCTGGTGCTGCGGCGGCGTTGACCCGCATGGTCCACCAGGCTTAGTGCTCGTGGCTTTCCTGCTCCGCGTTCTCCATCATCTGCTCCATCATGCCCTGCATCATTTCCATGCGTTGCTGCATTCTTTCCATGCGCTCCTCCATGGACTGGTCCGAGTTGCCTGCCCCGTCCTGATCACGGTTCATCATGCTCATGCCAGCGCGCATCTGTTCGCGGTGTTCCCGTAATAGTTCCTGACGACGCTCGGGGTCCTCTTCCTCACGGATCTCCTGCATCAGCGCTCGCATCTCCTGCATATGTTCACGCCTTTCCTCGTTCATCATGCCCATGCCCCGGCCCATGTCGTCGTCCTGCATGCGGTGATTCTGGCTCTGGCCCTGGTCCTGATTCTGGCCCTGCCCTTGCCCGCCGCGCTGGGCTTCCGCCAGCATTGGCATCAGGGCGATGACCAGAATGCCGGATAGTATCTTCAGTGATTTCATTGTGCGGTCTCCTTTGGAGATGAATTCGTTGCACTCGCTTCCACAAATACTCTCCATCTTCAGATCTGTCAATGAGGGGAAACCCATGATGGGGATGGTGTTGATCCAGACCAACAGGATCGCCGTTATGTTGATGGGTGATGACGCCATTCCGTCAAAAACCGTACACTGTGTCTGTTCGGCGCATCGCAATACAGACTCTGGAGGAATGGAAGATGAGTGATTCGAGTACACAGGCCCTCCGTTCCGGTATTGTGCCGGCAGGCAACGCACTATCGGTGTTTCTCGTGATCAGCTACCTGCTGTGCGTGGGTTTCGGTCTGCTGGCGCCAGAAAATATGCGTATGTATGAGGCCTGGGCTCCTTTGCTGCCCGGGTTTGAATGGCTTACATGGACAGGCTTTCTGACCGGCCTGGTGGAAGTGTATTTGTACGGCTGGTACATCGCAGTCTTGTTCGTGCCCCTGTACCGCTGGTTTTCCAGAGGCGATGGCTGATGGCAGCAGGGGCGCTGTAGCGGCCCGCTATGGCGCCCCGCCATTCATGGTGATGTAACGGAGATCAATGATCCTGGTTTTTTCCCTTCTCTACCGGCCAGTTCGAAAAAGCAAGGAAGTACAGTAGAGCAATATTGAGCAGTGGGAAAAGTATCAGGAGTCCCAGAATTCCCGGATAACCTGTGCGCTGACAGATACGCCAGGCCGGGACGACGGCCACGATGGCGATCACCAGCAT
>JBNJGU010000048.1:0-15559 GCA_051747985.1 Pseudomonadota bacterium | reverse complement strand
CCGATCGCATGGCATATGGCAATGAGCGCTGGTCACGGACCCGCCGCCAGGGCGAGGTCAACCTGCCGCTGTACTACCTGGCCCGCCATGAGACCACCGTCGCTCAGTTCCGGACTTTCGTCGACAGCACCAGTTACACGGTGGCCGGGGACGCCTGGCGGGGTCGCGATGCCCATCCGGTGACGCAGGTGACCTGGGTCGATGCACTGAATTACGCACGGTGGTTGCAGGAGGAATTGCTGGCTTCGGAACGCACACCGGAAAGGGTACGGGAGCGGCTTGCCGCCGGTTGGCGGATCACGCTGCCCTCGGAAGCGGAGTGGGAAAAGGGTGCACGGGGCACGGATGCACGGATCTTTCCCTGGGGCTCTCAGCCACAACCGGGCTTCGCCAACTTCGACAATTCCGATACCGTGGCCGTCGGCAGTCTGACCTGCATCCGCTGCGCCTGGGGACTGCAGGACATGAGCGGCAATGTGTGGGAGCTGACGCGCAGCCCCATGCAGGATTACCCCTGGGATCCGTCCGATGATTTCGAGCAGCTGGACGGCGAGGCACTGTGGGTGATGCGCGGCGGATCCTACAGCGACTCGATCAACAATGTACGGGGCGCTGTCCGCGGCGCCGTGGATCCCGGCGCCCGCCGGGCCAATATCGGGTTCCGGCTGGCGCTGGTGCCGCCGGAGCATCTGCCCTGATCCTCCCTGGCAGAGGAAATTGGCTGGGGCACCAGGATTCGAACCTGGGTTGGCGGAGTCAGAGTCCGCAGTCCTGCCGCTAGACGATGCCCCAGCAGAAACCGGTCTCATCCAGCACCAGCGTCTTTACTCTAGCGGAGCTGACTGGTCGTTTTCAAGCAACTGCAGCGGCTGCCAGGGGAAATCCGGGTCACCCAGAGCCAGGAAATACGGATTCAGGAGACTGTCCTTGCCGTTGTAGCGCAGCGGCTCGAAATCGGCGGTGACAATGTCCCCGCCGGCGGCCCTCAGAACCGCATGTGCAGCCGCCGTATCCCACTCTGAAGTTGGCCCCAGGCGCGGGTACAGATCGGCTTCGCCCTCGGCGAGCAGGCAGATCTTCAGCGAACTGCCCATGCTGACCAGGTTCACCTCGTCGAAATGCTGGCGCAGGGTGGCCAGCATCGCCTCCAGCGCCTCGGCGCCGTGGCGCCGGCTCCCCACCACATTCAGCGAACGCTGTCCGGACAGGGAACGCACACCTATCGGCTGCGCCTCCCGTCCCTCGCGATAGCACCAGGCACCTTCCCCCACCAGCCCCGTGTAGGTGGTACCACTGACGGGCACATGCACGACACCCAGTACCGGCTCGCCATCCACGATCAGCGCGATATTGACCGTGAATTCCCCGTTGCGGTTGATGAACTCCCTGGTCCCGTCCAGCGGATCGACCAGCCAGTAGGTCTGCCATTGACGGCGTTCGGCGTACGATACCTCCTCCGATTCCTCGGACAGCACCGGTATGGCGGGCGTCAGGCCCCGCAGCGCCCCGGTGATGACGTGGTGGGCACGACGGTCAGCCTCGGTCAGCGGAGAATCGTCCGCCTTGGTTTCCACGGTCAGCCGTTCGGCGCCGCGTTCGTAGATCTCCAGTATGGCCTGCCCGGCCTGAAAAGCGATCAGGCCAGCACCCGCCAGCCATGACTGCAACTGTTTCTGCTCGGTTTCCGCATTCATGATGGGTCTCCTCCATGGCCGGGCATAATAGCGTAACGATCACGGTCCTGTAACTGGCACCAACGCTGTCCGCGCGATAAGATGAACACTCAACCGGGAGGAGTCCGACATGCTGAGCTGGTCTGATGTCGATACCGTGATGTTCGATATGGATGGCACGCTGCTCGACCTGCACTTTGACAACTATTTCTGGGAATACCTGGTACCCCACACCTGGGGGCAGAGCCGGGGCCTGACCGCGGAACAGGCCTGGGACCGGCTTTCCGTGCAATATGCCGAGCACAACGGCACCCTGAACTGGTACTGCATCGACTTCTGGACCGAGACCCTGGAACTGGATATCCAGGGCATGAAAGAGGAGCTGCGCCACAAGATCGCACTGCGGCCCAACGTGACCACGCTGCTGGAGCGCCTCCGGGCCCATGACAAACAGGTCCTGCTGGTCACCAACGCCCACCCCGGCAGTCTGTCACTCAAGATGGACCACACCGGCCTGGATGTGCATTTCCATCGCACCATCAGCTCTCACGACCTCGGCAAGGCCAAGGAACATGACGGTTTCTGGGAGGCGTTGCGCCTGGTCCACCAGTACGATCCGGATCGCTCCGTGCTGCTGGATGACAATGTCGCCGTATTGCGCAGCGCCCGGCGGGCCGGCATCCGCCATCTGCTGGGCATCGAGCAGCCTGACAGTCAGCGGCCACCACTGCGGCAGGAAGAATTCCCGCAGGTGAAGGATTTCCATCAGATCATGCCCCCGGCCACACCGCGGCCCACGACTGATCGGCCAGTGCGGGAACAGGATCGGACAGTGAAATGAGCACCGGCAGACAGAAAAAACAGTCCGCAACCGAGACGGCCTCCGACCGGGTCCGGCTGGACAAATGGCTGTGGGCGGCGCGCCTGTTCAAGACCCGGTCGATCGCCAAGCAGGCCGTGGAGGGCGGCAAGGTGCAGGCCGAGGGTCAGAAGCTCAAGCCGGGACGGGAAATCGGCACGGGACTGATCCTGACCGTGCGCCAGGGCTGGGATGAACGCACCATCGAAGTGCTGGACCTGTCCGAGCAGCGACGCAGCGCACCGGAGGCACAGCAGCTGTATCGGGAACTGCCGGAAAGCATCGAGAAACGCGAGCGGGAAGCGCTGCAACGCAAGGCGCAGCCGACGCTCAGTCAACCGGCCGCGAAGCCTGACAAGCGGGACCGGCGCCTGCGCCAGAAACTCAAGCAGGGCGACCTGTAAGCCGGCTCCGGACGCTGGTACCCACCCCGGGGTATTTTTGGCATAATGCGGCCTTGTTCCGTGCAGCCCATCTTCACCACCGCCAGGAAGCCCGTATGTCACAGATCACACAGGACGTCGTCCAGGACGGCAATCGCACGATCCACCGCAATCTGACTCCCAGCCAGCTGGTCGAGATCGCACTGCAGCGCGGCGAGGGCCGCCTGGCCGACAACGGCGCCCTGGTGGTGGAAACCGGCACGCGCACGGGCCGCAGTCCGAAAGACCGGTTCATCGTGGACGAACCCGCGACCACGGACCAGATCGATTGGGGCGCCGTGAACCAGCCTTTCGACGCGGAGCGTTTCAACGCCCTCTGGCAGCGCGTCGCCACCTTCCTGGGCGAGCGCGATGTGTTCGAGGCGGACCTGCATGTCGGCGCCGATCCCCGGCACTACCTGCCCGTGCAGGTCACCGCGCAGTACGCCTGGCACTGCCTGTTTGGCAGCACCCTTTTCATCAAACCCGGCGACGACCACAATCCGGACGACAAGCCGGTCTGGCAGGTGATGAGTGCGCCGGAATTCGTCTGCGACCCCGAGCGTGACGGCACCAACTCGGACGGCGCGGTGATCATCAATTTCGCCGAGCGCAAGGTGCTGCTGGCCGGCATGCGCTATGCGGGTGAAATGAAGAAGTCCATGTTCTCGGTGCAGAATTTCCTGCTGCCGGAGAAGGACGTGCTGCCCATGCACTGCTCGGCCAATGTCGGTGAGAATGGCGACGTCTGCCTGTTCTTCGGCCTGTCGGGCACCGGCAAGACCACGCTGTCCGCCGATGAAAGCCGCTACCTGATCGGCGATGACGAGCATGGCTGGGGCCGGGGCACAGTGTTCAACCTGGAAGGCGGCTGTTACGCCAAGTGCATCGACCTCAGCCAGGAAAACGAACCGGTCATCTGGAACGCCATCCGTTTCGGTGCCGTGCTGGAAAACGTGGTCGTCGACGAGCCGTCCCGTGTGGCCGACTACGCCGATACCAGCCTGACCGAAAATACCCGCTGCTGCTATCCACTGACGCATATCGAGCGGCGCGTTCCGGCCAACCAGGCGGGCGAGCCCAAGGCCATCATTTTCCTGACCTGTGATCTGACCGGCGTACTGCCACCGGTCTCCATCCTGTCCAAGGAAGCGGCGGCCTACCACTTCCTCAGCGGCTACACCGCGCTGGTCGGATCCACCGAGGTCGGCGCCGGCTCCGGCATCAAGTCCACGTTCTCCAATTGTTTTGGCGCCCCGTTCTTCCCGCGTCCGGCTGGTGTCTACGCCGAACTGCTGATGAAACGGGTCGAGGAGTTCGACAGCCAGGTCTACCTGGTCAACACCGGCTGGACGGGCGGCCCGCATGGCATCGGCACGCGCTTCAAAATCCCCACCACGCGAGCGGTACTGGCCGCCATCCAGAGCGGAGCACTGCGTAATGTGCCCACCAGACACCTGGACGGCATCAACCTGACCATCCCCACGGAAGTGCCCGGGGTGGACAGCACTCTGCTGGACCCCCGTGCGACCTGGGAAGATCCGGCCGCCTACGATGACAAGGCCGCCGACCTGATCCGTCAGTTCCAGGACAATTTCAGCCGCTTTGATGTACCTGATACCATCGTCGCGGCCGGGCCGTGTAACTGATCGCACCTGAACACGTCGTCATTGATGGAACAACGCAGGGAACCGAACCATTGAGCCAGTCACTCAAGGGCACCTCTATTAATACCGAATCACCTCTGGCCTTCAGGGCAGCACTGGAGCGATTCGGTCTGCCCGAATTCAGGGCAGCGTGGGGCCGTATCAATCGCGGTATCGAAAAGGAGAGTCTGCGCGTAGGGCGCAACGGGCATCTGGCACTTACGCCTCACCCGGAGGCGCTGGGCTCGGCACTGACCCACCCCTACATCACCACCGACTACTCGGAAGCACTGGTCGAGCTGATCACACCGGTATCCGACAGCATCGATGACACGTTGGATTTCCTGACGGACCTGCACAAATACGTCTACCACCACCTGCCGGACGGTGAACTGCTGTGGACCTCCAGCATGCCCTGCCTGGTGGAAAATGACCAACAGATTCCGCTGGCACAATACGGCAGCTCCAACATCGGTCGTCTCAAGACCCTGTACCGCGAAGGTCTCGGTCACCGTTATGGTCGACTGATGCAGACCATCGCCGGAATCCATTACAACTTTTCGATGCCGGACACATTCTGGACGGCGATGCGTGAGCAGGAGGGCAGCACGGAGTCACTGCAGGATTTCCGTACCCGCAAATACCTTCACCTGATCCGCAATTTCCACCGCCACTCCTGGCTGCTGCTGTACCTGTTCGGCGCCTCTCCGGCGGTATGCCGCTGCTTCGCACGCGGCCGGCAACACAGCCTGGATGACTTCGATGAAGCGACGCTGTACCGCCCCCATGCCACCTGTCTGCGCATGGGCAACCTGGGGTATCGCAGCGATGCACAACGCTCCATATTCATCTGCTACAACGAACTGGACAACTATATCGACAGCCTGCACCGGGCCATGTCGACCCCTTATGGTCCCTATGAGGCCATCGGACTGAAGGCGGGTGACCGCTTTCTGCAGATGAACACCAATCTGCTGCAGCTGGAGAACGAGTTCTACGCCACGATCCGCCCCAAGCGGGCGGATGACTCGGGGCGGCGCCCGCTTGAGGTCCTGAAGGCCGAAGGCATCCAGTACATCGAGGTGCGGGCTCTGGACCTGGATCCCTTCCTGCCTCTGGGCATCGATGAGGAGCAGATCCGGTTCCTGGATGCGTTCCTGCTGCACTGCCTGCTGTCCGACAGCCCGGAGTGCACACGGGAAGAATATTTCGAGGTGGAGAGCAACCTGGCCAAAACCGTCACCGAGGGTCGGGACCCGGCCCTGCAACTGAAGCAGGGCGGGACACCCGTGGCGCTCAGAGCATGGGCCGACGAACTGATCCGTGACATCCGGTTCAGCGCCAACCTGCTGGATACCACCGGCCAGACGGGTCGCTACAACGCCGCGGTGACAGCCCAGGCCGAGAAGGTCCGGGATGCCTCCCTGACTCCCTCCGCCCGCATACTGGACAGCATGCGAAAGCGACAACAGAGCTTCGTCCACTTTGCCGGACAGCAATCGGTGCAGGCCAGAGACTGGTGTATGGCCACGCCCCTGGATCCGGAACGGATGGCGCATTTCACTGAAGTCAGTCGACAGTCACTGACCGACCGCGAGCAGCTCGAGCAGACCGACACGGCCGACTTCGATGATTTTCTCGAGGATTACAATCAGCTTCAGCTCTGAATCACGTATTCCGGAAAATACAGGTTGATCACGGTATCCGCCACCGCCTGCCCTTCCAGCCGGGCCAGCGCCTCCCGCACCACCCGTAACGCCTCGCGTTGCAGGCGGTCCTTGCCACGTGTCGAGGTCAGGTCCTCCTGCAGCTGGCGGGAAAACAGCATGACCAGCTGATTGCGCAGATACGGCAGGTGTCGCTGAATGGCCTCCGGTCCCGGTGGACGTACACGCAGGGTGACCCGGGTCTTCAGGTATTTCAGTCGCCCGCCACCGTCGTAATTGGTGACCAACGGGGAGCCCAGTTCAACATACTGCGTCCCGGACGCCTCTTCACCCGGTTGCCCCTCGTCATCGGCTTGCGCCCCCCAGGCGCTGCCGGTCAGGAAGAGCAGCCAGCCGAACAGGGTAACGGCCATCCATTGTCTGGTCATGATCATCATACTCCGGCTATCGGCAGGTCATGGTCGAGCTTGACGTGCCACTTTCATCGGATCGCATAACATGGCAGCATTGCCGTTTTCATTCAATGATGGATGCGCCCATGTTGTCCCGAATCGATGCCCTGATGCCCCGGCCACGCCTGTTGAACCTGCTGATCTTCATCGCCTGCGTCACCATCATGGCGATCGTGCTCTACATGGAGCATGTCATGCTGCTGCAACCCTGCGGACTCTGCATCACCCAGCGGGTGTTCGTCATTCTGGCCGGTCTGTTCTGTCTGGCATCGGCCATCCACAATCCCGGTCCCACCGGCCGGGCGCGCTACGCCTGGGGGGGAGCCGCCATGTGTGTGACCGGCAGCTACTTCGCCATCCGTCAGATCTGGCTGACCTACCTGCCGGCCGATGAAGTGCCGGCCTGCGGGCCCGGCTTCAGTTACATGGTCGACAATTTCCCGCTGATGGAGACACTGGCCTTCCTGCTGCAGGGCGATGGCAACTGCGCCGAGGTCCACTGGCGCTTTCTGGGCCTGCTGTCCATCCCTGAACTGGCCCTGATCGGTTTCATCGCCCTGTTCGGGTTGTGTGTCTACCAGGCCCTGCGGAGGGCGTGATCCTCAGCCCCGACGCCAGCGGAACCAGCGCTCGGACCAGCGCAGCAGGCCATGCGGCAGCCGCTTGCTGCGCCAGGCGTTGGCGGCGAAGCGGTTGGCCTCCAGCCAGGTCGGATAGATGTGGTTGGTGGCCGCGATCTTCTTCAGGCCCAGACCATGCGTCATCGCCGTGATGAACTCGCCGATCAGCTCGCCGGCGTGATCCCCGACGATGGTGGCGCCCAGGATGCGGTCACTGTCCGGCCGGGTCAGCACCTTGACGAAGCCATCGGCGGCACCGTCCGCCAGGGCCCGGTCCAGCCCCCCGAGCTCGAAGCGCGTGACCTCCACTTCAATACCCTGTTCTTCCGCTTCTCGCTCACTCAGACCCACCCGGGCCACTTCCGGCGACGTGAACGTGGCCCAGGGCACCACCGGATAGCTCACCCGGAATTTCTTCAGCCCGGCCGCCAGTGCGTTCAGCGCGGCAAACCAGGCCTGATAGGAAGCCATGTGTGTGAACTGATACGGACCACAGACATCACCGCAGGCATAGATGGTCGGCACCGGGGTCTGCAGGAATTCGTTGACCGGCAGGGTACCCTGCTCCGTGGGCTTGATGCCCAGCTCCTCAAGACCGAATCCGCGCAGATTGGGTTTGCGTCCCAGCGCCACCAGTACCCGATCGAAGGGGATGCGCAGGGCCTCACCCTCGCCCGAAGCCGGTTCGGCGATCAATAGATGTCGGCCGTTCTCGCTGACAAACTCACTGGCCCGGTAGCCATTGACCAGACGCAGACCGTCCGCTTCCATGTGCTGTCGCACCACCGCGCTGGCATCCTCGTCCTCGCGTGGCAATACCCGTGGCGCCTGATCCACCAGAGTGACTTTCGAGCCCAGGCGGGCAAAGCTCTGCGCCAGCTCGCTGCCGATGGGCCCGCCACCCAGCACCAGTAATTCATCGGGACGTTCGCGCAGGTCCCAGACCGAATCGGAGGTCAGTGGATCGACCTGATCGATGCCCGGAATCGGCGGCACCAGCGGTCCGGCCCCGGTGGCCACGATGATGCTCCGGGTGCGGATGGTCTCGCCATTGACCTCCACCGTCCACGGAGAGGTGATCCTGGCCTCCCCCTGCACACAGTCCACGCCCAGCGAGGTGAACCGCTCCACGGAATCATGTGGCTCGATGGCGCGGATCACGGACTGCACCCTTTCCATCACCGAGGCAAAATCGACTCCGCCGGATTCTGCCTTCACACCGAACCGGCCGGCGTCTCGCACCGTCGCCGCCACCCGGGCGCTCTGTATCAATGACTTGCTGGGCACACAGCCGGTGTTGAGACAGTCGCCCCCCATGCGATCGCGCTCGATCAACGTCACCCGGGCCTTCGCCCCGGCCGCGATCAGTGATGCCACCAGTCCGCCGGAACCGGCACCGATCACCACCATGTTGGTATCAAACTGCTTCGGCTTGCTGAAGCCGCGGAAGGCCTTGCGACGCTTGATGAACGACACCACGCCGCGCGCCAGCCAGGGCAGTAGCGCCACCAGCAGGAATGACAGGATCAGGGTCGCATTCAACAGGCCACCCAGACTGTCGATCTGCGACAGTTCCGAGCCGGCATTGACGTACACCGCCGTCCCCAGCAGCATGCCGGTCTGGCTGGCGACATAGAAGGTGAGCGTCCTGATCGGTGTCAGGGCCATGACCAGGTTGATCAACCAGAACGGGAACAGCGGAACCATACGCAGGCTGAACAGGTAGAAGCCGCCATCGCGCCTGACCCCTTCGTTGACCGTTTTCAGGTACCGTCCGAAGCGCTTCTGGACCCAGTCGTGCAGCACCAGCCGCGCCGCCAGGAAAGCCAGGGTGGCACCGATGGTGCTGGCGAACGACACCAGCACCAGGCCCCATAGCAGGCCGAATACCGCCCCGCCAAGCAGGGTGGCGATGGCGGCACCGGGAATGGACAGCGTGACCATGACCACATAGGCCAGAAAGTAGATGGCCGACGCCAGCACCGGACGATCATTGGCGAAAGTCTGCAGGGTGTCCAGCTGCGACTGTACATAGGCCAGGTTCAGAAAGCGGCCCAGGTCCAGATAGAAATACAGAAAGAGGGCGACGGCAAAAACAGTGACAATCAGTACACGGGTGCGGTTCATCGGTTGATCCTTGTTGGTGTCCAGCTCGCAGTCTACATGGTATGGTTCTTCGTTTGCCCCATCCGGACGCTATGCTATAGTTTTTGTTACGGGGACCAGAGCCTGTGCCGGTGCCCGCCAACCCGACAGCCCCATACCGACATCCAGGGAGTTCCCCGTGAGTCAACGCCAGTTTCCGCACACCCGCATGCGCCGGATGCGCCGTGATGACTTCAGCCGTCGTCTGATGCGGGAGAACCGCCTCAGCACCGACGACCTGATCTATCCGCTGTTCATCGTGGAAGGCAAGGGACAACAGCAACCGATTCCTTCCATGCCGGACATCCATCGGCTGAGCATCGATCTGCTGTTGAAGGAAGCCGAGGAACTGCTGGCCCTGGGCATCCCCGCCATCGCCCTGTTCCCCTCGCCGGGCCAGGACAGCAAGACCGAGGACGGTCGCGACGCCTGGCACCCGGAGGGGCTGGTACAGCGCGCCGTGCGCAGTCTCAAGGCTGAATTCCCGGAGCTTGGCGTGATCACCGATGTGGCGTTGGATCCGTACACGACGCACGGCCAGGACGGCATCATCGATGACCAAGGGTATGTCATGAACGGGCCCACGGTCGACGCCCTGGTGCGCCAGGCGCTTTCCCATGCCGAGGCCGGCGCCGACATCGTTGCCCCGTCGGACATGATGGACGGACGGATTGCCGCGGTCCGACAGGCCCTCGAGGGTGGAGGGCACAGCCTGACCCGCATACTGGCCTACTCCGCCAAGTACGCCTCCAGTTACTACGGCCCTTTCCGGGACGCGGTCGGCTCCAGCGGCAACCTGGGCAAGGGCAACAAGCATACCTACCAGATGGATGTGGCCAACAGTGACGAGGCACTGCATGAAGTCGGACTGGACCTTGCCGAGGGCGCCGACATGGTGATGATCAAGCCCGGCATGCCGTATCTGGACATCGTCCGCCGCGTGAAGGACGAGTTCGGTGCGCCCACTTTCGTCTACCAGGTCAGCGGCGAGTACGCCATGCACATGGCCGCGGCGGAAAACGGCTGGCTGGACGAGAAGGCGGTAGCGCTGGAGTCATTGCTCTGTATCAAACGCGCCGGCGCCGATGGCATTCTGACCTATTTCGCCAAAAAGGCGGCCCGACTGTTGCGGGGCTCGATGTAACAACCCGTAACGGGACTGGTCCAACCCCCATATCGGGAGCGTAGGCTGTACTCGATCATGAACCGATCCATGAGGCAGGCGACTCCCGCTGGTTTGATCACCAGACTTGAAACCTGACAATTTGTCCTTATGATAGGAGAAGTTTACAAAATTTCCCTGATGATGAGCCTCCCGACTGGACTGTAACCGACAGTCCCCCGGTGCTTGTTCCGACTACCGAAGAAAGGAAGACGCTTTATGAGCGACAATATCGTTCAGATATCCGACGCCAGTTTCGAAGAAGACGTGTTGAAAGCCGATGGGCCCGTGCTTGTCGATTTCTGGGCCGAATGGTGTGGCCCCTGCAAGATGATCGCACCGGTCCTGGAAGAACTCGCCGACGAATACAACGGCAAGCTGACCGTTGCCAAGCTGAACATCGACAGCAATCCGGAAACCGCGCCCAAGTATGGTGTCCGCGGGATTCCGACACTGATCCTGTTCAAGAACGGCCAGGCCGAGGGCACCAAGGTCGGCGCCCTGTCGAAGTCACAGCTGGCTGCCTTTATTGACAGTGTGATCTGATCCCGGCCGGACAACAGGCAGCCGGACCTGGATCCACCGGCTGCATCGTCCGCCCGCATTGCACATTTTTACTGGACAAAGGCGTAAAAGCCGTTTTATAGTGGTTCGCGATCCAGTGCTTCCCGGCACACCCTTACCCCGTCGCCGACCATTACTGATCATTTTTTACACATAATCCATTACATCCTGTACGTACAGTACACGCCGACTCCCATCGCCATGATGAACGGCCTGCCCTTTGATGCAGACTGACTGCGACACGTACAGCACCTTCATATCCTGATAACACTGACAACTATGAATCTGACCGATCTGAAGAAAGAGCCCATCACCGACCTACTGGAACGCGCTCGCGAGATGGGACTGGACAATCTCTCCCGTACCCGCAAGCAGGACATCATTTTCGCCATCCTCAAGAAGCACGCCAAGAATGGCGAGGACATCTACGGGGACGGCGTACTGGAGATCCTGCAGGACGGCTTTGGCTTCCTGCGTTCGGCGGATTCATCGTACCTGGCGGGCCCCGACGATATCTACGTCTCGCCCAGTCAGATACGACGCTTCAATTTACGCACGGGGGACACGATTGCCGGCAAGATCCGGCCCCCCAAGGACGGGGAACGTTATTTCGCCCTGCTGAAGATCTCCGAAGTCAATTTTGCCAAACCCGAGAATTCCAAACACAAGATCCTGTTCGAGAACCTGACTCCGCTGTTCGCCACCGAGCGCCTGAAGCTGGAAGTGGGCAACGGCAGCACCGAGGATCTCAGTGCCCGGACCATTGACCTGACGGCACCCATCGGCAAAGGCCAGCGCGGCCTGATCGTTTCTCCACCGAAAGCCGGCAAGACCCTCATCCTCCAGAACATCGCCCAGTCCATCGCCCGTAACAATCCCGAATGCCGCCTGATCGTGCTGTTGATCGACGAGCGTCCGGAAGAAGTGACGGAGATGCAGCGCTCGGTACGCGGTGAAGTGGTGGCCAGTACTTTTGACGAGCCGCCGGCCCGTCACGTGCAGGTGGCCGAGATGGTGATCGAGAAGGCCAAGCGCCTGGTGGAACACAAGGAGGATGTGGTCATCCTGCTGGACTCCATCACCCGCCTGGCGCGCGCCTACAACACCATTGTGCCGTCTTCCGGCAAGGTGCTGACCGGTGGTGTCGACGCCCATGCCCTGGAGCGCCCCAAGCGTTTCTTCGGCGCGGCGCGCAACCTGGAGGAGGGCGGCAGCCTGACCATCATCGCCACGGCGCTGGTGGACACCGGCTCCAAGATGGACGAGGTGATCTACGAGGAGTTCAAGGGCACCGGCAACATGGAGCTGCACCTGGACCGCAAGATCGCCGAGAAACGCATTTACCCGGCCATCAATGTGCGCCGTTCCGGCACGCGCCGGGAGGAGCTGCTGACGTCCGAGGAAGAGCTGCAGCGCATGTGGATCCTGCGCAAGATCCTCGCCTCCATGGAAGACGTGCAGGCCACCGAGTTCATCCTGGACAAGCTGAAGGACACCAAGACCAACGATGAGTTCTTCAACTCCATGAAGCGCAAGTAGCGCGCTGCCATCGATGAGCTGCCGGGACCTGAGAGAATTCATCGCGCTGCTGGAGGCCGAGGGCGAGCTGAAGCGTATCGACATGGAGGTCGATCCGTACCTGGAAGTGACGGAGATCTGCGATCGCACACTGCGTTCAGGCGGCCCGGCCCTGCTCTTCGAAAACCCGAAAGGTTCGGATGTCCCATTATTGGGCAACCTGTTCGGCAATACCCGCCGCATCGCAATGGCGATGGGACAGGAAGATCTGCAGGGCCTGCGCGAGGTCGGCGAACTGCTGGCCTTTCTCAAGGAACCCGAGCCCCCGAAGGGCCTCAGGCATCTCTGGAAGCAGCTGCCGGCATACCGGAAGGTATTGAACATGCCGGCGACAGTGAAGAAATCACCGCCCTGCCAGGAGGTGGTCCTCGACGAAGCCGATGTCGATCTGGATGTTCTGCCGGTACAGACTTGCTGGCCTGGTGATGCCGGGCCACTGGTAACCTGGCCCCTGGTGGTCACGCGCGGGCCAGAGAAAGAGCGCCAGAATCTCGGCATTTACCGTATGCAGAAGATCGGCCGCAACCGGCTGATCATGCGCTGGCTGTCACATCGCGGCGGAGCACTGGACTTCCGTGACTGGCAGAAAACACATCCCGGCACGCCTTTCCCGATCAGCATTGCGCTTGGCGCCGACCCGGCCACCACACTGGCCACTGTGACCCCCGTTCCCGACACGCTGTCCGAGTATGCTTTCGCCGGCCTGCTACGAGGCTCGCGCACGGAAGTGGCCAACTGCCTGACCAATGACCTGCAGGTGCCGGCCACGGCCGAGATCATTCTGGAGGGCGTGATCCATCCGGACGACATGGCACCGGAGGGCCCCTATGGCGACCATACGGGCTATTACAATGAAGTCGAGGAATTTCCGGTGTTCACGGTCACGAAAATGACCCACCGACGCAATCCGATCTACCACAGCACCTACACCGGCCGCCCGCCAGATGAACCGGCCATGCTGGGCGTGGCCCTGAACGAAGTCTTCGTGCCACTGATACAGAAACAGTATCCGGAGATCACCGATTTCTATCTGCCGCCCGAGGGCTGCTCCTACCGTATGGCGGTGATCAGCATGAAGAAGCAGTATCCCGGTCATGCCAAGCGGGTGATGATGGGCGCCTGGTCCTTTCTGCGCCAGTTCATGTACACCAAATTCGTCATCGTCACCGACGACGACGTCAACGTGCGGGACTGGAACGATGTGGTCTGGGCCATGACCACGCGCATGGATCCGGCGCGTGACACGGTGCTGGTCGAGAACACGCCGATCGACTATCTGGACTTTGCGTCTCCGGTTTCGGGGCTGGGCTCCAAGATGGGAATGGATGCGACCAACAAATGGCCGGGGGAAACGGATCGGGAATGGGGGACACCCATCACCATGGATGCGGCCGTGAAGGAACGGGTTGATGAGTTGTGGGACTCGTTGGGAATCACTACTTCATAGCAGGGTGAACAGACTCAACTTCAGTGGCGTGTCCAGTCTTCCAGTGTCAGGTGCGAGAGGCTGTGAAAGCTTCGATCACTCGTTACCAGCGTGGCTTCCGCTGCCAGCGAATGTGCGGCAATCAGCATGTCCATCGCGCCGAGGGCCGTTCCTTCTTTCTCACAGCGCGTTTTCAGCTCAGCCCAGTTCCGGGCGGCAACCGAATTCCATGGCAGAATCTCGACACGGGAAAGGAACTCGCCGACCAGCGCCTTCAGATTCGCTGCACCCGGCCTTCTTGCAACGCCGCGCAGCAGTTCCGCCTCGGTGATCGCGGATATACACACACGGTTCATCGGGATGGTAAGCAGCCTGTGTCTCAGAGATGCGGGCTCGCCCCGGATAATGTAACTCGCGGTATTGGTATCCAGCATATAGTGTCGGTCATCCATTACCTGACTCCCGGATTTCCTGCTGATCAGAACAGTTCCCTGTCGGGCTCGATATCATTTTCCCGGTCCTTCATGAAGTCATCCGGGACGTCCGATGCATCCACCATCCGGAAGAAACTTTCCCAGTCACCGGGTCTGCGTGAAAGTATGACATCACCGGTTTCCGGATCCTTCCGGATATAGACTTCCTTGCCTTCGAACCGGAATTCCGCTGGCAACCTTACTGCCTGGCTACGGCCGTTCATGAACAGCCTGGCGATACGTCTCATGATGGATCTCCTCCGGAAGCACTGAAGTCATCCCGGATAATGACTACATACGTAGTATAGTCATTGTGAAAATATATATCAAGGTATATAACATCATCAGAAAAGGCGTACCAGCTGTTTGCCGAAATTCCTGCCCTTCAGCAGGCCCATGAACGCTTCCGGCGCTGCCTCCAGACCCTCTGCGATGGTTTCCCGGTACTTCAGCTTGCCCTCGGCGATCAGCCCGGTCAGCTCTTTCAACCCCCGCGGCCAGTGCTCCATGTGTTCGGCGATGATGAAGCCGCGAAGGGTCAGGCGCATGGTCAGAAAGACACGGACATTCTTCAGGCTCAGGTCCTGCCCATCGTAGCCGGAAATGAGTCCGCACAGGGCGATGCGGCCAAAGGGGTTCATGCGGGCCAGACAGGTGTCGAAAATCTCACCGCCGACATTTTCGAAAATGCCGTCGATTCCGTCCGGCGTGGCGGCGGCGATGTCCGCTTCCAGGTTACCGGCCTTGTAATCGATACAGGCATCGAAACCCAACTCATCGGTCACATAGGCACATTTTTCCGGGCCACCGGCAATACCCACGGCGCGGCAACCCGCCAGTTTCGCCAGTTGTCCCACGACACTGCCGACGGC
>JBNJGU010000047.1:0-15604 GCA_051747985.1 Pseudomonadota bacterium | reverse complement strand
TTCACGGTCTCGGAGAAGATGATGGGCACCAGCACATTGGCATCGAGCAGCTGGATCACCGCATAGATCACCAGGATGGTCACGAACTCGCTGCCCATGCCCCACTGCGCGTAGGCCACCGCCGCCACCGGCACCACCACCGTGGCCACGCCGATGAACGGAATCAGAACCGACAGGCCCATCAGCAGTGACAGCAACAGCGCATAGTTCAGCCCCATGGCCATGAAGGCCACGTAGCTGGTCCCGCCCACGATCAGGATCTCCACCACCTTGCCGCGCACATAATTGGCCACCTGCACGTCCATTTCCTGCCAGATCTTGCGCATCAGGGGCCGGTGGCGCGGCAGCAGACTGGCGACCCAGTCCAGCAACTGCGCCTTGTCCTTCATGATGAAGAACACCAGCACCGGCACCAGGATCAGGTAGATCAGCCAGGTGAACACATTGGGCAGACTGGACAGGGAATAGGACAGTACATACTGGCCGAACTGGGCGATCTCGCCCCGGATCGAGTCGATGAACTCCTGCACCTGCTGCTCGGTCAGCAGGCTGGGATAATTCTCCGGCAACAGCATCAGCAGTGCCTGGCCTTCGCTGAGCAGCCTCGGAAACTCGTTGAGCAGACGCACCAGCTGGTTCCAGGATTGTGGAAACACCAGCAGCAGTATCGCCAGGAAGGCGCTCATGAAAACGGTGTAGACCACCACCACCGAGGGCAGATAGGGGATGCCGAGGCGCAGGCCCACATTGACCAGTCCCTGCATCAGATAGGCGATGATGATGGCCACGATCAGCGGGGCAATGTACGCGCCCATGGTCAGCAGCACCACGAAGGCGACCACCAGGATCAGTGTGAAGATGATCGATTCTTCGTCGTGGAAGTAGCGATCCACGAAGGCACTGAAGAATTTGCGCATGCGGGACACTCAGCCCTTCCTTATCCAGTACCGAAACTGCGCATCATCCTTCTCGAACGCCAGGATCTCATGGCGACTCTGTTCCACGAAGGCATGGAAATCACGCTCCGACCCCGGATCCGTGGCAATCACGTGCAGTACCTGGGCCGTCTCCATCCCGTTCAGGGCCAGCTTGGCTTTCAGTAATGGCATGGGACACTGCAGCCCGGTGACATCGAGCTCGGAATCCGCCTGAAGATTGTGCGTCTGTGTTTGCATCGCGGTATTCTAGCAGCACCTCCACACAGTGCATAGCAGAAGGCCGGCGTTGCCGAAAGCGCGGGAAACTAATTGTGCTATGATCGGTCCTATGTTGCTGAACCCCCTGTTTCTGACAACGGTCCGGAGCCACAAGCGCATGTCTGCAGCAATACGCACACTGGGAAGGATGACTCTGCTGGGCGCCGCCCTGACGCTGACCACGCCGGCCGGCGGCCAGGTGGAACTGCCAAGTCTGGGAGACCGCATGTCCGGCGTCTTCTCCAGCCAGGAGGAGCACCGCCTGGGACAGGAATTCCTGCGTTCGGTGCGCCGCAGCGCCCCGACCATCAGTGATCCGCTGATCAATGATTACGTGGTCAATTTCACCTACGAACTGGCGCGGCACAGCGAACTGCAGGATCGACGCCTTTCCTTTGTCCTGGTCGACAGCCCGTCGCTGAACGCCTTCGCCGCTCCGGGCGGCATCATCGGCGTCAACGGCGGTCTGTTCCTGAACGCCCAGAGCGAGGGGGAATTCGCGTCGGTCATGGCACACGAGCTGGCCCACGTCAGTCAGCGTCACTTCGCCCGCGGCGTCGAGGACGCCCAGCGACGGCGACTGCCGGAGCTGGCCACATTACTGGCCAGCATCGTGGTCATGGCCGGCACCAGCGGCAGTGGCAGCGATGCCGGCGCCGCCGCCATCATGGCCGCGCAGGGCCGGGCCATCGAGAACCAGCTGCGCTTCTCCCGTCAGAACGAGGCCGAGGCCGACCGGGTCGGACTGCGCACACTGTACAACGCCGGTTACGACCCCGATGACATGCCGGCCCTGTTCGAGCGCCTGCAGGACATGAGCCGCTTCTCCACCCGGCCACCGGAATTCCTGCTCAGCCACCCGGTCACCGAGTCACGGATCGCCGACACCCGCAGCCGGGCCACCCGCTACGCCCGCCGCGATGGCAAGGACTCACTGGATTATCACCTGATACGGGCCCGTATCCAGGTACGCTATGCGGACAGCGCCTCGGACGCCGTCACTACCTTCCAACGTGATCTGCGGCAGGCCGACGATGATTTCCGTCGCGAACACCTGCGCTATGGACTGGCCCTGGCCCTGGCCGAGGACGAGCAGTATCCGGAGGCGCTGGACATCCTGGAAGAACTGCAGGAGGACGATCCCAACCGGATCACCTATGTCACCACCCGCGCCGAGATGCTGACCGCCATGGGCGAGGCAGGACAGGCCCTGCAGTATCTGGAACGCCACCTGTCCATCAACCCGGACAACCACCCGCTGGTGATGGCCCATGCCGACGCCCTGATGGACGCACGGCGCTATGAAGAGGCGGCAAGGGTACTGGAGAACCATACCTCACGCCGACCAGACGATCACCACCTGTGGTACACGATCGCCGAAGTGCAGGGCATGGCCGGTGACATCAGCAAGGTGCATCAGGCCCGGGCCGAATTTTTCACGCTGGTGGGGGATTTCCGCAGTGCCCGCGAACAGCTTACCTACGCCATCCGCATCGAGAGCGGTCGCAGTGGGAACCAGCCCCTGCTGGCCCGCCTGCGACAGAAGATGATGGATGTGGAACGCATGCAGCGCGAGGCGTCCGGCTGACGCCCCGCGCAGTCAGGCCTTGCCCTTGACCTGCAACTTCCGCTCTCTGGAAAAATCCAGCATGCGCTGCAGCGGCAGCATGGCCTTCCGGGCCAGTTCCCGGTCCACCCGGATCTCGTCGCTGCCATCACGCAGCGCGTCATGCAGGCGCTGCAGGGTGTTCATGCCCATCCAGGGACAGTGTGCGCAACTGCGGCAGGTGGCATCATTGCCGGCCGTGGGCGCGATGATCAGCGTCTTCTCGGGCGCCGCCTGCTGCATCTTGTAGAAGATGCCCTGGTCGGTGGCGACGATGAACTGCTCATTGTCCAGACGTCGCACGGCATCGATCATCTGGCTGGTGGAGCCGACCACATCGGCCATGGACAGTACAGAGGCCGGTGATTCCGGGTGGGCCAGTATGGCAGCCTCCGGATACAACGTTTTCATGTCCATCAGGCCCTTGGCCTTGAACTCCTCGTGCACGATACAGGCAGCATCCCAGAGCAGCATGTCGGCCCCGGTCTTCTGCTGGATGTAGTGCCCCAGGTGCTTGTCCGGCGCCCAGAGGATCTTCTCGCCCCGGTCCTGCAGGTGCTCGACCACGTCCAGCGCGATACTGGATGTCACGACCCAGTCCGAACGCGCCTTGACGGCCGCCGAGGTGTTGGCATAGACAACCACCGTGCGGTCGGGATGTTCATCGCAGAAAGCCGCGAACTCATCCGCCGGACAGGCGATATCCAGCGAGCAGGTGGCCTCTTCGGTCGGCATCAGCACGTTCTTGTCGGGACTGAGGATGCTGGCGGTCTCGCCCATGAAGCGCACCCCGGCGACAACCAGGGTGGAGGCGTCACAGTCACGGCCGAAGCGCGCCATTTCCAGCGAATCGGCCACCGTGCCGCCGGTTTCCTCGGCCAGCGCCTGCAGTGCGGGATCGGTGTAGTAGTGTGCCACCAGCACGGCGTCCTTCTCGCGCAGCAGTTCCCGGATACGTGCCGTCAGCTCGGCCTCCTGGCCGGCATCCAGCTCCGGATCCCGCGGCACCGCGTCGAGGTATTCACGCACGCGCCGGTTGTCGGCACTGAGCCCGGTATCGCGGCTCTGTATTGCGGTCATGATAGATCATTCTCCCTCTGGAGTTGATTGACATCATAGCATAGCGACTCCCCGGACATGACCGTCTGTTGACGGTCTTTGTCCCGAAATCCATGCTTTATGACATTATACTGTCAATCATGCGATCCATCATGACCGGACGGACTACTTGCTCAGCTCGGCGCCGGCCTTGAACTTGACCCGGTTCTCCGTCGTCACCTGAATTTCCTTGCCGGTCTGCGGGTTGCGACCGGTGCGCGCGGAGCGCTTGGAGATGCTGGAAGCCATTGCCGCCACCGTCTCCGGCGACTCGCCGGTGACGCCCAGCTCCACTTCATGCTCCACCCGGCAGATCTCCTCGCCACAGACATCGACCACCTGGACCGTGGCCCGGGCCTCCTGGAAGAACTGGCCGAGATTGCCCACTTCCACGGATCCACCGGCGTTGACCTCGTCAACGATCAGGGTCAGCAGGGTGATGTAGCTATTTGAGACTCCTCTCATGCAGGACTCATCATCCTTGCACCGCTCACTCAGTCTCGACAGAACGATCGACTCATCGCCCGGCTGATCCGGTGACGTGGTGATACGCATGCCACGTCGGATATCCTTCTTGTCGATGCCGCGAAGGATCAATCCAGCACTGCTGGTACCCCGCTCCCAGACATCAATGACCAGCGGCTTGCAACAATCAACCACTACCGCTGCCACTTTCACTTCCATTCCAGCCCCACCAGGCCGCTTTCCCGAATTACCACGAGGCGGGTCATTGATCACGACAACGTCTCCGGCCCGGACCGGCCCCATACCATCACCAAGCACGACCAGATCGTCGCCGGTCAGATCAGGCAAACCATCGCCATCACTATCCAGATCCCCTGGCCATCCGGCGCGGTTAATGGTCATGGTGCGGTTCACGGTCATTGTGAAGGCATCGGCCGATACCTCATCGGAGGCTTGAAACGCGCGGCCGGGCACAAATTCCACCTCTCCACCGGACAACCTGCCCCGTGCATCCATCCCGGGGATCACCCGGAAAGCACCGAAGCCGGACAGGACCAACGGATCTCCCACTCCGCATTTGTCCCTGGGACAGGGCGCTTCTTCAACTTCGCATTTGTCCCCGGGACACGGCGATTCTTCGACTCCACATTTGTCCCGGGGGCAAAGCAGATCGCTCACCACCGTGGAGAAATTATCAATGAAACTCCCCGCATCTTCCTTCGAAAGGCCGGCCTCGCTGGCCATGGCTTCGATCAGCTCCGCCTTGTTCATGGCCTGCGCCGGCAGGGTCCAGACCCACGCCAACACGGCCAGTATCATCAATCCGGTATATTTTCGAACACGTTCCATGATTTTACCTCGTTCATGCATCAGACGATTTTCTCGATCACCGGTAACACTTGCAAACACGATGGCAGCGTCCCTGCCACAAATGTTTCCCCCCGGCACCCGTTGATAGTCTACCCTGAAACCCCGCAGAAGACACAACCACCCCGGAGTCCGACACCATGAACGAACGCATCGAGGAACTGGCCCGACGTATCCGCGAGCTGGAAAAGGAACTGCGCCAGGAAGTCCAGCGCATCCGTATCGACACCTACGAGATCCGCGGACGGACCATCCGGTTCCGAAAAGAGGTGGCACGGCGTCACCGCTCCCAGATGCGCCGACTGCTGAGCTACCTGCGCCACGCCAGACTGCGACATGTGATCAGCGTTCCCGTCATCTGGCTGTGTCTTTTGCCCGCGCTGTTCATGGACCTGGTGGTCAATTTCTACCAGGCCGTGTGTTTTCCGCTGTACGGCATCCCCAAGGCGCGCCGGCGGGACTATGTGGTCATGGACCGGCACAACCTCAAGTACCTCAACGTCATCGAGAAGATCAACTGCCTGTATTGCGGCTACTTCAATGGCGTCATCGCCTTCACCCGGGAAGTGGGCGCGCGCACCGAGCAGTACTGGTGCCCGATCAAGCATGCGGCCAACCTGAAGGAAGTGCACAGCCGCTACCACCGATTCATGGAGTTCGGCGACGCCGACACCTACGAGAGCGAGGTCGAGGTCATCCGGCGGGCATTCGATGACGTGCGCAAGGAAAAAGAAAAGGAAGGGGCCGACGCCTGACTGTCGGATCGTCAGCCGGTCGGCGGATCGCCATGGAAACGGAAGGCATTCCGGCCTTCCTGCTTGGCCCGGTACATGGCGTCATCGGCATGCTTCAGCAGGGTCTGCTCGTCCTCGCCATCCCGGGGATAGCAACTGATCCCGATGCTGGCGGATATGGAGACGACATGACCGGTCAGCTGATAGGGTCGGCTGACGGCCCGCAGCAACCGCTCAGCCACCTCTTCCAGCGCCCGGCGGTCACTGACGGAGCGTAGCAGAATCACGAATTCGTCCCCGCCCATGCGGGCCAGTACATCGCTGTCGCGCAGCGCCTCGAGGATCCGGCCAGAGGCCTCCTGCAACAGCAGATCGCCGGCCTCGTGCCCCAGGGTATCGTTGACCTGCTTGAACCTGTCCAGATCCAGAAACATCACCGCGAACGCGGTTCCATCCCGGCGTGATTCGCGGATCCTGGCGCCCAGAAGCTGCGAATACAGACTGCGATTGGGCAGTCCCGTCAGGTCGTCATGCAGGGCGCGGTACTCCGCTTCCTCGGCCTGGGCCATCCGCTGCTGTAACAGCAGGGCCCGGCTGCGGTGCAACTGTTGGCTCATGCGCCCCAGCAGCGCCATCAACACCATCAACACCGCACTGACTCCGATCGAAGCCCAGACGCTACGCCGCGTCGCGGCGTTGACCGGCGCCATCTGTTCATCCACCGACAATCCGGTAACAAGAAACAGCGGCCAGCCGAACACCGACCGCACGGCGATGTAACGCAACTCCTCATCAATCGGCGAGTCATGGACGCTGACCTCACCCTCGCCAGCGGCAGTCAGCCACTGCTCCACGGGCGCCTCGCCCCCATACAACAGTTGATCACTCACACGGGCCGCCAGCAGGACCTGATCCGCCGTGACCACGCCCAGCGAGCCCAGCTGCCCGAGCCGTTCATCCTCGTAGCTGCTGACGAAATAGGTGGCGTCCACCGAAACCACGACCCTGTCGGCCCGTGCATCCAGCGGCTCCTGCAGCGTGGCACTGATATCGATCCACCAGCGATCGCTTTGCGTGTCATGACGGGCATAGTGGAGGGATACCGGCAGCGGTAGTGCCGGTACCGGCAGGGCCGGCGTCGAAGCCATCTCCCCGTCCGGTGCGTCATCCGTGGAAGCAATGATTCTTCCCTGTGCATCCAGAATGGATACCGCGAACAGCAGAGACGGCGGCAACAGCTCATGCCTCTCCAGCTCTGCCAGGGTCTGATCGACGGTCCGCGACTGCGCGGTGTAGTTCACCAATGATACCGTGAACTCCAGCTCCCGCAGGGCGCGCACGACCTGCGCCTCGTACGTGGTAACCAGGTCCGCGGCCGTGATCCGGTGCGAGCGCACAGCCGCCACACGCTCGGTGCGCACCACATTGTACAGCGCGGACCAGACCAGGATCAGCAACAGGATGCCGATGGCCGGAAACAGGAACGCCGGCTCAACCAGGCGGTGCCAGCGCAGAGCGTTGCGGTCGATCACTCGAACACCACCCGCACCGACTCATTCAGGTCACGACGCTGCACATAGCTGATGGCCGCCGGATCGCCCGCCACCCGCTCCAGCACGGCCGCCACACCCGACAGCGTGGCCGGGGGCCGTCCCCGCCCCGTAAACATCAAGCGTGCCCAGTGGGCACGGACCTGGGCGGCCGACCGCCCCAGTATGCGGGAGAAAAAGCGGCCGCGCGCTTCGGCTCCTTCGGGCAGACCCACCGGCGCCGCCCGCCGGCCATCCGGGAACGTCAGCGTGCGGCCCATGAAAATCGCCTCGACCTGCTCGCGGGTCAGCTCCCTGACCGGACTGTCCGCAGCCACGATCACCACCACCGCCTCGGGGTCGCCAACGGATACATCATCCGGTTCGGCACGAAGCTGGAACGTGGCGTTACCGGTCGGCATCACGACCAAAATGAACCACAGCATCAAGGAAATGGAAAAGAATCGCCGCATCATCAGAACAGGAAATCCACGGAAAAACTGAACAGGTCCGCACCACGCGGCTGGTGACCGGGTGCACTGTTACGGAACGATCCGATCGAGCCATTGCGGGTCTCGACCTCATCATATTGCAGCTTGGCACTGATCCAGGGCATGACATCCCAGCGGGCACCGATACTCACGGTCTGCTGGTGTGGCGTGGTGCCCGACTGGATCAGGCGCAGGTTCTGGTTGAGCATGGCCACCATCGCGGCCGCGTCGCCAGTATACGGTGCGGGATCCAGCCCCCGCGCATCATCCGGCCCGAAATCCCCGCCGCCGCGCGCGAACGTGACGTAGGGCGTGACATCCCCGAAACGCCGGCCGGCGCTGGCATACCAGCCGTAGCGGGCACCGAAGGCGGAGTCGGTCTCACCGCGCCCCCACTCCGCCATCGCGAACCACGGCCCGGGGTCATACTCGATGCCCACACCCACAAAGCGCCCCCAGTCACCGCTGGCGTCATAGCGCCGCACCACCTGCTCGCCAGCGGCGCCAAAGGCCCGGTACCCCTGCCACAATGGCTGCAGGGCGCCGAAAGTCAACTTGGCCCGCAGCAGGCTGGCATGCAATTTGAGGGAGCGGTGTTCCAGTTGATTCTGGAAACTGAACAGATTGGGAGCACTCAGGGCACCGTCCAGTTCCGTCATGCGATTGCGGCCGTACGACAACTGCCCCGTATACTGGAAATCACCGATGGTCGTGCGCCAGGTGGCATCCACGCCGTCGCTGTTGGTGATCGACACCAGCTGGTGCAGCTCCGCCGGCGGGCGCACCCAGGGAAAGGAATAGCCCACCTTGCGGTGATCGGACATCATGAAGGTACCCAGCGCGATGCGACCGACCCGCAACGTCAGCGCGGGCGTCCAGTCGAACTGCAGGTTGGCCCACTCCACATCCGCGCCGAATGAGCGGTCCGACTGCGCTTCCGCGACCACCTGCACCACGGCAGAGAAACGTGAACCCCGCGGCTGCGCACGTACCTGCACGGCGGCGCGACTGTCCGTCAGCACGGACACCGTGTCAGTGCGCCCTGCCCCTTCCAGCAACGCCGGATCGGGGACGTAGTCGGCCCGCCCGTCGCTGGAGTGGACAGCGCCCAGGGTACCGTAGCCATCGACCAGCCAGTCGATATTGCCGGGCTGGGCGAACAGCGCCCCGGGACTCAGCAGCGCAAATACGAGCAGAAGGCTCGGAAGGGGTTGACGTGCAGGAACAGGCCCGGCCGCCTGTCGTGGTACGTCGATGGTTTCGGGAGACATTGTTTCATTATAGTGCAATGCATGCGGGTCAACAAATGAATGAATTCAGTTCAGTCCAGCGCCCAACACCCTACGTAATGTCTGGCTTTTGAGTACAATATGGAATCAGTCTCTGGTCGAAGTTCACCATGAACCGACGCAAGCAATATGTTGTCCTGGCCCTGACGGCGCTGATGACCGCCGGTTTCATGGCCACCTCGGTGACCAGCTATTTCGTCGCTCACAACTCGCTGTCCGACAGCATCTCCGACCAGATGCTGCCCCTGACCAGCGACCTGATGCTGAAGGCCATCGGCGATGTGATCCGGCGGCATAGCCGGGACTCGGATACGCTGTGCCGCTAGGGCGGCGAGGAGTTCGTGCTGCTGGAAGACTGCACGGTGGAGGAAGCCACCGAACGGGCCGGGATCATCCGCCGGGCCGTGGAGTCGGAGTCCGTGCCGTTCGGTCGTGAATCGTTGAAGCTGACAGTCAGCCTGGGCGTGACCGAATGCCGTCCGGGCGAGTCGATGGAGATGGTGCTGACCCGCATCGACAAGGCGTTGTACCAGGCCAAGGAAGAAGGGCGGAATCGGGTGTCGGTGGCCGTCTGACTGGATCGAGGATGACATCAAGCCGCCTACCCGACGAACCGCACCTCCCCGTCGACGGACTTCATTTGATCCATCCCGCCTCCCCGTTACACTGCTGCCTCCAGCCATACACGACAAAAGGACATCGTCATGCCGTTTTCAACCGCCATGCGGAGCGCACTGATCGCCGCCGCTCTGTCGACCTCGCTGCTGAGTGTCGCAACCCGGGCCCAGGACGAGATCATCCGCGGCGAGATTCCGCCCATGCCCGAGCCGACCTATCACCCGCAACCGGAAGGCATCGAGGTGCAGGAATTTGCCACCGATCTGGAAGTGATCTGGTCCATCGTGTTCTCGCCGGACGAGCGGATCTTCGTCACCGAGCGGCCGGGTCGGGTGCAGGTGCTGTCACTGGATGGGGAGCGCCGGGAATCGCCCTGGCTGGACATCACGGAGCGCACTTTCTTCATGGGCGAGAGCGGCCTGACCGGTCTGGCGCTGCACCCGGAGTTCCCGGAGCAACCCTGGGTGTATGTCATGTACACGTATACCACGGACGACGGCCCGCTCAACCGCCTGAGCCGCTTTCGCGACGTGGACGGACAGGCCGGGGACGAGGAAGTGCTGCTGGACGGATTGCCGGCCCAGCAGCGCGGCGGCAGCCACAGCGGCGGTACGCTGGAGTTCGGCGGGGACGGCATGCTCTACGTGGCCACCGGGGATGCCTTCGAGCGTCAGCGCTCCGCGGACCTGGACGACCCGGCAGGCGCTGTACTGCGCCTGACCCCGGAAGGCGAGGTACCCGCGGACAATCCCTGGCCCGACAATCCGATCTGGGCGCATGGCCTGCGCAATGTGCACGGCCTGGACTGGCAGCCCGGCACCGGCCGGCTGTTCGCGGCGGACAACGGCCCCACCGGCGAGGACGGCCTGTTCGGCCATGACCGGGTGATCATCCTGGAAGGCGGCGCCCACCACGGCTGGCCGGTCATGGTCGGCGCCGCCGGCATGGACGAGTACGTGGACCCCATCCTGACCTTCAATCCATCCATGCCACCGGCGGACGTGCAGTTCTACGACGGCGACCTGATGCCCGGACTACAGGGCGACCTGTTCGTATCCGTGCTCGGCTTCATGTCCGGCGACAACCGCCAGACCCTGCAGCGCATCCGCTTTCAGGATGAAGACGATCCAAGCCGCCCCACGGCCATCGAGCGCTGGTTTCACGACGGCGACGGCAACAGCGTCCATGGCCGTCTGCGGGCGCTGGCGGTGGGGCCCGATGGCGCACTGTATGTCGGCACCAGCAACCATGACGGGCGCCAGACGGTGGAAAAGCACCGCCAGCAGAAGGACCGGATCCTGCGGATTGTGCCGGCGGAGTGAATGAACAGGAGTAAAGACGGCGATCCCGACCGTCAACGCCCCGCGTCGATGGTCCGGACCCCGTACCGGGCGAGTTGTCGATCAGCGGTAATGATTTCCAGACCCTCGGCCTGCGCCTGTGCCACCAGCATCCGGTCGAACGGATCCCGGTGCAGCGCCGGCAGCTCGCCGGCCTGCTCCCCATGAAACAGGGTGATCGCCAATGGAAGAAATCCCTCTTCCTCGATCAGTCCATTCATCCCCATCGGGGCTCGCAGTTTGCCCAGGGAACGCTTGATGGAGATCTCCCAGAGCGAGACTGCACTGACGTAAACGGAGCTGCGGGGCTCGCGGATCAGATTCCTGGCCGACTCACCCAGCGACGGATCATCGATCAGCCACCACAACAGTACGTGGGTATCAATCAGTAGCCGTCTCATCCTCATCCGCTCCCTCGAAGGCGTCGATGATGTCCCGGGGCGTCTGATCGAAGTCAGCCCCCAGTACGATCTCTCCTTTCAATCGGCCCGGCTGCCGATCAGATAGACTCGCCTGATGCGGCAACAGATCCAGGTATGGCTTTCCGGCCCTGGCTATCACTATCCGGTCCCCCTTCCAGGCACGCTCACCCAGCTCGGAGAGCCGGGATTTCGCTTCATGCATGTTGATCTGCAGGTCAGCCATGGCAACATTCCTCGAACGCCAGTATAGTCCGGACTTAGCTAAGTCCAGTTAAATCAGCATGGCACAACCCCCTCTCACAGTCTAGCGCAACCTCGTGAGCCAGCCACCGCACGCTAAAGTCCCGGCCACGCCAGCCGCTATCCCTGCTGACATTCGTTTGCAGGGCGCCCCATGAATCCATCCACCCTGATCGGCATGCTGGCCAGTATTGCGCTACTGGGCAGTGTGCTGTTCTTCTCCGCCGAGTCCGGCCAGAGCTTCTTCAATCTGCCCGGACTGGCCATTGTCGTCACCGGCACGCTGGCGGCCACGTTCATCAGCTATCCGCTGCAGGAGGTGGTGCGGGTGGTGCGGCTGGTCGGCATTGTGTTCCGGCGAGAGAACACCTACACACGCGATGACATCCGGGAGCTGGTGCGGATGTCGCGGCTGTGGTTCCAGGGCGACATCCGGCAGGTGGACGAGCAGTTGTCGCGGGCCCGCAATCCGTTCCTGCGAACCGGCATCCAGCTGGTCATCGCCAACACCCGCGAGGACGAGATCATCGACATCATGCGCTGGCGCATTGCACGGCTGAAGGCGCGGGAGCGGGCCGAGGCGCAGATCTTCCGCACCATGGCCACCTACTCTTCCGCCTTCGGCATGATCGGCACGCTCGTGGGACTGGTGAACATGCTGTCAGTGATGGACGCCAACAGCCTGGACCGTATCGGCCCGCAGATGTCGGTGGCCCTGCTGACCACCTTCTACGGCATCCTGCTGGCCAACGTGCTGTTCAAGCCGATCGCGGTGAAGCTGGAGCGGCGCACCGAGGACCGGCTGATCGCCATGAACATGATCCTGGAAGGGGTGGCGCTGATGAGCAAGCGACGTCCACCATCGGTGATCGAGGAGACTCTGCAGTCCTTCCTGGCCACCTACGAGGACGAGATCCGCGACACCGGTATACCGGCGGCGCGGGGGACCTGACATGGTAGAGCGTTTCGATACCGGGCTGATCGGGGACGATCCGGCGGGCGACCCAGAGCAGAACGATGAAACCTGGATGATCAGCTACCTGGACGTGCTGACGCTGATCATCGCCTTCTTTGTTCTGGTGATGGCACTGACGCAGCCACAGCAGGTCGTCGACGAGGCGCCGGTGGAACAGGGTCGCACGGCCGGTGGCAGCACCCTGATCGAGGGGGAAGGGCTGGACCTGCTGGACGGCGAGGGTGGCCTGGATGCCCCCGAAGGTGATGGCGACAGTGCCGGCGGTGCCGCTGGCGCGACCGGTGCCGCCGATACACGGATGGCGGACATGCTGGATGCACTGCGCGAACTGGGCGTTGAGGTCATCGCCGGCCGCGACAACATCACCCTGCGCCTGCCCGAAGGTCTGCTGTTCGACAGCGCAGCCGCCGAACTGAACGCGGACGGTCTGCTGTTACTGGATGACCTGCGCGAATTCCTGTTGTTGTTTCGGGGTCAGGTCTCGGTGGAAGGACACACGGACAATCAGCCCATCCGTACCGGCCAGTTTGCCTCCAACTGGGAGCTGTCCACCGCGCGCGCCCTGGCCGTGGTGAGTTTCCTGGCCGACAGCGACGTGCCCGAGAACCGTCTGCGGGCGGTCGGGTACGCCGCCACCCGTCCGCTGGAGACCAATACCACCGCCAGTGGGCGCGCGGCCAACCGGCGGGTGGAACTGGTGTTGAGTGATCCGTAATGACGCCGCGCCATGGCACGGGATGATTCAACGCCAGATGAAGGCGTCGCGGTCGAAGGCCCGCATCAGGGTCTGATAGGCCTGCACGTCGTGCGGCCACAACTGCACCGATTCACTGCCACGGCGCCGGTGGCTGGGCAGGGAGCCCTGCCAGGTGCTGCCCCAGACCCGCTGCACCGAAGCCTGACGCATGTCCCGGGCAAAATCGGCGGCCGCCTCCGGCCGTGGTTCGAGCTGTTTCAGCCCCTGCTGCTCCATGTGGGACAGACAATCCATGATGGCGCCGTACTGCGCCTCCAGCATCAATGTGGGCGAGTTGTGCCGCAGCGCGGTGTGCGGGCCATTGAGCATGAAGAGGTTGGGCATGCCCGGCACACACAGTCCCCGATAACTCTCGATGCCATTGGCCTGCCACCGGCGCCCCAGGTCACTGCCGCCCGGTCCGATGATCATGCCCGGCGGCACCAGGGCGTCCGGCCAGCGCCAGGGGGTGGCGAAGATCAGCGTGTCGGCTTCACACCGGCTGCCATCCTCACCGATCACATGGTGTTCGGTCACCTCCCGCACGCCGGCATCCACGATCCGCACATGCTTGCGATTGACCGCCTTGTAGAAATCATCCGCGTAACGTATCGGTCGACTTCCTATCGGGTAACCCGGCGTCAGTTGCCGGCGTTTCTGCATATTGGGCACTGAACGCTTTATGTGATTCCTGGCTCTTTTCTGAGCCTGCTGATGCGGTCGCGAACCGGGCACCATGGTGGAAAATTGTGCCTCCTGGCGCTTGAAGATGCGCTGACGCTGTCGCTGCAGCAACCAGGGCGTACCACCGGTCAGCGCTTTTTCCGCCGCGGAAATGGTGCGATTGGCCTGCGGCAGGATCCACATCGGCTCTTCCTGGAACAGCGTCACCGAGGCGGCCTTCTCGGTCACATGGGGCACAATCTGCACCGCGCTCTCACCGGTACCGATGACCGCCACGTGGCGTCCGGTCAGGTCAAGCGCCGGATCCCATTCACTGGCGTGGAGACTGGCACCACTGAAATCGTCCAGGCCGCTGATGTCCGGCCTTTCCGGACCGCCCAGCGCACCGGTGCCCATCATGATGAACTCGGCGCGGAGATAACGGCCATCCCGCAACTCCACCTGCCAACGCTCCAGCTCGGTGAGGTAGCGCAGGCTGATCACCTCCACATTGAATTCGATACAGGGAGCCAGACCGTAGCGGCTTACCAGATGATCGATGTAGGCCAGCATGTCCTCGCGGGTGGGAAAGCGGTGTACCCAGTCGTTGAAGGGGGCGAACGAGAACGCACTGAGCTGTGACGGGGTCTCACTGGCGCTGCCGGGCCAGCCGCTCTGGCGCCAGTATCCGCCCGGCTCGCTCTCCTTCTCCAGCACCAGGAAATCGCGTCGGCCCGTGGCCTTCAATTGCATGGCCATGCCGAGTCCGGACAGACCGGCACCGATGATCAGATACCGAACCTCGTGGGTGGTCTCACTGCCCTTGACGTCGAGGACGGCCCGTTCCCGGGGTACCAGCTGTGTGCTCTGTGCTGTCCGTGCGGTCGTGCTCATGGGCGGCTCACCTGTACTGCGGTCTATCGGCTGTGCTGTCGCGCGAACCCGGCCAGATCCCCGATGCCGCGCGAGGCTTCCGGTATCAGCGGGTGGAAAATCGGCCAGACATGCGGCTGATCACGCCATACCTGTAATTGTACATCAACTCCGGCGGCATCCGCCTTCTCCGCGACACGGAGACCATCATCACGCAACACCTCGGTTTCGCTGAGCATGATGAACAATGGCGGAAAGCCGGTGAAGTCGCCGTACAGCGGCGAGGCTAGCGGCAGCTGTTCCTCGGCGCCCGCCAGGTAGAGTTTCGCCGCACGCTGGATGGCGTCTCCCGTGAACATGGCGCAACGGGCGCTGTTCTCTTCCAGGGAAGCTCCCGTCGCCGCCAGGTCCGTATAGGGGGACAGCGTCATGACAGCCACCGGCAGCGGCAATCCTTCCGC
>JBNJGU010000046.1:0-15836 GCA_051747985.1 Pseudomonadota bacterium | reverse complement strand
GGCGTCCCAGAAACTGGTCGATGCGGCGGGTCTGCTGGCCAGCCAGCCCGAGTCGCTGCAGCTGCGCTACCTCCAGACATTGACCGAGATTGCCAGCGAGCAGAACTCCACCATCGTGTTCCCGCTGCCGATGAACCTGATCGAGGGACTACAGAAGGTACTGGGGCACAACGCCACCGGCGCGGGCCAGTCGGGGCCGGCCGCCGGCAGTGAAAAGGAATGAAACCGCGACGCTGGTGGAAGCGGGCATTGGGCGGCCTGACGCTGATGGCGACACTGGGCTCGTCGATGACCGCCGCCCAGAGCGACGAATGCGTGGTATTGCTGCACGGACTGAGCCGCACCGACTTCTCCATGCAGCGCATGGAGGAATCCCTGGAAAATGCCGGTTACCGGGTCGCCAATATCGGCTACCAGTCCCGGCAACACAGCATCCGGGATCTGGCTGATTCAGCCGTGCAGCAGGGCCTCGATCTGTGTCACATGCTGCAGGCCGACCGGATCCATTTTGCCACCCACTCACTGGGCGGCATCCTGGTCCGGGACTTCCTGTCACGGAGTTCCATGGAGGACCTGGGACGCGTGGTGATGCTGGCGCCCCCGAACCGGGGAAGCGAGATCATTGACGTCTTCGGCGACCTGCCGGGCTTCGAGCTGTTCTCCGGCGAGCCCGCACTCCAGCTCGGCACCAACGACGACAGCGTGCCCCGGCAGCTGGGACCGGTGGATTTCGAACTGGGCGTGATCGCCGGCACCCGCTCGCTCAACCCCATCGCCTCGATGACGCTGCCGGAAGCCGATGACGGCAAGGTCAGCGTCGAGAACACCAAAGTGGAGGGCATGCAGGACTTCATCGCCCTGCCCTATACGCACACCTTCATCATGTTGCGGCAGCCGGCCATCAATCAGGTGCTGCATTTCCTGCAACACGGGCACTTCCAGCGCGACACCATAGTGGCGCAGTAAGCGGACACTTTCGCCGCCGATACTGGATTTTGACGGCCAGTTGATTTATCCTTCCGCCCTTCTCTGCCCCCGGCCAAGGACCACGCTCCCGCATGCCGGGGATCACATCAGGCGCAGGCCAGAACCAGGCAGGAACCATCGCAACCATCATGACAGAATCCAGCACAAGCACAGTGGCGCAATCCCGTGACTCGGCGGGAGTGAATCAGCACGTATTCAATTTCGGCAGGCAGACGGACGGCAACGCCCGAATGCGTGAACTGTTGGGCGGCAAGGGGGCCAATCTGGCGGAAATGGCCTCCATCGGACTGCCGGTACCTCCCGGCTTCACGATCAGCACCGAAGTCTGCACCTGGTTCTACGCCAACGATCGCCAGTATCCCGATACCCTGAATGCCGAAGTCGCGGCCGCCGTGGAACAGATCGAGCAGCAGATGGACCGCACATTCGGCAGCGGTGACAACCCACTGCTGGTATCCGTGCGATCCGGTGCCCGCGACTCGATGCCCGGCATGATGGACACCATCCTGAACCTGGGACTGAACGACACCACTGTCGAGGGGCTGGCCCGCATCTCCGACAATCCCCGTTTCGCGTGGGACTGTTACCGCCGCTTCATCCAGATGTACGGTGACGTGGTGATGGGGATCGAGGCCGACAACGAGGAATCCGAGGACCCGTTTCATGCCCTGCTGGATGCACTCAAGACCCGATTGGGCAAGACCCTGGACAATGAACTGAGCGCCGGGGAACTGCGCACCCTGGTCGATCAGTACAAGGCGCTGATCCGGGAACACACCGGCCGGGATTTTCCGCAGGATGTCTACGAACAGCTCTGGGGCGCCGTCGGTGCCGTGTTCGGCTCCTGGAAGAATGACCGCGCCATTCTGTACCGGCAACAATACGGCATCCCCGCCGAGTGGGGGACGGCCGTCAACGTGCAGGCCATGGTGTTTGGCAATGCCGGAGACACCAGCGCCACCGGCGTGGCCTTCACGCGTGATCCGGCCACCGGCGAGAAAGTGTTCTATGGCGAGTACCTGACCAATGCCCAGGGCGAGGACGTGGTGGCCGGCGTGCGGACACCGAAGGCGATTGTCGAGCTGGAACAGGAAATGCCCGCCATCTCCCGGGAACTGGAGGATGTGCGCAACAAGCTGGAAGGTCATTTCAGTGACATGCAGGACTTCGAGTTCACCATCGAGGACGGACGCCTGTTCATTCTGCAGACCCGTAACGGCAAACGCACCGGGCTGGCGGCCATCCGCATCGCCGTGGAAATGGAGCATGAAGGCCTGATGGACCAGCGTACCGCATTGCTGAAGATCCCGGCCGAGTCAATCGACAGTCTGCTGGTGCCCGTGTTCGACCCGGACGCCCTGGAGGCGGCCGGATTGATCTGCACAGGGCTGCCGGCCGGCCCGGGGGCCGCCACCGGACGGGTGGTGTTCACCGCGGCCCAGGCGGAAATCGAGTCACGCAAGGGCAACAAGGTCGTGCTGTGCCGCACCGAGACCTCCCCGGACGACCTGAAAGGCATGCTGTATTCACAGGGCATCCTGACCACGCGCGGCGGTGTCTCCTCCCACGCGGCACTGGTCGCGCGACAGCTGGGCAAGGTCTGCGTCTGCGGCGCCGGCGACATTTCCATCAATTACGAGAAGCGCACGTTGCACTGCAACGGAGTGACCCTGAAGGAAGGCGATCACATCTCCATCAACGGCAGTTCCGGCGCCGTCTATGAAGGCCTGATCGACAGCGCCGACTCCGAGGTCAAGCGGGTGCTGGATGGCAGTCTCGCGCCGGAGGAAAGCTACACCTACGAGCTGTTCCAGACGGTCATGCAATGGTCCGATCAACACCGCGACCTGCGTATCCGCACCAATGCCGACACACCGAAGATGGCCGAGACGGCGGTGGCCTTCGGCGCCGAAGGGATCGGCCTGTGCCGGACAGAGCACATGTTCTTTGAAGGCAGCCGGATCGACGACATGCGCCAGATGATCCTGGCCGTGGACGGAGTGGATCGCCGCGCCGCCCTGCAGAAACTGCTGCCCGTGCAGCGGGACGACTTCATCGGCCTGTTCCGCGCCATGGCCGGACGACCGGTCACCATCCGGCTCCTGGACCCGCCCTTGCACGAATTCCTGCCACAGGACGACGCGGTGCGGCGGCAGTTGGCGGACAAGCTGGGCCTGACCCTGGAATTCGTCATCGACCGGATCAAGGCACTGCATGAAGAGAATCCGATGCTGGGCTGCCGCGGTTGCCGCCTGGGCATCCTGTATCCCGAGATCACGGAAATGCAGGTCCGGGCGATTTTCGAGGCCGCCGCCGAAGCGATGACCGGCGACAACGCCATCGAAGTGCATCCGGAGATCATGATCCCGCTGGTCGGCTTCAAGGCCGAGCTGGCCGATCAGCTGGCCATCGTGCGACGGGTCGCGACCGAGGTCACGACACAGAGAGGCATCGACATTCCCTACATGGTCGGCACCATGGTGGAAGTGCCCCGCGCCGCGATCACGGCGGACGAGATTGCGGAGTGCGCCGAATTCTTCAGTTTTGGCACCAATGACCTGACACAGACCACGCTGGGCCTGAGCCGGGACGACATGGGACTGTTCTACGACGAATACCAGAGCAAGGAAATCTACACCAAAAACCCCTTTGCCAGTCTGGACAAGACCGGGGTGGGCAAACTGATGCAGTTCGCCGTCACCAACGGCAAGCAGACCCGCCCCGACCTGAAACTGGGCATCTGCGGCGAACATGCCGGGGACCCCGATTCCATCGACTTCTGTCACCAGCTGGGCCTGAACTATGTGAGCTGTTCGCCACCACGCGTTCCGATCGCCCGGCTTGCGGCGGCACAGGCCGCACTGCGTCGCCGCGCCTGAGCCGTACACTGCCACGAACCTCCGCCGCTCCAGATTGAGCATTCCGGCCCTGATTCGCCGGAGATCAGTCTGGAGCCGGAGCGATCACTGCCCGCCGTTTCATTCCTGGCCCGTCGAATGGGACAGCAGGAAATCAACCAGCTCGATTTCCGGCATCGGCCGCGCCAGATAGTACCCCTGCATAAAGTGACAGCCCGCGGCTTGCAGAAAGTCGACCTGCTCCTTCGTCTCGACGCCTTCGGCGATGACCCGCACTCCCAGGCGCTCCGCCAGTAGCAGTATGCTTTCGATGAGCCGCTCGTCGGCTTTCGACTTGCCGATGCCGGCAATGAACGAGTGGTCCATTTTCAGCACACGGATCGGAAAACTCGAGAAATAGCCCACCCCGGAGTACCCGGTGCCGAAGTCATCGATGGCCACCTCGACACCCTGCGCGGTCAATCCCTCCAGCGTCGGTCGAACCGACGTGACGTCGCCATGCAACACCTGCTCGGTGATCTCGACCATCAACTGGCAATCGGCCGACAGTGCCTGCTGCAACCAGGCCTGGGCCACGTCATCCTGCATCCGCAGAACCCCGGCCGAAATATTGACCGAAAGATACATCGGGTGGGCCAGTTGCGGCGCAATCCGGGCCATGGCCTGCAGCGCATACTCCAATACAAAGCGGTCCAGCCGACTGACCAGCCCCCGCTCTTCCGCCAGCGCCACAAAAATGTCCGGCTCGACCCAGCTGCCATCCTCGGCCTGCCATCGCACCAGCGCCTCACACCCGGTGAACAGCCCACTGGCCCCATCGAGCATGGGCTGGAACCAGACCTGCAGCGTGCCACCATCCAGCGCCCGGATCAGATCGTTATACATCCGGTGACGATCTTCCGACTCCGACTGCATCGACGCCGTGAAGAACTGATAGCTGTTCTTTCCCGATTCCTTGACCTTGTACATGGCCTGATCCGCCTTGGTGACCAGCAGTTCCCCGTCTTCACCGTCATCGGGAAAGAATGAGGCGCCAATGCTGACACCACAGTAGACATCCGCATTGCCGGCATTGAATGGCTGATTGAAGCGGGTGACGATTTTTTCACAGACCCGACCGGCATCACTGGCACTGCCGACTTCCTCAAGCAGCACCACGAATTCATCGCCGCTGTACCGGGCCACGGTATCCGCTCCCCTCACGCAGTCACCCAGTCGACCAGCCACTTCGCGCAGCACCTCGTCACCGGCACGGTGCCCCAGTCGATCATTGACCCTCTTGAAGTCATCCAGATCGATGAACAGGATCGCCAGCCGACTGCCGGCGCGGCGCGCCCTGAGCAGCGCCAGACGCAATCGGTCATCGAAGAGGTTGCGATTGGGCAACCCGGTCAACAGATCGTGGCTGGCCTGGTGTTCGATCAATTGCTGAAGACGCCGGCCTTCCAGGCGATGCCGATGTCGCAACGTGGCAATGATCAGGACCAGCATCGCCATCAACGCGCCGGCGGCCCGGATGGTGATCACACCGGCCATGGTCGGCGCGGGCGCCGCCGAGCGCCCGGCCAGCTGCCAGGTCATGTCTCCCATGGTGACCGGCATGAAGACCGTGGTATCCGCATCGAACAATGAGGCAGGGCCGTAGAAGACCTCGTACCGGGCGTCGCCGACGTCGGCCCGCCGGATCCCCAGCTCCAGCCCGTCAGCGGAAGCCGGAAGGCCAGCGGCCGCGAAGATCGCTTCCACCCTCACCGGCGCGGCAACGATGCCCCAGAGACCGTCTTCGCCATCTTCCTGTTCAATCAGCACCGGCGCGCGCCCGACAAAGGCCGTACCTCCCTGGACCAGCTCGATCGGCCCGGCAATCAGCATTTCACGACGCTCCACCACCTGACGGACCTCGGGCCACTGTGCATCGGATTGCCGATAGTCGAGTCCCAGCGCCGCCTCGTTTCCGGACACCGGGTAGACATGTTGGACGACCAGATCCGGCGCCGCCGCCAGATTCACAACCGCCGGCTGTCGCCGCAGGACTGCGGCCGCATAGCGGGCATACTCCTCCTCGGTGAAATCGGGATTGGCGGCGATGAAGGCCGCCGTGCCGGTCAGCAGCGACAGGTTGTTGGTCAGCTCCCGTTCCAGACGATAACGGATGATACCGAGTCGTTCGAAAACGGCTTCCTGCTGGCTCTGTTGCTGCTGCTGCCGATAACGCTGCTCCACGAACATCATGGCCGCGAGCACCGTCACGACGAGCACAGTCAGAAGTCCGACAAACCGCCACTCGCCATATCCACGCATTAGGCACCCTCAGTCTTCCGGCAGGTCACTCATCATGATCCCTAGCGTGTCCGATTTGAACTCCCTGCGATACAGGACAAACACCACCAGCAGGGACGTGAAAAGGAACAGCCACGCATTGACGAACCAGGCCAGCGCCGCCATGGCGAAATAATAGGTTCGCAGCCCCGAGTTGAAATTGCCCGCCGCCTTGGACGCCATCTGCGAGATGGAGTTGACGTGGCGGCGCGTGACCGCTTCCGAGGGATTGTCGGTGATTTCCGGCGCCCCGCCGATCATCACCGACACCAGACCGAACTGCCGCAGGGACCAGGTGAACTTGAAGAAGGCGTAGACAAACATCACCACCAGCACCAGCACCTTCAGCTCCCATTCACCGCGGGAGGAGGTGTCGGAAAACGGAATGTCGGACAGCACCCGCAGCACCGTATCCGCCGAACTGAGCAACGTCAGCAGACCGGCCAGCACCAGAATGGACGTGGAGGCGAAGAAGGAAACGTTGCGTTCCAGGTTGGCCACGATATTGGTGTCGGCAATCCGGTTCTCGCGATGCAGGGCCATGCGGATCCACTGTTTGCGAAACCGGTGCATGGCAAACGCCAGACAGGGCGTATCCAGACTACGGCGCGAAGTGTAGCCCAGATAGGTGCGGAAAATGATGACGAACAGCACCAGCGCCAGCATATCCAGCCAGTTGGCCCGGGCAAATTCCATCAGTTGTGGCAGGATCATGACATCCGCCCTTCATCCTTAAGCGTAACATCCGACGTTACCCCACCCGACCGGCACTGACAAGCCTGTCGGGGGATGCCAGAGGGGCTCAACTGCGCAACTGGTACCCGGACCGGAAAATCCACCAGACCGCGGTCAGGCAGATGGTCAGGAACACGAAGATCATGGCGAGACTCACCATCACGTTCACGTCGGCGATTTCATAGAAGCTCCAGCGGAAACCGCTGACCAGATACAACACCGGGTTCAACAGGCTGATGCTCTGCCAGGCCTCGGGCAGCATGCTGATGGAATAGAACGTGCCGCCCAGAAACACCAGCGGGGTGACCACCAGCAACGGGATCATCTGCAGTTTCTCGAAGTTGTCGGCCCAGATCCCGATGATGAAGCCGAACAGGCTGAAAGAGAACGCGGTCAACACCAGGAACATCACCATCATGAAGGGATGCTCGATACGCAGCTCCACGAAGAAACTGGCCGTGATCAGTATGATGGTGCCAAGTATCATTGACTTGGTGGCCGCCGCCCCCACATAGGCCAGCACGATCTCCGCCGTCGATACCGGTGCCGACAGCAGTTCGTAGATGGTACCGGTGAACTTGGGGAAATAGATCCCGAACGCCGCGTTGGAAATACTCTGGGTCAGCAACGACAGCATGATCAGCCCGGGCACGATGAACGCGCCGTAGGCCACGCCGTCGACCGTCTCGATGCGCGAACCGATGGCCGAACCGAACACCACGAAATACAGGGATGTGGTCAGCACCGGCGCCACCACACTCTGCAGCATGGTGCGTTTCATCCGCGCCATCTCGAAACGGTAGATCGCCTTTACAGCCGGCCAGTTCATCGCGATTCCTCCACCAGTCTCACAAAAATGTCTTCCAGCGAACTCTGCGTCGTATGCACATCACGGAACTCGATGCCGGCCTGGCGCAGATCATCCAGCAGTGTCGTGATACCGGTGCGCTGCCCGTGCGTATCAAAGGTGTAGACCAGCTGACCGCCATCGCCGGCCAGCTCCAGCTCATGATGCGACAGTCCGTCCGGCAGGGCCTCAAGCGGACTGATAAGGTCCAGCAACAGCTGCTTCTTGCCCAGTTTCTGCATCAATGCCTGTTTGTCTTCCACCAGAATGATCTCGCCGCTGTTGATCACGGCGACACGGTCGGCGATCTCCTCGGCCTCCTCGATGTAGTGCGTGGTCAGGATGATGGTCACGCCAGTCTCGCGCAGGGCGTTGATCAACGACCACATGTCCTTGCGCAGCTCCACATCCACACCGGCGGTGGGCTCATCCAGGAACAGCACCCGGGGCTCGTGCGACAGCGCCTTGGCGATCAGGAGTCTGCGCTTCATGCCACCCGACAGGGTCATGATCTTGTTGTTGCGCTTGTCCCACAGGGACACATCGCGCAGCAGCTTCTCGATATAGGCCGGATCGGGGGACTTGCCGAACAGGCCCCGGCTGAAATTGACCGTGTTCAGTACGGTCTCGAACGCTTCGGTGGTCAGTTCCTGGGGCACCAGGCCGATGCGGGAACGGGTTTCCCGGAATTCACGGATGGTGTCGAAGCCATCCACCGTGACCTGACCGGCGGTCGGTCTGGCGATACCACAGATGCAGGAAATCAGTGTGGTCTTCCCGGCGCCATTGGGCCCCAGCAGTGCAATGACCTCGCCACGGGCGATATCCAGATTGATGGAACGCAGCGCCTGGAAACCATCGGCAAAGGTTTTTTCCAGGTGGCTGACGGATACGATCGTGTCCATGCGCGGGAACCCCTGTTGCGACCGCAGCGGGAACGGTACGGCGGAAAGTAAACCCCGCATTATGCAGAGCCGGGGGCCAAAACTCAAGAGAGGATCAGGGAGCCCGGCTCTGCTACTCCGCCCCTTCCAGTGCCTCGATGGCGTCCGCCAGACGTGTCACTCCCATCACCCGCATCCCTGGCGGGGACTGCCGGGGCGCGTTGGCGCGGGGCACAATGGCAAGCCCGAATCCGTGCTTGGCCGCCTCGGCCAGACGCTCCTGACCACCGGGCACCGGCCGGATCTCCCCGGCCAGTCCGACCTCACCGAACACCACCAGGTTCCGTGGTAGCGCACCATCCCTGAAACTGGACACCAGCGCCAGTATCAGGGCCAGGTCCGCACTGGTCTCGGTGACCCGGACACCACCGACCACATTGACGAACACATCCTGGTCGGCCATGAAAATCCCGCCATGGCGGTTCAAAACCGCCAGCAGCATACCCAGGCGATTCTGGTCCAGTCCCACCGCGAGCCGCCGCGGATTGTTCAGCGGAGACTCATCGACCAGCGCCTGGATTTCCACCAGCAGCGGTCGGGTGCCTTCCCACAACACCATCACGACGGATCCGGGACTCTGTTCCTCGGGACGGGCCAGGAAAATGGCGGACGGATTCTTCACTTCCTTCATGCCCTTCTCGGTCATGGCGAAAATGCCCAGTTCGTTGACCGCGCCAAAACGGTTCTTCTGACCCCGCAGGATCCGGTAGCGGGTATCGGCGTCCCCCTCCAGCATCATAAAACAGTCGATCATGTGCTCCAGCACCTTGGGGCCGGCCAGACTGCCTTCCTTGGTGACATGCCCCACCAGAATCAGCACGGTACCGGTCTGCTTGGCGTACTGCACCAGCGTGGCGGCGCATTCACGCACCTGGGAGACACTGCCCGGGGCGGAGCCGACCTCGCTGCTGTACATGACCTGGATGGAATCGACCACCAGGACCCGGGGCTGCTGTTGCGCCACCACCTGACAGACGGTCTCGACCTGCGTCTCCGCCAGCAACTTGAGGTTCTTCTCGGGCAATGCCAGCCGCCGTGCCCGCATCCCCACCTGCTGCAGCGACTCCTCGCCGGTGACGTACAGTGCGCCGCGCGACTGTGCCAGTTCGCACATGATCTGCAACAGCAACGTACTCTTGCCCGCCCCCGGGTTGCCCCCGATCAGGATGGCGGAACCCGGCACGAGCCCACCGCCCAGCACGCGATCCAGCTCACCGATCGAACTGGAAAACCGGGGCACCGCTTCCAGATCGATATCGGACAGATCCCGCACGTCACTGCGCTGACCACTATAGCCGGCGCCACGGGCCGCACCCGCGACTTCCGTGCGCCCGGCCGCCGGACCGGCCCCGAGGCTGATCCGGGTCAGCGTGTTCCATTCCCCGCAGGTGCCACACTGGCCCTGCCACTGGCCGTGTTCCGCGCCGCAATCGCCGCAGACATAAGCGGTTCTGGTCTTGGCCATCAGTGCTCTCCCGCCTCCGTGCCATCACCGTGGTATATATACTCGACGCGCGACGTCACCTGGCAGAACAGCTCATAGGAGATGGTCTGACAGCACCGGGCCACCTCATCGGCGGGCAGGTGCCGCCCCCAGAGGATCACTTCATCGCCGACCCGTGCATCCAGGCCATCCAGATCGATGTTCACCATGTCCATCGATACGCGTCCGATCAACCGGGTGCGCTTCGGCTGTCCATCCACCATCACCACCACCGGCGTCCCCGTCGGCGCGATACGAGGATAACCGTCTCCGTAACCGATCGAGGCAATCCCCATGCGGTGGGTATGAGTGGCCCTGTAGGTGCCGCCATATCCCACCGATTCACCGGCGCGCACCTTCTTCACGGACACCAGGCGGCTGCGCAGCGTCATGACCGGTCGCAGATCCCGATCCGGCCCCGTCTCGCCCAGTACCGGCGACCCGCCATACAGCATGATGCCCGGTCGCAGCCACTGCCGGCGGGCCTCCGGCCAGGCCAGCAGCCCACCGGAGGCCGCCACGCTCACTTCGGTCCGCTCATCCATGTCCGGGGTGGTGGCGATCACCGTATCCAGCCTCGCCAACTGCCGCGCGGCCGCGTCACTGCCCGGTTCATCGGCGCGCGCCAGATGGGACATCAGCACCCGATGGGCGACGCCGGGCAGTGTGCCCAGCACCTGCCAGGCCTCGGCCAGCACATCCGGCTCCAGCCCCAGGCGGTTCATGCCGGTTTCCAGCTTCAGCCAGAGATGCCAGTCGTCCGAGGCGAGGCTGTGTTCCCGCAGCAGCGCGATCTGATGGGGTGAATGCACCACCAGCCACAGTCGATGCCGGCGCGCCAGGGCCAGCTCGTCGGCGTTCTGCACACCCTGCATCACCAGAATGGCCCGCCGGGACTGCAGTGTCCGCAGCGTGATGCCTTCCTGCAGAGAAGCCACGGCAAAGGCATCATCCGCCCGCATGACCCGGTCCAGCGCCGCTGCCGCCGGCCCCACGCCATGGCCATAGGCATTGGCCTTGATCACGGCCAGCAGTCGGCTGTCGGGAGCGGATTGTCGGGCGATGGAGAAGTTGTGTTGCAACGCGGCCGTATCGATGTCGGCCCAGGCGCGCCGCAGCGGTCGAAGTACAGGATCGTTCACGGTCGCGGACTCCCCGGCTCAGTTCATGGATGCATAGCTGTCGTCGTACTCGGGAAGCGCCAGGTTATCGAATCGCAGATAATGGCCTAGGAAGCTGAGCCGGACAGTGCCGATGGGGCCGTTACGTTGCTTGCCAATGATGATCTCGGCAATGCCCTTGTCGCTGGAATCCTCGTTGTAGACCTCGTCCCGATACACGAAGGCGATGATGTCGGCATCCTGCTCGATGGCACCGGATTCACGCAGATCGGACATCACCGGCCGTTTGTTGGGTCGCTGCTCCAGGCCGCGATTGAGCTGGGACAGGGCCACCACCGGACAGTCGAACTCACGCGCCAGCGTCTTCAATGATCGCGATATCTCGGAAATCTCGCCCACCCGGTTGTCTCCGAATCCCGGAATCTGCATCAGCTGCAGGTAGTCCACCAGCACCAGCGACAGGGGACCATGCTCGCGGGCGATCCGCCGCGCCCGGGAACGCATCTCGGTGGGACTGAGGCCGACACTGTCGTCGATGAACAGCGGCTTGTCCTTGAGCTTGCTGATCGCCGCGGTCAGCTTGGGCCAGTCCTCCTCCTCCAGCTGCCCGCTGCGAAGCCGGGTCTGATCGATCTTGCCCAGCGAACTGAGCATCCGGAACACCAGGCTCTCGGCCGGCATCTCGAGACTGAACACCAGTATCGGCCCGTCGTGAGCCAACAGTACATTTTCAGCCAGGTTCATCGCGAATGTGGTCTTGCCCATCGAGGGCCGCCCGGCGACGATGATCAGGTCGGATTTCTGCAGTCCGGAGGTCTTCTTGTCCAGGTCCTTGAAGCCGGTGCTGAAGCCGGTCACCCCGCCCTTGCTCTGGATCAGTTCATCGATCCGCTCGACGGCCTTGCCAAGCAGGGGCGTGACAGCCTGGGGACCGCCTTCGCTGGCACGGCTGTCGGCGATCTCGAAGACCTTCTTCTCGGCTTCGTCCAGGATTTCCGGGGCTTCACGGCCGGCGGGACTGTAGGCGCTGTCGGCGATCTCTCCCGACACGCGGATCAACGTGCGCAGGGTGGCCCGCTCGCGGATGATGCGGGCGTAGGCATTCATGTTGGCGGTGCCACGGGCATGGCTTGCCAGGTCACCCAGATACTCGACACCGCCAGCGGCATCCAGCTCGCCCCGGCGGTCCAGCGTCTCGATCAGCGTGACCACATCCAGCGGCCTGCCGGACTCTACCTGCTGGAACATCGCCGAGAAGATGATCCGGTGCTCCTGGCGATAGAAGTCCTGCTCGCGCAGTGCCTCGACCACATCGTCCCAGGCCTCGGTATCCAGCATCAGCCCGCCCAGCACGGCCTGTTCGGCTTCCACCGAATGTGGCGGCACCTTCAGGGCGGCCAGGGAACCGGGCCCACTGCCGGCTCCGGCCGGCCTCTCGGAAGACTCAGGCATTGCTCATCCGTCCATAAAAAAGCACCGCTGTCGGCAGACGGCGGTGCTTCATTGTCCCACTCCGGTCGACGGCCTACAAGCCGCCGCGGCCTTACACCATCCGGGCAGCGGCCACCACCAGACTGATGGGTTCCTCGATCTCGTGGCCGAGATCCATGACGATCTCGTACTCACCGGTGGCACGGATGGTACCGACCGACAGGCGCACTTCGGACTTGATGAACTCCTCGCCGGTGGCCGCGGACACCGCCTCGGCAATGTCCTGCGTCCCCACGGAACCGAACAGCCTGCCTTCTTCACCGGCATTGGCCTCGATAGTGACGGTCAGGTCCTTGAGCTTTTCGCCGCGCGCCTGGGCAGCGGCCACTTTTTCATTGTGCGCCGCCATCAACTCGGCGCGACGCGATTCGAACTCCGCCACATTGGCCTTGGTGGCCGGGATGGCCTTGCCCTGCGGAAACAGGAAATTGCGCGCGTAACCGGCTTTCACCGCCGCCGTGTCGCCCACGGTGCCCAGCTTGCCGATCTTCTCCAGCAGAATCACATTCATGGTTGTACCCTCACTCAGTCCAGATTCATTCGTCGGTGGCTTCCACCCGTCGGCGGAAGTCATACCAGCTATCAAACAGTGCCGCCACGGTCAGCAACTGCGCCACCACCGGGCTGAGCAGCAACAGATAGAATGCTCCCAGCCACAATCCGGACAGTCTCTTCAGTCCGACCACCCCGTGTACCAGGGCCAGTCCCGCGAAAAACAGCGGCATCACAAAATACAGTATCCAGCCGTCCAGTACCGGTGCCCCGAAACTGGCCAGCAGAAACAACACGGCCAGCGCCATTGCCAACTGCGGCGGCATCCGCAGCGCATGGAACTCCTGGCGGAACCCGCCCGGATTGAACAGCAATGCCTGCCACCATCGCGCCAGCAGCGTCATGCAGATGGCCAGGAACATGTGCACCACGCCGAACAGGCTGTACAGCAGCTCCTGCAGATTCTCCCGCGTCAACGGCTCGTCCGCGGCCAGATTCTGCGTCATCATCGTGTCCAGCTGATCCAGGACCTGCGTCATGAACTCAGGTCTCAGGCGCAGCACCATCTCCGCGGCCACGCCGACCAGCACCGCCGCCACCAGCGTGATCTCCCAGCGCCCGGTATTCCGTAACGTGGCAGCCAGTGCCAGCACGCCGACCGCCAGAATGATCGGGGTCACATCACCCGCCAGCGCCCATCCGGCCAGCGGCAGTATGGCCCAGGCCGCGATCGTGATGCCTTCACGCAGACCGTGCCGCAGGCAGACCAGCCCCAGCAACGCCGGCGTCAGCAGGTTGACCAGCGGGATCAGCCCGGTGATGAACGCCGTCAGGATGGCCTGCCGGCGGCCTTGCATTGCATAACTGGCCAGGCTGCGCATCAGGGCGTCACAACCGCCGGTGGCAGTTGCGCTCCTTCATCAATCAATCAGTTGCCGTGACTGTCCGTATACGGGATCAGTGCCAGGTGCCGCGCACGCTTGACGGCCGTGGCCAGCTGACGCTGGTAGCGGGCCTTGGTGCCGGTGATCCGGCTCGGCACGATCTTGCCGGTCTCGGAAATGTAGGCGCGCAGCGTTTCCAGATCCTTGTAGTCGATCTGTTTTACGCCTTCGGCGGTGAACTTGCAGAATTTACGTCTGCGAAAAAAACGGGCCATAGTCTTTATCCTGTTACTGAAATCCTAGGATTTCTGTTCGTCTTCGGTAGCGGCGTCATCCGCGTCGGCGTCATCTGACTCTTCAGAGGCTTCCTCGGCCTTCTCTGCCTCGGCGGCCTTGCGGCGCTCCTCGGCACGGGCCGCGGCCTCTTCCTCGGCCTTGCGCTTCTGGTCGATACGGGCACGGCGCTCGCGGTTCTCGCGCTCACCCTGGAGAATCAGGGACTCTTCGGTGATCGCCTCGTCCACCTTGATCACCAGATTGCGCAGGATGGCGTCATTGTAACGGAACAGTGTGGTGATTTCGTCGATGGCCTCGTGACCAGACTCCACATTCATCAGAATGTAGTGTGCCTTGTGGATCTTGTTGATCGGGTAGGCCAGCTGGCGACGCCCCCAGTCTTCCTGGCGATGCACCTTGCCACCATTGTCGGTGACCAGCTGCGTGTAGCGCTCGACCATGGCCGGAACCTGGTCACTCTGGTCCGGGTGGACCAGGAATACGATCTCGTAGTGTCTCATGGAGACTCCTTTCGGCAGTAAGTCTTCCGTCAAACAACCGACCCTGATGGCAGACTGCGCGGTAAGACAAGGAGTTAAGGGGCGCTGTCCACAACAACGGACAGTACCCCGAAATTAAGAGAGCGAATTGTAGAGAAAGCCGCCCGCGGTTGCAAACTTTTCCGCCGCGGGTCAGGCGCGGCGCTGGCGCACCGCCTCGAACAGGCAGATCCCCGTGGCCACGGAGACATTCAGACTGCTGACCGCCCCCGCCATGGGCAGCGCCACCAGATGGTCGCACTGCTCCCGGGTCAGGCGACGCAGGCCGCCGCCCTCGGCTCCCATGACCAGCGCCGTGGGATCGCGCAGATCGAGCTCGTAGAGGCTGGTGTCGGCTTCCCCGGCGGCACCGGCCAGCCAGATGCCGCGGGCCTTCAGTGCTTTCAGGGTCCGGGCCAGATTGGTCACACCGATCAGGGTCAGGGTTTCCGCCGCGCCGCAGGCCACCTTGCGCACCGTCATGTTGACCGGGGCACTGCGATCCTTCGGCATGATCACGGCATCCACCCCGGCGGCCTCCGCGCTGCGCAGACAGGCACCGAGGTTGTGCGGATCGGTCAGGCCATCCAGCACCAGCAACAGTGGTGCGTGTGCCAGACTGTCCAGATGCTTCTGCAGGTGGGCCTCGTCCCGCAGCAGATCGCGCATCCGGCAACGGGCGGCAATCCCCTGATGCGCCGGCTGCCCGCGCGACCCACCCTGCCGAGCGGCCTTGCCCTGCCCCTGGCCGATCTCCCGCTCCAGTTCCGCGCGCGGCCGGCGCCGGCAGCTCACACCGAGCGTCTCCGCCGTACCCAGCAGCGTTTCCAGCCGCTGGTCGCCGCGACCTTCCTGGACCA
>JBNJGU010000045.1:0-16070 GCA_051747985.1 Pseudomonadota bacterium | reverse complement strand
AAGGAGATGTTTGCATTGCTGGTCGATCTCGGTTTCAAGGAAATCGAGGTCGGCTTTCCGGCCGCGTCGCAGCCGGATTTCGATTTCGTGCGCCATCTGGTCGAAAACGGGAAGATCCCCGATGACGTCACGGTGCAGGTCCTTACCCAGGCCCGGCCCGAACTGATACAGCGCACGTTCCAATCCCTGAAAGGGGTCAGGCGCGCCATTGTGCACGTGTACAACTCCACGTCCGTGGTGCAGCGCGAAAAGGTGTTCCGCCTGGATCGGGAGGGCATCAGGCGCATTGCCGTGGAAGGGGCCAGGGAAGTGCAGCGTTGCGCTCGCGAGGCCCCGGAGACCGAGTGGATGTTCCAGTATTCGCCCGAGAGCTTCACCGGCACCGAAGTGGACTATGCCGTGGAGGTCTGCGACGCCGTGGTCGATGTCTGGCAGCCGACACCGGACAACCCGGTGATCATCAACCTGCCGGCCACGGTGGAAATGTCCACGCCCAATGTCTTTGCCGACCAGATCGAGTGGTTCTGCCGCCAGGTGAAGAAACGCGACTCGATCATTGTCAGCCTGCATACCCACAATGACCGGGGCTGTGCGGTGGCGGCCGCCGAATTGGGCGTGATGGCGGGAGCCGACCGTATCGAGGGCACGGTGCTGGGTAACGGCGAGCGCACCGGCAACATGGACATTGTCACCATGGCCATGAACCTGTACAGCCAGGGTGTGGATCCGCGACTGGATCTCAGCGACATGGACCGTATCACCTCGGTGATCCGGGCCTGTACGCAGATCGAGGTACATCCGCGCCATCCCTATGCGGGAGACCTGGTGTTCACGGCTTTCTCCGGCAGCCACCAGGATGCCATCAAGAAGTGCCTGGACCAGTACACCGAGGGCGATACCTGGGAGATCGCCTACCTGCCCATCGATCCCCGCGACGTGGGCCGCACCTATCAGGATGTGATCCGCGTCAACAGCCAGTCCGGCAAGGGCGGTGTGGCCTATGTGCTGGCCAGCAAGTTCGGCTTCCAGTTGCCGCGCTGGCTGCAGATCGAGTTCAGCCGGGTGATCCAGAAAGAGGCCGAGGACAGTGGCCAGGAGATCTCCCCGGAGCGCATCTGGGCGTTGTTCCGTGAGCACTATCTGCATGAGGAGCAGTCGGTCAGTCTGGACAATTTCTCGATCAGCAAGGCCGGTCGCGAGGGCATGGAGCGGTTCACCGCGACGCTGGATGTGTTTGGCGAGAGCATGGAGCTGGAGGGCGAGGGCGATGGCGTGCTGGATGCCTTCGTGGAAGCCATCCAGGAGAAACTGGGCATCGAGTTCGAGATCATGGAGTATGGCGAGCACGCGCTGGAGAAGAAAACCGATTCCGAGGCCGTGACCTACATCCAGCTGCGCAGTGGCGATGATCGCTTCACCGGCGTGTCGATCAATCGCGACATCGTCAGTTCTTCGCTGAACGCGCTGCTGCGGGCGGTCGGTTATCTGATCAGGCAGGAGCGGGCGCAACGTGCCGCCTGAGCCGGATCCGGAGCGATCCGGCCGGACTTCCGCGGGTGGCTGCCGCCGCCCGCAAACTATTTCCCCCACCCCGGCGACCCAATGAAAAAGCCACCACGAACCGTGGATGAGGCGGCGCTGATCCGGGCGGCCACACTGGGTTCTTCGCATGCCTGGGAGCGTCTGGTGCGACGCCACGAACAGCAGGTCTACAATTTCGCCCTGCGTCTGACCGGCAATCCCGCCGATGCACGTGATGTGATGCAGGACGTGTTCCTGGGTGTCTGGCGCAACCTGCACAGCTTTCGCGGGGATTCCGCGTTCAGCAGCTGGCTGTTCCGCATTGCCCACAACAAGGCCGTGGATCTGCGGCGACGGCAGAAGTGGCTGGCCATCCGCGATGTGCGGCCCGGCGCCGAACCGGGCGATCGGGACAATGACGGTGGCGGCGACTACGACGAGGTGAAGGATGAGTCCCGACCCGGGCCGATGGAGCAGGTGCTGTCCGACGAGGCCAGCGATCGTATTCTGGCGCTGCTGCAGTGTCTGCCCGAAACGCAGCGCAGAGTGGTCGAGCTGAAGTTCTATCAGGAGTTGACCTTCGAGGAAATCGCGGCCCTCGAATCGGTTTCGGCCAATACCGCCAAGACCCGTTTCTACACTGCCCTGCGTAGACTCGGGCGTGAACTGGAGCATACCGATGAGTGAAGACAGATCCTCCTGTGACCGGACGGCGCAGGTCATGGCCGATCATCTGGGCAACCCCCCCGGCAGTGAGGCCGCCAGAGCAGCATTCCGTCACATCGCCGGTTGTCAGTTCTGTCAGGTCGAGCTGGCGAGCCTGGAGCCGGTCGTCGGCACACTGGCGCAATGGCGCGACCAGCCGGTCCCGGACTGGAACCGTCATCCGCAAGGTCGTCCGGATATTCGAGTGGTGTGGCGCCGGGCATGGCAATGGGGGCCGCTGGCCGCCTCTGTCGTCCTGGCCGTGGCGATGCTGTTCCATCTGCAGTTTCAGCAGGAACGCATGAATGCATTGGAGGCGCGTTGGGAGCAGGCCCTGGTGGACAGCCAGCAACAGGTGGCCGGGATGACCGCGGATCAACTGGAAGCGGTGGTCCACTGGGTGGAGCAGCAACGCGAAGCGGATCTGCGGATGCTGGAAGCCAGTTTCGAGCAGATGCTGGCGCGTGAATACGAGACCGCGCGTTCGGTGCGGCAGCTGGCCGGCTACATACAGTACCAGCAGCCTTGAATCGGCGGTGGAGGCAGATATGGCGATGAGTCGCAACAGAAAGATGCCCCGCACCCTGATCGGGTTGATTGCCATATTGCTGGCGACCGGAGCCGCCTCGAGCGGCCATGCACAGTCGCCGGCCGGGGTGGATCTGCGGGAAATGCGTCGCGGCGTCTCCATTTTTGAGGGGGTACTGCGGGAAGCGCTTGATCTGGGCGGACAACAGGCGCTGTTCCGGTCCATTGACAGTGCCCGGGTCAGTGGGCGGTATCTGGCCGGCCAGGGGGTGGTGGTGGAGATCAATACACCGCTGCGCATCGGCCGCCGCGGGTTCGGGCTGCGCATGCTGGATGACGCGGCGGCTGCGCTGGACCGGCAGCTGAGCGAGCCGGACCAGTTGACCGGGGCGTTGGTACAGCGCCCGGATGTGGAGGCGATGCGACGTTCCATGGCGTTATCGGTGCGCCGTGATGAAGTGGCCGAGTATGCCCGTGATGTGATGGATCAGCTCTCGGAGCTGGATGCGACGGCTGCCGTTGATAACGCGGTCCGGTTGGCCGGGGAAGCCATGCAGGCTCTGCGGGCCATGGGGGACCCGGACGAAGGCCGGTACCGGGAGCAGGAGCTCGAACATCTGCGTGGCCGACTGCGGGAGCAGCAACGGAATCTGGAGTCGCTGACGGAGTCGGTACAGCAGTTTGCCAGCGATGCCGCCACCATCAGTGAAGAGCAGCGTCAGTCCTGGGCGCGGCGGATCGATCACCTGAAAGATCAGTGGCCGGCGCTTCGCGACGAGGCGCTGGACGCAGCCGAGGCCCTGCGTCAGCGCACCGAGGAGGTGCGCGAGCAGCAACGGTCGGAGTGGCGGGCCGAGGTGGCCGGGCTGGAGCTGCAGCTGTTCGGTGTGCTGTGTCGTTATGGCGCCAGTATCGGGTTGCCGGATGACGAGTCGCTGACGGTGGTGTTGCCCGGCCTGGGCGAGCGCGGCGATGAAGGTCCCGGCTCCGCCGATCGTGTTCATGTGCTGGCGCGGCAGGCATTGCTCCGTTGTCAGAGCGGCGACATGGACACCGACGGGCTGAGGATGGCGGCGCGTAGCTACGCCTTCTGATCGGCACGGAAGTCTGATCCAACGCAGATTCCGTGTGATTACCGCGGCCTGCAGGTTGGCATTCGGGGCGGGCAGTCGCTATGATTGGTGGCAGGTCGTCAGGACCGATAGCGCATCCGATAACAAGCAGCGAGGAGACCAGAATGGAATGCCCCAAATGCAATGCCGCGATGAAAGAGATTACGGTCGACACACTGGGTGGAGAAGTGGTGATCGACCAGTGTTCGAGCTGCAAGGGGCTGTGGTTCGATAATGGGGAAGCCGAGCAACTGAAATCTTCCTGGATGTCGGACTTCCTGGACAGCGGCGATCCGCGGGTGGGCAAGACCTACAATCGTGTGCGCGACATCCAGTGTCCGCGCTGCAACGAGCCCATGAAGAAGGTCAATGACGCCAAGCAGACCCATCTCGAATACGAAGTGTGCCCGGAGCATGGCATGTTCATGGATGCCGGTGAATTCACCGACTACAAACATGAAACCCTGCTGGACATCTTCAAGGGCCTGATCGCCTCTCTCAGGCGGCGTTGAGCGACGGCCAGTCCGGGTGGTGCCATACCGCCCGGGGCTCGCAGTCGGCGGGTAACTGGCGCAACCGCCCCAGATCCATCCAGGTGGTTTCCGGCGTGTGGAAATCGGAACCCACCGAGGCCCAGAGTCCCCGGCTGTGCGCCTGTTCCGCCAGATGTCGGAGTACGTCGGGGTTGAGATTGGAGTAGCTGACTTCCAGCCCGCTGCCGCCAACGTCGACGAACTCGTCCATCAGCGCGCGGAGCTGGCGTTTCCCGAGACGGTAACGATCCGGATGGGCCAGAATGGCGATACCGCCAGCGGAGCGGATTGCGTCGATGGCGGTGGCCATGTCGCACCACGGGGCGGGGGTGTTCAACCGGCCCTGGCGGCCGAGAAAGCGTTTGAAGGCATCCTGTTTGCTGCTGGCATGACCCTGCTGGATCAGGAAGTCGGCGACGTGATTGCGGCCGGCCGATATGCAGTCTAGCGTATCCACGTATTGCTGTACGCCGTCTATCCCCTTGCCGCGCAGCTGCCGGGCCAGCTCGGCGACCCGGTCACGACGCAGATGCTGGTGACGTCGCAGCAATGCATCCAGGCCGGCATCGTGCTGATCCTGCAACAGGCCCACGACGTGGATTTCGCGCTCGGTCTGACCGCTGCGCCAGCATGTGGAGATCTCGGTGCCGGGAATCATCACCAGGTCCAGGCTGGCAGCGGCCTCACGAGCCTCATCCAGGGCATCCATGCAGTCGTGATCGGTGATGGCCAGATGGGTGACGCCGCGCTCGGCGGCCCGGTGTACCAGTGCGGTCGGCGACAGGGCGCCATCAGATAGCCGGGTGTGGCTGTGCAGGTCGGGTCGGAACATGGTTCATTGTACCGCATCGTCCGGGTCGGCCCCAATAGTTGATTAAAATGCTTGGGTATTCCATAATCAGTACACATACCGTTGAATGAGAGTCCTACACGCCATGCGTCTGACGACACGGGGACGATACGCTGTCACGGCAATGCTGGACCTGGCCCTCCATACCGATGAAGGGCCGGTGAATCTGGCCGACATATCACGTCGCCAGTCCATCTCCCTGTCCTATCTCGAGCAACTGTTCTCCCGACTGCGTCGCAGCGGGCTGGTGGCCAGTGTCAGAGGGCCCGGTGGCGGGTACTACCTGGATCGTCCGACCAGCGACGTGGTCATCTCGCAGATCATCGATGCAGTCAGCGAGTCAGTGGACGTGACCCGTTGTCAGGGACAGGGTAACTGTCAGCAGGGCGAAACCTGCCTGACGCATCACCTGTGGGAGGACCTCAGTCAGCAGATTCACGATTTTCTGGGCCGGATCAGCCTGGCCGACCTGATGCAACGCAATGATGTGCAACGCATTGCCGGTGACCAGGAGCAGCGTCAGCCGGTGTCGGAGGAAGAGCTGATCAGCGCCCGCAGTCTGTAGCCGGCGGCGCGGAATAAAGCGCGCGGCCGCCGGATCATCACCACGGAGTTGTCATGCAGTTACCCGTCTATCTCGATTACGCGGCCACCACCCCTGTCGATCCCGCCGTGGCCGATGCCATGAGCCGCCATCTCGGCATGGATGGTGTATTCGGTAATCCGGCATCGCGCTCGCACATCTATGGCTGGCAGGCGGAAGAGGCCGTGGAGTCGGCGCGGCGCGACGTCGCCGATCTGCTGCGCTGTGATCCCCGAGAGATCGTCTGGACCTCTGGCGCCACCGAGGCCGACAATCTGGCCATCAAGGGGGTGGCGGAGTTTCACGCAGAGCGTGGACGGCACATCATCACTTCCCGCGTCGAACACAAGGCCGTCATCGATCCCTGCCGTCATCTTGAAACCCTCGGCTGGGAGGTCACCTGGCTGGCGCCCGACCATCATGGGCGGGTCGATCCGCGGGCAGTAGTGGATGCGCTGCGTGATGATACAGTGCTGGTATCGTTGATGGCCGTCAACAATGAGGTCGGTACCTGTAATGACATCGGGACGATCGGAGCGTCATTGCGTGACCACCCGGCTGTGTTCCATGTCGATGCCGCACAGGCCGCCGGCAAGATGGCACTGGATCTGTCGTTGCTGTCCGTGGACCTGATGTCCCTGTCCGCGCACAAGGTCTATGGCCCCAAGGGCATCGGTGCCCTGTATGTCCGTCGTGAGCCGCGCGTCGGTCTGGAGGCGCAGATCCATGGTGGTGGCCATGAACGTGGCATGCGCTCGGGTACACTGCCGACCCATCAGATCGTGGGCATGGGCCGGGCTTTCCGCATTGCCGCCGAGCGTCTTGACGCCGAGCGCGAAACGCTGTGGAAGCTGCGACGGCACCTGCTGGACGGGCTGGCGGATCTTTCCGGGTGTCGGCTCAATGGCCATGAGACCGATACTGTGCCGGGCATTGTCAATCTGGCCTTCGAGGGGGTGGACGGAGAATCCCTGCTGATGGCACTGCGTGGTCTGGCGCTGTCGTCCGGTTCGGCCTGCACGTCGGCGACACTGGAGCCGTCCTACGTGCTGCGTGCCATGGGGCTTGAAGACGAACTGGCACAGGGTTCCCTGCGCCTGTCGATGGGGCGTTTCACCACCCTGGCTGATGCCGACAAGGCGGTCCGCGCCCTGCGCGAGACCGTCACGACGCTGCGCGGTGGATCCGCAAAACCCCGTGTCAATCAGTCCATTTAAGCGTATAATGCGCGCCTTTTCCGAACAAAGTGCAATGGAGCTGATCAATGGCCGTAGAAAGAACCCTGTCCATCATCAAACCGGACGCTGTTGGCAAGAATGTCATCGGTGAAATCATCACACGTTTCGAGAAAGCCGGACTGCGGGTCGTCGCCGCACGGATGATGCAACTGGATGATGAAAGCGCTGGTGGCTTCTATGCCGAGCACAAGGAGCGTCCGTTCTATCCGGACCTGATCGCCTTCATGACCTCCGGTCCGGTGATCGTTCAGGTGCTGGAAGGGGAGGATGCCGTCGCCCTGAATCGCAGGCTGATGGGCGCCACCAACCCGGCGGAAGCCGAGTCCGGCACCATCCGCGCCGATTTTGCCAAGTCCATCGATGCCAATGCGGTCCACGGTTCGGATTCTCCGGAGTCGGCGGCACGCGAGATCAGCTATTTTTTCCAGGAGCAGGACATCTGTCCGCGCGGCTGAGGCCACTGCGGACTTCCTGCGGGAAGGTCGGTCATGAACACTGTCACTGAAAAAACCAACCTGCTCGGCATGACATTGCCCGGGTTGCAGGCTTTCTTCCGCTCGCTGGACGAGAAGCCCTTCCGGGCCGTGCAGGTGCTAAAGTGGATTCACCAGCGTGGCGTGACCGATTTCGATGCCATGACCGACATCAGCAAGGTTCTGCGGGAAAAGCTGAAACAGACTGCGGAAGTGCGACCGCCGCGGATCGTGGATGAACTGCCCTCCAGCGACGGCAGTCGCAAGTGGATCGTGGCCGTGGAGAGCGGCAGTCGGGTGGAGGCGGTGTTCATTCCGGAAGGGACGCGCGGCACACTCTGTATTTCCTCCCAGGCCGGCTGCAGCCTGGACTGCAGCTTCTGCGCCACCGGTAAACAGGGTTTCGACAGCAATCTGACCACGGCCGAGATCATCGGTCAGTTGTGGTGGGCGAATCAGCGTCTCAATGGCTTCGACGCGCACCGGGTCTCCGATGCCAGGGCGCGACAGAGTCATCCCGAGCGGGTGGTGAGCAATGTGGTCATGATGGGGATGGGAGAGCCGCTGCTCAACTTCGAGCCGGTCATGGATGCGCTGGACCTGATGATGGAAGACAATGCCTATGGTCTGTCCAAGCGGCGGGTCACCATCAGCACCTCGGGCGTGGTGCCGGCAATCGATCGTCTGGCCGGACGCACGCAGGCGTCACTGGCGCTGTCATTGCATGCGCCCGTGGATGAGCTGCGCAATGAACTGGTGCCACTGAATCGCAAGTATCCCATCGCCCGGGTCCTGGAGAGTGTCCGTGGTTACATGGCGAGCCTGCCGGACAAGCGTGTACCGCTGATCGAGTACACGGTCATGGCGGGGGTCAACGATCACCGCCAGCATGCCCGGGAACTGGCGCGCCTGTTGAGGGATTTTCCATGCAAGATCAATCTGATACCATTCAACCCATTCACGGGTTCCGGCTACCGGCGGCCCAGCGCCACGGCGCTGTCGCGGTTCCGGCAGATCCTTCAGGGTGAAGGGTACACGGTGACGGTACGCACCACCCGCGCGGAGGATATCGGAGCCGCCTGCGGACAGCTGGTGGGCGAGGTCGATGACCGGACCCGGCGCAGCGAGCGCTACCGGCAACGGGAAACGGTCAGTACCGGTGATGTACGGACATTCACCCGTGATGACAATCTGGCGGTCAATATCGACCAGGGCGTTTGATCATGGCACGGCACTGTGCGTTGGTTTCCGTATCACTCCTGGTGGCACTATTCGCAGTTTCATGTGTGACCACCACCAGTGGCGGATTCAATGTGGACAGTTCCCGTGAGCGCGCACTGGAGGATTACGTACAGTTGGCGGCCGGTTATTATGCGGCCGATGACCTGGTCAGCGCCAAGCGGCATGTGGATAATGCCCTGGCGATAGACCGGCGCAGCGCCGAGGCGCACAATGTACGTGCCCTGATCCATCAACGCGAAGGCGAGGTCGCGCTGGCGGAGGATACCTTCCGGCATGCCATCAGTCTGGACCCGTCCAATTCGCGCGTAAGAAACAACTATGCGGCCTTTCTGTACGATCGGGAAGAGTACGAGGCGGCCTACGAGCAGTTGCGTATCGTGGCCGAGGACACCGAATACGAGTCCCGCCCGCGGGCCTTCCAGAATCTTGGTCTCGCGGCCCGGGCCGCGGGCCGCCCGGAAGCGGCGGTGGAGGCCTTCGAGCGGGCCCTGCGACTGGATTCGAATCTGTACCGTTCCTCTGCGGTGTTGGCGGAACTGTATTTCGAGGAAGGCGAGTTCGGTACGGCGCGCGAATACTACCGGCAATATCAGGTCAGCAGGGAGTTTGCCGGCGTTGAGCCGACCGCCAGGACATTGTGGCTTGGTATCCGGCTGGCCTGGCGATTTGACGATCGGGACGGTGCGCGCGAATATGCGCGTCAGCTGGAAGCCATGTACCCGGACACCGAAGAGTACCGGATGTACCTGCAACAACGGGATGACGGACGCTGATACGAGATGAATCAAGAAACGGAGACAGTGGCGGAAGAGCCTGACGAGAAGACGCCTCGAATCAGTCCCGGGCAGAAGTTGCGTGCCGCCAGGAAGGCTCGCGAGCTGTCCGTGAAGCAGGTGGCCAATGAACTGCATCTGACCATGCACTACGTCAACGCGTTGGAATCCGATGATTTCGATACGCTGCCCGGTGATGTTTTCGTGAAAGGTTATATCCGTAACTACGCGCAGCTGCTGCAGCTGGATCCGGATCAGATTCTGAAGCATTACCGGGAACTGGGAGAGCGGCGCCAGGCGCGCAAGGAAGAAGCATTCGACCGTTACACGCAGCGCCGCAAGAACCGGAACCGGCCCTGGGTGATCACTTCCGGTATGGCCTTCGTGGCACTGGCTCTGCTGCTCTGGTATCTGAGCGGCAGTTCCGGGGAAGCGCCTCCCGCGGTGGATGCGGGGAACGGAGCCAATGAGCCGGTCCAGCGTTCGACGGACACATCGACATTATCCGGTGCGGTTCGCGCCCTTTCCGGGGAGGTACAGGCACAGGAACTGGCGGCTGTGGCTGAATCGGCCTCCACTCGCGCGTCGGCGTCGGAAGAGACCGGGCTGCCAACGGTGGCGAGCCGCACGCTGTCCTGGGGCGGGCCCGACTCACTGCAGCTGCTGCTGGCCTCGGACAGCCGGGTGACGGTCCGGGAGGCGGATGATCGCAATGACAGTGAGGAAACCATGAAAGGGGGTGAGATGCTTCGCGTGGATGGCACCGCTCCCTTCGATGTGGACATCGACCAGGCTGCCGGCGCCCGCCTGACCTTCAATGGCAGGAATATCGACGTGGACGGAATCGTCCGTGATGATGGTTCCGCCCGCCTGACCATCGGCTTCTAGCAGGCAACATACTATGCAACAGACCCAGACAGTGACACGTCGTACCAGCCGTCGCATCATGGTCGGCAATGTGCCCGTCGGCGGAGATGCACCCATTTCGGTCCAGAGCATGACCAATACGGAAACCTGTGATGTAGAGGCCACGGTCGCGCAGATCCGACAGCTGGAGAAGGTCGGGGCCGATATCGTCCGGGTTTCGGTGCCCAGCATGGATGCCGCCGAGGCATTCCGTGCCATCCGTCGACAGGTTCAGGTACCGCTGGTGGCGGACATCCACTTTGATTACCGGATCGCGTTGAAGGTGCTGGAGTATGGTGTCGATTGTCTGCGGATCAACCCAGGCAATATCGGCAACGAGCAGCGGGTCCGTGCCGTGGTCGACGCCGCCCGGGATCGCGGTATTCCCTTGCGTATCGGGGTCAACGCCGGCTCGCTGGGCAAGACCCTGCTGCGCAAATACGGAGAGCCATCCGCCGAGGCCATGATCGAGTCCGCCATGACCCAGATCGACATCCTGGATCGTCTGGATTTTCAGGACTTCAAGGTGAGCATGAAGGCCTCCGAGGTGTTCATGACACTGGCCGCCTACCGTGGTCTGGCCAGTCAGATCGATCAGCCCCTGCACCTCGGGATCACGGAAGCGGGAGGTTTACGTTCGGGCACCGTCAAGTCCGCCGTTGGCCTGGGCGCTCTGCTGATGGACGGGATCGGTGACACGCTGCGGGTATCCCTGGCCGCCGATCCGGTAGAGGAGATCCGGGTCGGGTTCGATATTCTCAAGAGCCTGGGATTGCGCAGCAAGGGGGTGAACCTGGTGGCCTGTCCCAGCTGCTCCCGGCAGAATTTTGATGTCATCTCCGTGGTGAACGAGCTGGAGGCACGCCTGGATGATGTCATCGAGCCCATTGATGTTGCCGTGATCGGCTGTATTGTCAATGGACCGGGGGAAGCCAGGGTGGCCGAAATCGGATTGACGGGGGCCAGCCCTGCCAATCTGGCCTATGTGGAGGGTGAACCCGACCACAAGATCCGCAATGAGCAACTGGTGGATGAGCTGGAAGCGATGGTGCGGGCCCGCATCCGTGCGCGGGGCGACCGGCATGACATCATCGCCACGGACTGAGCCGGATCATCCGGCCATCGCACTACCGCATCACAGTTAAGGAAAGTACATGGCACGAATTCAGGCCATCAGGGGAATGAATGACATTCTCCCGGAACAGACCCCCGTGTGGCAGTTCCTGGAAGAGCGCCTGCAGACACTGGCGCATCGCTACGGGTACCGCGAAATGCGATTTCCGATCGTGGAGCAGACCCAGTTGTTCAAACGCTCCATCGGTGAAGTCACCGATATCGTGGAAAAGGAGATGTACAGCTTCAGCGACCGCAATGGCGACGAGCTCAGCCTGCGGCCGGAGGGTACCGCCGTGTGTGTACGGGCGGCCGAGCAGCATGGTCTGCTGTACAACCAGCAGCAACGCCTCTGGTACCGCGGACCGATGTTCCGCTACGAGCGGCCACAGAAAGGCCGGTATCGTCAATTCCATCAGTTCGGGGTCGAGGCCTTCGGCATGACCGGGCCGGATGTCGATGCCGAGCTGATTCTCATGACCCACCGGCTCTGGCGCATGCTGGGACTCGACGGTCATGTCCGCCTGGAGCTGAACAATATCGGTACCTCGTCGGACCGCACGGCGTATGGCCGGGCGCTGGTGGAATACCTGCGTCCGCATCGGGAACGGCTCGATGAAGACAGTCGTCGTCGTCTCGACAGCAATCCGCTGCGCATACTGGACAGCAAGGCGCCGGGTACGCAGGAGATACTCCGCGACGCCCCCGCGCTGGACGATTTTCTGAGTGAAGAGACGGTGGCGCACTACGGGGAGCTGAAGGCCCTGCTGGATGGCGCCGGCATTGCTTTTGTCGAGAATCCCCGACTGGTTCGTGGGCTCGACTACTACAACAACGCGGTATTCGAGTGGATCACCGACAGTCTGGGCGCCCAGGGTACCGTCTGCGCCGGCGGTCGCTACGATACGCTGGTGGAGCAGCTGGGCGGCCGGGCCACACCGGCAACCGGTTTTGCCATCGGTCTGGAGCGGCTGGTGTTGATGCTGGAGAACGCCGATGTGGTACCGGAAGCCATGAAGCGTCCGGTGGATGTCTATGTGATCGTGCAACGTGGACAGGAGGCGATGGCCATGCAACTGGCCGAGCGACTGCGGGAGCGCCAGCCCGGGTTGAGGATCCTGGCCCATTGTGGCGGCGGCAAGGTGCAGGCGCAGATCAAGCGTGCATTCAACAGCGGTGCCAGGCTGGCATTGATCATTGAAGAAGGCGGGGAGGCCGCTCCGGAGCTGCAACTGAAAGTACGGGCGCTGGACGACAGTGTGACCGATGTTTCCGTGGCGGAATCGGCGCTCGACCCGGTTCTGGCAAGGCTGTGAGCTTGACAGTATCCTGTGGCTGATTCAGGATCAGCCGTTTACCTGGAAGTATTTGAGAGAGTCCGAATGAGGAGCAACCAGTGGCCCTGAGTGCGTCAGAAGAAGAAACCATTGAATCCCTGAAACGCTGGTGGCGCGAGAGCGGCAAGGCGCTGGCCACCGGCGTGGGCATTATCGCCCTGGGCTGGCTGGGCTGGCTGCAATGGCAGAACATGCAGGAGAGCACCGTGGCCGAAGCCTCGGCTCTCTATGACGAGGTGGCCCGCCGCGTGGCGGTGGGGCCGGACGGCACCGTTGAGCCGCCGGCCAGAGAGGAGGCCAGAGGGTTCATCCAGCAGCTGCGGGATGACTATCCTGACACACCCTATGCGTTGTATGGAGCGCTGTTTGGTGCCCGGTTGGCCGTGGACGCGGGCGATCTGGCCGGTGCGCAGAGCCAGCTTGAGTGGCTGCTGGACAATACGCGGGATGGATGGTTCCGTCAGACGGATCCGACACTGGTGGCCACCGCGCGACTGCGTCTGGGACGTATACTGTTGGCACGGGACCAGGCAGAGCAGGCACTGACCGTGGTCAGTGCCGCCGAGCCTGGCGCGTTGCAACCTGAATTTGACGAACTGCGGGGCGATATCTACATGGCCCGCGGTCAGGAAGACCAGGCGCTTGACGCCTGGCGCGCTGCCGCGGAAAGCGGGCAGGGCAGTCCCTTCCTGGAAATGAAGATCAACCAACTGGCCTCCGGGTCCTGATGAGTCTGTCCATGATGTACCGAATGACCGTGTGGCCCGCCCTCTTGTTGACGATGTTGACCGGATGCGGGATCTTTTCCAGCGACGAGTCCGAACAACCCCGTGAGCTGGTCGACTTCGAGCACGAAGTGGAGCTGGAGACGCTGTGGACGACACGTGTAGGCAATGGTCAGGGTTCTCTGTTCAACCGCATCGCGCCGGCGCTGGATGGCGATACCGTGTACGCGGCCGCCGCTGATGGCACGGTGGTTGCCGTGGATCGGGAATCGGGCGATGTGCGCTGGCGTCAGCGCACCGATCAGCGGATCAGTGGCGGAGTGGGCGCCTCCCGGGGCATGGTCCTGTTCGGCACCCGTGACGCACGGGTGTTCGCCCTCTCCCAGGAGGATGGCAGCGAGTTGTGGAGTGCCCGGGTCAGCAGTGAAGTGCAGTCGGCTCCGCGGACCGATGGCGACATCGTGGCCGTGCAGACGGTGGACGGCAAGCTGATTGCGCTGGAAGCGGCTTCCGGGCAACAGCGCTGGATTTACGAGAACAGCGTGCCGGCCCTGACATTGCGTGGCACCAGCAGCCCCGTGATCAATGGCAATATCGTCATGGCCGGTTTCGCCAACGGCATGCTGGCCGCCATCAATGCCGGCAACGGTCTGTTGCAATGGGAAGAGCGCGTGGCGGTACCACAGGGACGCTACGACCTGGAACGGGTCATCGACATTGACGGCAACCTGCTGCTCAATGGCGGCATCGTCTATGCGGCCAGCTACCAGGGTAACGTGATGGGGCTGGATTCCCGCAGCGGCCAGGTGGTCTGGGGCGAGGAGGCTTCCAGCTATCTGGGGCTGGCCACGGGCCTGGGCAACATCTACTACGTCAATGATTTCAGTCATGTCATCGCCATGGGGCGTAACAATGTAGAGCGCGTCTGGGAGAATGATGATCTGAGACTACGCCAGCTGTCGGCGCCCGCCAGCACCGGCAATTACCTCGCAGTGGGTGATTTCGAGGGCTATGTGCACGTGCTGTCGCAGGTCGATGGCGACATGGCGGGCCGGACCCGCGTTGACCGGGACGGTATTCGCGCTCCGATTGTCGCGCAGGGTGGTGTGTTGTATGTGTACGGTAACAGTGGCCGGTTGCGTGCCCTGCGAATCAACCAATGAAGCCTGTCATCGCGCTGGTGGGCCGACCCAATGTAGGCAAGTCCACCCTGTTCAATCGATTGACGCGCAGTCGTGATGCGCTGGTGGCCAATCTCCCCGGGCTGACGCGTGATCGCCAGTATGGCGAGGGTGTGATCGGTGATCGTCCGTATATCGTGATTGATACCGGTGGTCTGTCCGGTGAAGAGGAAGGCATTGATGACGAAATGGCCTCCCAGTCCCGGTTGGCCATGGAAGAGGCGGACGTCGTTCTGCTGATGGTGGATGGCCGCTCCGGCCTGACACCCGGCGATGCCGAGATTCTCGATCACCTGCGCCGCTCACGTAAACCGGTGATCATCGTGGTCAACAAGGTCGATGGGCAGGATGAGCATGTGGCCACCGCCGAGTTCTACGGCCTGGGGGTGGGTGAACTGTTCGCCATCTCCGCCAGTCAGGGCCGTGGCATTCGCCAGCTGATCGATCACGTGCTTGAGGGATTTCCGGAACCCGAGGAAGAAACGGATGCCGAGCGGGCCGAACGCGGCATCTGTATTGCCATTTCCGGCCGGCCGAATGTCGGCAAATCCACGCTGGTCAACCGCATGCTGGGAGAGGAGCGTGTGGTGGTCTATGATCAGCCCGGTACCACCCGGGACAGCGTCCGCATCCCTTTCGAACGCCGGGGGCAGCGCTATACACTGATCGACACGGCGGGCATCCGCAAGCGGGGCCGCACGCGGGAAACGGTGGAGAAATTCTCCGTGGTCAAGTCACTGCAGTCCATACAGGAAGCCAACGTGGTGATTCTGGTGATCGATGCCAGGACTGGCATCGTCGAACAGGATCTGCACCTGCTGGGCTACGTGCTTGATGCAGGACGCTCGGTGGTCATCGCCCTGAACAAGTGGGATGGCATGGACCTGGAGCAGAAGGAGCGCATCAAGCAGGAGATCAGGCGCCGCCTGGGGTTCGCCGATTTCGCCAGAATCCACTTCATTTCCGCATTGCATGGCACCGGTGTCGGAGATCTGTATCGCTCCGTGGAGACCGCCTGGGAGTCGGCGCGCCGCGAGATGGGCACCAATCAGTTGACGAAACTGCTGCAGATGATCGTCGAGGATCATGAGCCGCCGATGATCAATGGCCGCCGCATCAAGCTTCGCTATGCCCACGCCGGAGGCCATAATCCGCCGATCATCGTGATTCACGGCAAGCAGACCGACAAGGTGCCCGGCAGTTATCTGCGTTATCTCGAGAAGAGTTTCCGCAAGGCGCTGGAAATGGAA
>JBNJGU010000044.1:0-16213 GCA_051747985.1 Pseudomonadota bacterium | reverse complement strand
CGCCCGCCGCTTCCAGCCATCGGGTAAGACGGTCCTGCAGCGGCTCCCGTCTGCTGCCCTCCATGCCCACATGATAGTCGTCCATACCGGCAATGGAGATCATCCACACCCGCCGCGCCAGCAATTCGTCAATGATTTTCTCGGTCAAGAGATCGCCGGTGGTCTGGATCACCAGCTGCACGCCACCATTGTCACGGTAGCGCTCGTTGAGACGCTCCAGGGTCGGATACAGGATCCGTTCACGCACCGGGTCGGTCAGCACCTCACCACCGGACAGGATGATCCGCCCGGTCTTCTCCACATACTGCCCGTGCTCATCCACCTCATTCCGGTCCAGATAGGTCATCCGTTCCGGCAGATGGTCCACGATACGGGGTGCGTTCCGTTCCGCCTCGGAGACCACCGCCTCCAACTCGTCCCGGACGTAGGGATGAAACCGGCTTTCATAACAGTGCTTGCAGCGACGGTGGCAATGCCAGCACAACACGTAATAGATGGACTCCATGCTCAGCCTCGTACTTTCTGTGATGCGGCGTTGGTCGTGACGGATTCTGTGAGACGCGTCTCAATACGGACCGTTACGCCGTGGCGCCGCATTCATCGGCACAGCCGCGCGACGGCCTCGTCATACTCCCGCCACAGCTGCGCCACACGCTCGGCAGCCGGAACGATCTCGCGCACCGACCCTATGCCCTGGCCGCTGCCCCAGATATCCTTCCAGGCCTTCTTGCTGTCGCCGCCACCAAAGTCCATCTTGCTGGGATCACTTTCCGGCAGATCATCCGGGTCCAGCCCGGCCGCGCTGATGCTGCCACGCAGGTAGTTGCCGTGCACCCCGGTGAACAGGTTGGTGTAGACAATGTCGTCGGAGTTGCCGTCCACGATCATCTGCTTGTAGGCCTCCGCGGCCCGGGCCTCCTCGGTGGCGATGAAAGCGGAGCCGATATAGGCAAAATCGGCGCCCATGGCGCGCGCCGCCAGCACCGCCCCACCGGTGGCCATGGCGCCGGACAGCGCGACCGGGCCATCGAACCACTCGCGGGCTTCCTGGATCAGCGCGAACGGGCTTTTATCACTGGCATGCCCACCGGCACCGGCGGCGACACAGATCAGGCCATCCGCGCCCTTGTCGATGGCCTTGTGCGCAAAGAAGTTGTTGATCACATCATGCAGGACCACACCACCCCAGCCGTGAACCGCCTGGTTGACCTCCTCGCGGGCACCCAGGCTGGAGATGACAATCGGCACACGATATTTTTCGCACAGAGCCATGTCGTGTTCCAGTCGGTCATTGCTGCGGTGCACGATCTGGTTGATGGCGAACGGTGCGGCCGGGTTGTCCGGATGGGCCCTGTTGTGCGCCTCCAGCTCCTCGGTGATCTCCGCCAGCCAGTCATCCAGCTGCTCGGCCGGGCGGGCGTTCAGTGCCGGCATCGCACCGACGATGCCGGCCTTGCACTGGGCGATGACCAGTTTCGGATTGCTGATGATGAACAAGGGGGCGCCAATGACAGGAAAAGGCAGATCCCGCAGCACCGGTGGCAATGTCGACATGGAGGCTCCTGTGACTGTGATGGACGAAGCGTCGACCGGGTGCGCCCCCGGTCGACGGAACAGCGCCAGAACATGTACCGGCGCTGACGGATTGTCAAGCCCGTGGCGAGGTGATCGTCACATCCAGCGGTGGCATGGGGCAGTCGATCAGTTCCGACAACGCCCGCAGCAGCGCCTGCTCCTCGGCCGTGGCCACGCCATCCGCGGCAATACCGGCGGCGCAGGCCTTGAGCAGCCGGGGCTTGATCAGCGGCTTGAGCCGGGCCAGCTTCTCGACGGCCTCGTCCAGTTGCTCCAGCGAAAGCCGCTCCACCGGCAACCGGGTCAGGGCTTCCAGCTCCAGTCCCTTCACGGCCTCCTCGAACGCCGCATCGGCCGTCCGGTCCGAGCCACCCGCATGCGCCAGCCAGGACAGCAGGACGGTCAGTTCGTCCCTGACGGCGCCAAGCGCCAACCGACCGCCACCCCGCTGCGTCCGTCGCTCGAATACGGCATCCAGTTCATGAACCACGATCCGCTGTACGGCCCACCGGGACAGATCTCCATCGATGGCCAGCGACTCCAGCACCTGCAGATTGTCGCGGAACAGCCTGTACTGCTCCGGCGACAGCTGCCGCAGGGCCGACAGGGCCACATGCACCAGGGCCAGGCGTTGCTCGGGTGACGGCGCATCGATCCGCAATTGCGCCAGCACCTCGTCATGGACTCCACGGTCCGCCTTGCGGTGCAGGTGCAGCAACTGGGTGCGTCGCACCTCCTCGTCTCCGGACAGTTGCAGGCGGTAGATCAGCGCCCTGGCCGCCCAGGGCTGATGGGCCGCCTGCAGCAACCGCGGCGGCAGACTCTCATGCAGCGCCCTGGCATGGGTGATCTCGTCCGGCCCCGGATTGCCAACCCGCCCCATGGCGGCTCCGGCCAGTATCGCCAGCGTGATCTCGCGGCGCTGATCGCCGCCGCCCGTGGCCCCGCCGGCAGGCGGCTCGGTCGCGGTCGGCTCCCGGGGCTCGGCGACCTCAAAGGATCCGTCCCAGTCCGGCTGCAGGCGCTGTATCCTCTTTTCCAGCGGCGGATGGGTGGCGAACAGGGCGTTGAACCCCTTCTTTACGCCGTTGCCGAACAGGGCATGACTGATTTCCGAGGCGCCCGGGTTTTCCAGCACCGACCCCTTCGCATCGCCACCGATACGCTTCAGCGCACCCGCGATGCCCCGGGGATTCCTCGTGTATTGCACCGCCGAGGCATCCGCCAGGTACTCACGCTGGCGACTGACCGCGGATTTGATCAGGTTGCCGAAGAAGGTGCCAGCGAAACCGATCACCACCAGTCCCAGCCCCAGAAAGATGATCTGCCCGCCATTGCGGGAACGCCGGGAGAAAGCGGCACTGCGCATCACGTAGTAACCCATCAGACCCAGCACCATGATGCCGTAAAGGATGCCGATCAGCCGGATGTTGAGCCGCATGTCGCCATGCAGGATATGACTGAACTCATGGGCGATCACACCCTGCAGTTCATCGCGCGAGAGCTTGCGGATGGCGCCACGGGTCACACCGATCACCGCATCGGACGGAGAAAAGCCGGCAGCGAAGGCATTGATGGCATCCTCTTCCATGACGTAGACGGGAGGCACCGGAGTGCCGGAGGCAATGGCCATCTCCTCGACCACGTTCAGCACTTTCTTTTCGTCCGGATCGTTATTGCCATCGACCAGCAGCCGGGCCTGCATCATCTCGGCCACTTTGGCGCCACCGCCGGACAGAGTGGAGATCTTGTACAGACTTCCCAGTGCCACGACACCCACCACGGCCAGACTGATCCAGGCAAAGGCCCGCCAGTCCAGACGCTGTAAAAGATCAGTCGATCCGGCCGCCATCGGCGAGCCGCTGGCGGGGTCCGCCTGCATGAACCCGAGGGTCAGCATGACCAGCAGGTTGGTGATGGCCACCAGGCTGACGATGGCCAGCAGGAACAGGACGACCAGCTTCAGCGTATTGCGGCGCGCCACTTCCTGGGATTCGAAAAAATCCATGATAGCACCCCGATCAGAATGAGACGTCAGGCGCCTGCTGGATTTCCTCGCTATCCTCGAACTCCAGCAGGGCAGCATCCTCGCCATGCCCGAACAGGCCGGCCACCGCGATCGTCGGGAAGGACTGGCGGTAGGTATTGTAGGTCATGACCTGATCGTTGTAGGCCTGCCGGGAGAATGCCACCTTGTTCTCGGTGGATGTCAGCTCTTCGCTGAGCTGCATCATGTTCTGACTGGCCTTCAGGTCGGGATAGGCTTCCATGACCACATTCAGGCGACCCAGTGCGGAAGACAGTGCACCCTCTTTCGCGGCCAGGTCCTTCATGGCGCCCGGCTCACCCGGATGGGCGGCGGCGTTCTCCAGTCCTCCGGCGGCCGCGTTGCGGGCCTCGGTCACCGCCTGCAGGGTTTCCCGCTCGTGACTGAGGTAGCCCTTGGCGGTCTCGACCAGATTGGGAATCAGATCGTAGCGGCGCTTGAGCTGCACCTCGATCTGGGCAAAGGCGTTCTGGTATCGGTTGCGCAGGCTGACCAGGCGGTTGTAGACCGCGATGGTATAGAGAACCAGCACCGCAACGATGACCAGAACGATGATCATTGTCATGTCCATGGCAGGGTTCCTTCTCGATCTCAGTATAAGGGCCTTTCAGTATGCACGAAACCGGGCCCGTCGTCAGTCCCGTACGGCCCCCAACCCCCTCTCAGCGCGCCGCCCGGGAACGCGCCAGATACCGGTCCAGCGCATTGGCGAAATTGCGCTTGTCGGTCTCGGTCAGTGAGGGCGGGCCACCGGACTGGATGCCGCTACTGCGCAGCGTCTCCATGAAATCCCGCATGTTGAGTCGGGAGCGGATGGTTCCCGCCGTGTAGACCTCGCCACGGGGACTGATGACCTCGGCGCCCTTGTCCAGCAGCTCGGCCGCCAGCGGAATGTCGGCGGTGACCGCCAGATCCCCGGGTCCGGCACGGCGCACGATCTCGTTGTCGGCCTCGTCAAACCCGGAGCTGACCACCATGGTGCGTATGTTCGGGTGGCGGGGCACACTCAGGGGCTGGTTGGCCACCAGGGTCACGACGATGCCGGTGCGCTCGGCCGCCCGGAACAGCACGGTCTTGATCACATTCGGACAGGCGTCCGCGTCCACCCAGATGGTCACTGACAACAGCTCCTTTTCATGCCACTGGCGCCGGCAGGGTTTCCGCGCAGTCCGCGCCGGACACCGCCAGGGAGTCCACTTCCGGTATACGGATGGCTGCGTCGGGCTGGATGAAAACCTCCATCTCCGTCATCTCCGCCGGCCCGAGAATGTTGGCAAAGGCCACATCGGCCGCATCCCGGCCCTTGCCGATACGCACCACCGCGGGCAGGCGGGCATGCCCCGTGGGATCGAACAGGTACCAGCGATCCCCCAGCCAGACTTCGTACATGGCATGGAAATCCTGCGGCTTCAGGCCGCAGGCGTAGGCACTGACGAATCGCGCGGGCAGATTGACGGCACGGCAGAGGGCAATGCCCAGATGGGCAAAATCACGGCACACCCCGGCGCCGGCATGCAGGGTATCCAGTGCCGTGGTGACACTGGTACTGGTATCGGCAAGATACGTCACCGACTGACTGACCCAGTCACGGATCGCCACCGCCAGGGGATAACCCGGCTCACTGTAACCGAACCGCGCCCCGGCGAAGTCCAGCAACTGGTCGGAGGGGCAATAGCGGCTCGGTAGCAGATACGGCAACACCGCGGGTGGCAACTGCCCTACCCGGGCGGCGTACACGTCCGTGGGAACCACCAGAGAAGGAGCTGTATCGACGGTCGCCCGATAACGCAACCGGAGCGTCCCCGGACCGCTTTCCAGGCGCAGGCATCGATTCCCCGTATCGGGCATCAAGAACCACTCGGCGGCTTCCGGTGGCCGGGCGAGCCACTCCTCCGAAATCACCTGCTGAGTGCCACCGTGCTCGGCGGCCACACTGAAAACGAACGTACACCGTTCGGGCACGTGATAACCGAGATCACAGCCTACGGTGAACTTCATCGATTCAGATCCTCATGATGACGAACAGACTGGACGGACATCCGGAAGGGTTCCTGACGGCTCTGGGACGTAGACGCGGGCAAGTGCTGGAGACACGGGCAACATACATCATGCGGAATGGTCACCGCAACCGGCCCATTCCATACCCCGATCGATGCGCCGATGGTACACTGCGTTTTCAGCAGAGCGCGCCAGCATGAGGTCAGAGGCATTGAACCAGATCGTATACGTCAATGGTGCATTCGTTCCCGAACAGGAAGCGCGCGTATCCGTGTTCGATCGCGGCTTCCTGTTCGGCGACGGTGTCTACGAGGTCATTCCCGTCATCAACGGGCGGCTGGTCGACCGGGATCATGCCCTGTCGCGCCTGGAGCGCAGCCTGCGCGAGGTGGAGATGGACTGGCCGTGCAGCCGGGACGAGTACATCGCCATGCAGGAATCACTGATTGAACGCAACGGGGTCCGGGAAGGCATCGTCTATTCACAGGTGACGCGGGGCGTGGCGCCACGGGACTTTGCCTTTCCGGACAATACACGACCGACCCTGGTGGCCTTTGCCAACAGCAAGGCGCTGATCGACAACCCGGCGGCCGGGACCGGCGTGGCCGTGGTGTCCGTACCGGATCTGCGCTGGAAACGGCGTGATATCAAGTCGGTGAACATGCTGGCGCAGTGCATGGCCAAGCAGGCGGCCATGAGCCAGGATGCCCAGGAGGGCTGGATGGTGGAGGCCGGCCATGTCACCGAGGGCGTGTCGTCATCGGCCTTCATCGTCAAGGACAACACCATCGTCACACGCGCCCTGACCAGCGACATTCTGCCGGGAATCCGGCGCAGGGTGATCCTGGAGATCGCCGCCCGCGAGAATCTCGGCCTGACTGAGCGCGCATTCACCATCGAGGAAGCGATCGCGGCGGACGAGGCCTTTCTGAGCAGCGCCAGCACCCTGGTGCTTCCCGTGGTATCGGTGGATGGCCAGCCAGTGGGGGACGCAACGCCGGGGCCGGTGACGCGGCGACTGCGTGCACTGTATGTGCAGCGACTGCGGGAAGAAGCAGGAGTACAGAAACATTGACCCGGGGGGTGACCCGGCCTGTCAATGCGATACAGGCTATCGCAGTCCCCGGCAGGATCCAGACCCGATAGCCGACCATACGCAAAAGAGAAGAAAAGCAGTAGAGTATCTGCAATAACGACCCATGGAAACGCAGAAGGAATACCGCATGAGATATCACCCAGTAACACGCTGGCTGGCCATTGCACTGGCGGCAGCGCTCACCCTGACCACTCCCTCTCTGTACGCCGATCCGGGCAGAACACCGCTGCGCGCCGAGAATGGCGTCGTGTCCAGCACCTCGCGACTGGCTTCCGACGTGGGCTCCGACATCATGGAGCAGGGCGGCAACGCGGTGGATGCCGCCGTGGCCACGGCCTTCGCCCTTGCCGTCACCTGGCCGTCCGCCGGCAACATCGGTGGTGGCGGGTTCATGGTCTACCATGGCGAGGACGGCCACGCGACCACCTTCGATTTCCGCGAAAAAGCGCCGCTGGCCGCCAATGAGCGCATGTATATCAATGAGAATGGCGAGGTGGAGAACAACCATCGTTCGCTGTTGTCGGTCGGCGTTCCCGGCACCGTCGCCGGCATGTACAAGGCCCACCAGGAACTGGGCCGACTGCCGTGGGCCGCACTGGTCCAGCCGGCCATCGATCTGGCCCGCGACGGCATTCCCATCACCTGGGCGATGTACAATGGCTTCCAGCGCAACCAGTCCTATTGGGAAGAGTATCCGTCCTCCGGTGAGGTCTTTCTGAAGCAGGATGGCTCCCCCTACCGGCCGGGAGACATCTGGTTCCAGCCCGACCTGGCCAACACCCTCACGCTGATCCGTGATCATGGTCGAGACGGGTTCTACCGTGGCGAGAACGCACAGCGCCTGGCGCGGTTCATGGAAGAGAACGGCGGCATCATCACCGAGGAAGACCTGGCACGGTACGAAGCCATCGAGCGCGAGCCGATCCGCTCCACCTACCGTGGACACGAGATCATCGGCATGCCGCCGCCGAGCTCCGGTGGCGTGACCATGGCGCAGATGTTCAATATCCTGGAAGGCTTCGATCTGGCGCAAATGGGGCACAACTCCGCCGACTACCTGCATGTGCTGACAGAGGCCATGCGCCGCGCCTACGCCAACCGCGCCGAGCACCTGGGTGATTCCGATTTCAATCCGGACATGCCGCTCGATCGCCTGCTGAGCAAGGAGTACGCGGCCACGCTGCGAGCCAGCATCGACATGGACCAGGCGTCCGAGAGCGAGCCGACGGATTTCGCCAACCGTTATGAAAGCGAAGACACCACGCACTACTCGGTGGTGGACGAGGAAGGCAACATGGTTTCGGTCACCTACACGCTGGAGCAGAGTTATGGCTCTCGCATCGTGGCCGAAGGTGGTGGTTACCTGCTGAACAACGAGATGGGCGACTTCAACCCCTACCCGGGAGACACCAACGAGTTCGGCCGCATCGGCACCCCACCCAACCTGATCGCTCCCGAAAAACGCATGCTGTCCAGCATGAGCCCGACCATCGTGGCCCTGGATGGAAAGCCGCTGATGGCGATCGGCAGCCCGGGCGGGCGCACGATCATCAATACCACCATGCAGGTGATCCTGAATGTCATCGACCACGGCATGAATGTGGCCGAGGCCATCGAGGCACCGCGTATTCACCATCAGTGGCTGCCGGATGTGACCAGCTTCGAGAATCGCGGGTTCTCTCCGGACACCATCCGTCTGTACGAGGAAAAAGGACACGAGCTACGCCGCCGCGGCAGCCAGGGCTCGGCCATGGGCGTCTATCACAGCCGTGATTCCGGACTGTATCTTGGCGGCGCCGATTCCCGCTCGGGCGACAGCGCAGTGGTCGGGTACTGACCCAGGCTCCCGGTGGGATGTGCAATAAAACAGAAGGCCCGCGCCGGTTCCGCCCGGCGTGGGCCTTCTGTTTTCTTACTCCGAACTGTTGGGCCAATACAGGAGTCAGGCTTGGCTTTTCAGTAGCCGTTGTTATACTGCCCACGGGCAACATTCCAACCACCGCCGAGGATACAACAAGAATGAGTCTGATCAATTTCGAGTCCGTGACCAATCTGTTCCGCAGCAGCGGCTCCGATGCCAACCAGAAACAACTGCTGAAGGAAGTACTGCTGATGGTCCTTGCCCGCGCCACCAGTGCGGACAAGAATATCGATCCGGATGAACTGGATATCGTACAGAACATCCTCAAGGAGGTGACGGGTGAGACGCTCAGCCAGGGCGATATTCACACGGCGGCCAATTCAGAGATTTTCGAGCGCATCTCGCTGGATCGCTATCTGACCCGCGCCACCCGCAAGCTGGATGACGAGGATCGCATACTGATCCTGCAATCACTGATCCGGGTACTCAACAGCGACAATCACATGCGCGAATTCGAGATCGATTACTTCGACCGGGTCGCACATGCCCTGAAGGCGACCCCGTCGGAGATTGCAGGTCTGCGCACCGGCCGGCTCAACTGAGCGCCGATCGCGTCGTCACAGGGGCTTGCCAAGGCTGATCGCGCCCCGTATTTCCCCCGCGCTGTAGCCGGTGGCCATGTCCTCCGGATAATGCTCGGCCAGAGCGGATCGCACATCCTCGCTGATCGAATCTCCGTGGCAGGTCAGACAGAGGGGGCCGGCAGGCTGGGCCTGCATGTAGCGGAAGGTGCCATTCACGACTTCGGAGGTACGTATCCCGCCCCCCGGTTCTCCCTCTTGCTGGCGTTGATCAAACTGCTCCAGTACCGAACGCTCCCAGTCGTCCGGCGTGGCCGATGTCACGTTTCGTGGCCTCAGGCTGACACGGGATACCTCCCAGCCGCTGTCACTGGCCAGATCGGCCGCGATCCGTGGTGCCTGCTCCGCGCACACATCAATGGCCTCGACCGGTCCGCCCGAGGCCATGGCCTGTTGCAGCGTGGGCTGCAATGTATTGACGAACGCGCTGGCAATCTCGCTGGCACGCTCGTCCAGCGCAGCGACATCCACGTCACCCGATGACGGCTGACAGGCGGATAACGATACTGTCACTGCACTCAGCAAAAACGCTCCCGAACCTCGTTTCACCCATTGGCTTTGTCTGGTCATCTCCGATCCTCGCACCGAACCTGTATGGCTTTCATCCGGAGCGTACGCTCCGGCCCGTTGACCCGACCCAGCTGACTGCACCCGGGAATGAAGTCATCGTCAATGATAGGGGCAGAAACGCGAAACGCAATGCGGCACGGTGCCACGGCGACATTATGCCGCGGCACCGTGCCGATAAAAAAACGCCCGGGATCGGGTAACCGGGCTGCCTGCTCAGTCCCCGGACTCGTCCTGATTACCAGAAGGCCTGGCAAACTGATCGTTCAGCTTCTGGATCAGCACGTCGGATTCACCGATCAGCTTGTCCAGCTTCTTCTGGACCCGGGCCGACCAGCCATGGATGTTCCCCGGCATGAAGGAGGGCCACATGGAAGCCAGATTGGCCTCGAAGGCACGAGCCAATGGTTCACGGTCATCACCGAGACTGTCGTCACGCTGCAGGCGTCGAAGCACACTGCGACCGGCCAGACGACGCAACCGTGAATGAATCATCACGCCCAGAGCGACCAGTCCACCCGCCGCCAGCAACTGAAAAATCGGATTCAACGTGGTCAGCGGACGGAATACCAGACCGTCCCAGGCTCCGGCCACGATGCTCCAGTACAGGAACACGGCAATGGCGCCACCAAACACGAGTCCGCTGAACCAGCGCGTGCGCTTCATCCACAGGTCACGTGCCTCGATCAGTTTCGGCACCAGCACGTCGCGCAGATGCTTACCGCTGTATTCAAGCAGACCGGTGATCCGGTATGCCCGGTCCACATTGAGCTGCTCGATGCGACGACGTATTTCACCCATGTCCTCGTCGCGCTTGGATTTCATCCGGGCATGCTGCTGCTCGTCCTCGAACGGCACCGCGGCACTCTCCGCGTAGGTACGGTAGAAACGGCCCGCGGTCAGCCCGGACTGTGCCAGACCCCGCTGCCAGGCCGCCACCACCTCTTCCGGATTGTCCTCCCGGGCCGTGTTGTCGATCTGATTGAGGATATAGAGGAACTTGTCGCTGTCCGCGCGACTGATGGTCCTGGAAACCAGGTGTTCCAGTGTGTCCATCATGGCCCCCGGCTCCGGATGCCGGGCATCGAAGAACACCAGTACCAGATCCGACAGGCCGATGATGTGGTCCGTGATCAGCAGCGTGGAACTGCGCTGCTGATCCGCGTCAAACCCTGGTGAATCAATGAAGATCTTGCCACGCAGCGCTTCCGAGTTGCAGGTCTTCAACTGCAGGTAGGAATCAATGCGCTTGCCGTCGCCATCGGCATCCTGCTCGATCTGGTCACTGATCTGGTAGAACGGAAACCGCGGATCGCTGTCCAGTGCCAGTCCCGGCAATTGTCGGGGTTCGGAGTCCGCGCTGAAACAGAGCACCGTGAATTTGTCATCCACCGCCTGGTTGCCGGTGCGCTGCAGCGGCACACCCACGTATTCATTCAGGAAGGTGGACTTGCCCGCCGAGAAAGTTCCCAGCACCGCGATCACCGGCCACCAGGAGATCTGTGTCGCATAGGATTCATCCTCGTGCAGAAACCCCAGCTTCCGGGCGATTTTGTCCAGTTCCTGAAAATACTCCACAGCCTGTGCGAGCGCGGGATTTTCCTGCTCAAGATGACTTTTCAGGCGCTTGATGCGCTCTTCTGTCGCTGTCTTGACCACAATGCGTCCTCGAATACCCCAGTAAAAGGACAAGGATCGCATCGACATGCCCATTCTGTCCACAAAAGCCTGTGAATGCCGGTTTGACAGCCCGGTCCCGGCTTCGTAGAATTATCGGACTGACGAGTCCGTCCGATAATAATCACACCTCCCGGACACTCTCTCCGCAAGCAATGGAACCCTATGAACACGAACAGAGACTCGACCGCGGCCTGCGGCGAATCCCGGCGTCGCGTGCACAAGCCGCCCGAAGTCCGAAGACGGGAAATCCTGTCCGCCGCCGCCAGGGTATTCGCCAGTAATGGCTACCGGCAGACCGACATGCAGGAAGTGGCGGACCTGGCCGGTGTCGGCAAGGGCACGGTCTACCGTCATTTTCCCACCAAGCGGGAGCTGTTCCTGGCAGCACTGGAACAGAACCTGGATCGGTTGGCGGAGTTTGTCGAAAGCGCGCGGGACCGGCACGACAACCCGCTGGATGCATTGAAGTCGACCGTGCACGCCTACCTGGTCTTCTTTGATGAGCATCCCGAGACCATCGAGCTGTTCGTCCAGGAGCGGGCCGAATTCAGCACCGCCGACAAACCCCTGTATTTCGTCCGGTCGGAGCAGTACCAACCCGACTGGGTGGACATGTTTGCCGCGCTGGGTGACCAGCTGGCCTCCCGACACCGCGGGCTGACCATGGAGCCGGAGCACGCCATGGAAATACTCGGCTTCCTGCTGTACGGCGCGGTCATGAGCAACCGGCTGGGCAGCAAGACAGACCGGCTGTCCGCCCATTCCGAAGACATCATCAACACATTCCTCCACGGAGTCATCCATGAAACGCAGTAACGCACCGACGGTTCCTCTCTTGCTTCTGGCATTGCTGCTCGGCGCCTGCGGCGGTGATGGACCCGGGGCACAACAGGGTCGTGGTGAACAGCCGCCAGCCGTGGTGACGGTCACGCCCGTGACCACCGAGAGCCTCAGTCTGACCCGAGAGTACACCGGCCGGGTCTCGGGGTTCCGCACAATCGAGGTACGCGCCCGCGTCGAGGGCATTCTCGAGGAACGACTCTACGAGGAAGGCGAATCCGTGGAAGCCGGAGACCCGCTGTTCCGGATCGATCAGCGGCCGTTACAGATCGCGCTGGACAACGCCCGGGCCAACGCCGCCAACGCACGGGCCAACCTGGAACAGGCGGAGCGCGAATGGCAGCGGATCGACCGCCTGTATGAACGCAATGCCGTCAGTGAACGCGAGCGGGACCGGGCCGACACCGCGGTACAACTGGCTGAAGCCGGTATGGCCGCGGCCCGGGCCGCGGTGGACGAAGCCGAGCTCAACCTGGAATACAGCGAGGTGGTCGCCCCGATCCGTGGCGTCACCGGACAGGAAGCCGTTTCCGAAGGCACGCTGCTGGGCTACGGCGATCTGTTGACCGACATCACTCAACTGGACCCGGTCCGCATCCACTTCTCCGTACCGGCCAATGAGGCCGACCGGGCCCGCCGGCACCACGGCGGAGATGACGCCATCACCGTCACCGCCATCCTGCCGGATGGCAGCGAGTATGCACGGCCCGGCACCGTGGAGTTCATGGACAGCACCATCGACCCCGACACCAATACCCTGGCCATGCGGGCCACATTCCCCAATGCGGACAGCCGTCTGCTGCCCGGGCGGATCCTGCGCATACGCCTTGCCCTGGACGAGTACCGGGATGTAGCGGTGATCGAGCCGACCGCGCTGAGCCAGGGCCCCGAGGGTCCCCGGGTCTTTCTGCGGGACGGGTCAACGGCACGCAGTGTCATCGTGACGCCGGGACCGGTCATCGACGGCCACCAGATCATCCTGGATGGCATCGCAGAGGGTGATCCTCTGATCACCAATGGCCACGTGATGCTGCGGGACGGCGGCGAGATCCGTCCGCGCCCGGAACAGTCGGGAGGCAGCTGATCATGTTGCGACTGTTCGTGGACCGGCCGATCGCCGCCTCCGTCATTTCCATTGTCATCGTCCTGTTCGGGTTCGCGGCGCTGCGCGTGCTGCCGGTCGAACTGTACCCCAACGTTGTACCGCCACAGGTGGTCGTCCAGGCCAACTACCCGGGCGCCAGCGCCGATGTGCTGGCCGAGTCGGTGGCCGCCCCGCTGGAGCAGCAGATCAATGGCGTGGACGACATGATCTACATGCAGTCCACCAACACCGACGCCGGCTTCCTGATGTTGACCGTCTCCTTCGCCATGGGCACCGACCCGGACCAGGCCGCGATCAACGTCAACAACCGGGTCCAGGCGGCCATGCCCCGTCTGCCGCAGAGTGTCCGCACCCAAGGCGTGCAGGTCCAGGCCCAGTCCACCAACATCCTGATGATCGTGGCGCTGACCTCCGAGAATCCCGAGCACGATCCGCTGTTCGTCGGCAACTATGCCCTGCTCAACGTGCTCGACGAGCTGGTCCGCGTGCCGGGCGTCGGCGACGCCTCCCTGTTCAACGCCCAGGACTATTCGATGCGCGTCTGGCTGGAGCCCGACCGCCTGGCCCGCTTCGACCTGACGCCCGCAGACGTGGCGGCCGCCATCCGTGAGCAGAACAGCCAATTCGCAGCCGGCCGGATCGGCGTGGAGCCGGCGCCGGAGGACCAGGCTTTCACGCTCAGCATCACCACCGATGGCCAGCTGTCTTCGCCCGAGGCCTTTGAACAGATCATCCTGCGCGCCGACGGGGAAGGCGGCACACTGCGCCTGTCCGATGTCGGCCGGGTGGAACTGGGTTCGAACAACTACGAGTTCTCCGCCACCTTCAACGGCGAGCCCTCCGTGCCACTGGGCATCTATCTGCAGCCGGGCGCCAATGCATTGCAGACCGCCATGGACGTGCAGGCGGCGCTGGAGGACATCGAGGGTCGCTTCCCACAGGGCATGGAGTACAACATTGCCTTCGACACCACCGAGTTCGTCGACATCTCGGTCCAGGAAGTGCTGCGTACTTTGTTGATCGCCGTGGGACTCGTGGCGCTGGTGACCTTTGTCTTTCTCCAGCACCTGCGCGCCGCGCTGATCCCGGTGGTGGCCATTCCGGTGTCACTGATCGGTACCTTCGCCGGCATGCAGATGCTGGGTTTCTCCATCAACATGCTGACCCTGTTCGGCCTGGTGCTGGCCATCGGCATCGTCGTGGACAATGCCATCATCATCATGGAGAACGTCGAACGACTGATGAGCGAGCGGGGGCTGAACGCACGTGATGCCTCGGTGGAAACCCTGAAGCAGGTCTCGGGCGCGGTGATCTCATCGACCCTGGTGCTGGTGGCCGTGTTCGCGCCGGTGGTGTTCCTTGGCGGCATGAGCGGCGAGCTGTACCGCCAGTTCGCCGTGACCATCGCCGTGTCCGTGGTGGTGTCGGGCGTCGTGGCGCTGACGCTGACCCCGGCGATGTGCGCCCTGTTGCTGGACAAGCAGGCCCATACGGTCAGCGCCCCGTTCCGGGCATTCAACCGGGGCTTCGACGCCCTCACCAACGGCTTCGTGGGCCTGGTCGGGATCCTGCTGCGTCGCCCCGTCATCAGTCTGCTGCTGTTTCTTGTGATCAGCGCCGGGACCGTCTACGGCCTGACCCGCATGCCCACCGGGCTGGTACCGGCCGAGGACCAGGGCGTGGCGCTGGCGGTCGGGTTGCTGCCACCCACCGCCTCGCTGGGACGCAGTGAGGCGGTCCGGGACGAACTGACCCGCGAGCTGCTGGCCATGGACGAGATCCAGGATTTCTCATCCTTCGCCGGGTTCGACATGGTGGCACAGGCTCAGCGCACCAATGGCCTGGCCGGCTTCATCAACCTGTCCGACTGGAGTGAACGACAGCGTCCCGACCAGCACGCCTCGGCCGTGGTCGAGCGGATCATGGAAATCGACATTCCCGAGGCCAACATCCTGGCCTTCATGCCACCACCCATCCAGGGACTGTCGCTGACCGGCGGCGTGACCGGGTTCCTGCAGGCCCGTGGCGATCCGCCACCAGAGGAGCTGGAGCAACTGGCCAATCGAGTAGTGGCCGCCGCCAATGAGCACCCGGCGCTGGCCAACACCAACTCCACCCTGAACACCAACATCCCGCGTTACCGTGCCCAGGTGGACCGGGAGCAGGCCCGGGCACTCGATGTCCGTATCGACGACATCTTCGCCGTGATGCAGAGCACCTTCGGTTCGCAGTATGTCAACGATTTCAGCTTCCAGGGACGACAGTGGCAGGTCAACATCCAGGCGGTCAGTGAAGCCCGCGACGAGGCGGAGGACCTTGGCGACCTGTATGTACGCAGCACCTCCGGCGAAATGGTGCCGGTCAGTGAAGCCCGCGACGAGGCGGAGGACCTTGGCGACCTGTATGTACGCAGCACCTCCGGCGAAATGGTGCCGGTCAGCTCACTGGTCACACTGGAGCGTGGCAGCGGTCCCGATCTGCTCAATCGCTTCAATGGCTTTTCCGCGGCCATGCTGATGGCCGACCCGGCACCCGGGTACACCACCGGCCAGGCCAAAACCGCCATGGAGGAAGTCGTGGCCGGGGTGCAACAGGATGCCGATGTGACATTGGGCTGGATCGGCGAAGCCTACCAGCTCGACGCTGCCTCCGGCGCGGGCATCATGGCCTTCGCGTTGGGACTGTTGATGGTGTTGCTGATCCTGGCCGCGCAGTATGAGCGGGTCACACTGCCACTGGCCGTGGTCAGTGCCGTGCCCTTCGCCCTGCTGGGCGCCGTGGCCACGCAAGGTGCTGGTGGCCA
>JBNJGU010000043.1:0-16779 GCA_051747985.1 Pseudomonadota bacterium | reverse complement strand
CGCAATGACTGTCCCGGTGTCACTTTTGTTGCCATGAGGAACCGCGTTGTCGATCCGCAGCCCGATGGTGACCGAAGATGTCATATTCACTCCTTGCTGTCCGTGAGTCGGTGCCGGGGTGGTGCTGACCCGGTGCCGGCCTGTGCTATAGTCGACGCAACAACCCGGGGGGAAGCAATCCGACAGGAGGTCTGTCAGGGAGACGCGTCATGGCGACATTATCACACATAATCCCGTTTTCCGGCATCGGCCGCGATGACGTGGCCAGCGTGGGCGGGAAGAATGCCTCGCTGGGGGAAATGGTCCGACATCTGGGCGACCGGGGCGTACGCGTGCCGCCCGGTTTCGCCACCACTTCCGAGGCCTACTGGCGGTATGTCGAGGCCAATGGCCTGGAGCCTGTGATCCGGGACGCCTTCGAGCAATATCACGCCGGTCGGGCCACATTGTCACAGACCGGATCAGCGCTGCGCGCGGCCTTCCTGCGCGGACAGTGGCCGGACGAGACGGCCGGCGCCATCAGGGAGGCATACGCGGAACTGTGCCGCGAAGCCGGTCGTGATGACATGGATGTGGCCGTGCGCTCCAGTGCCACGGCCGAGGACCTGCCCGATGCCAGTTTCGCCGGACAGCAGGAAAGTTACCTCAATATCCGTGGTGAGAGCGGCCTGTTGGATGCCTGCCGGCGCTGCTATGCCTCGCTGTTCACGGATCGGGCCATCAGCTATCGCGAGAATCGCGGATTCGATCACCTGAAGGTGGCCCTGTCCGTGGGTGTCCAGCGGATGGTGCGTTCGGACCTGGGAGCGTCCGGTGTCATGTTCAGCATCGACACCGAAACCGGCTTCGAGTCGGTGGTGATGATCACCGCCGCCTGGGGACTGGGGGAAATGGTGGTTCAGGGCCGGGTCGACCCGGATGAATACCAGGTCTTCAAGCCACTGCTGGAGGCGTCCCCGGAGCTGGTGCCGATCATCGGGCAGCGTCCGGGGAGCAAGACCGTCAAGATGATCTATGATGCCGCGGAAGGCGAGGACACCACGCGGGTGGTCGACACCAGTGAAGAGGAACGACAGACCCATGTGCTGAGCGAAAGCGCGGTGCTGCAACTGGCGCGCTGGGCCTGTGTGATCGAAAAACATTACGGTTGTGCCATGGACATCGAGTGGGCCCTGGATGGCGTCAGCGGTGAACTGTTTATCGTTCAGGCACGACCGGAAACCGTACAGTCGCAGCGCCACGATGGCCTGCTTCGCAGCGTGCGCCTGGGTGAGCACGGTCGCCGGCTGGTCACCGGTTTGAGTATCGGCGATGGCGCGGCGGTGGGCCGCATCTGCCGGCTGGACAGCGCGGCGGACATAGCGGACTTCGTGGACGGTGCCGTTCTGGTCACGGCCAATACCGACCCGGATTGGGTGCCGATCATGAAGCGTGCCGCCGCCATTGTCACCGACCACGGTGGTCGAACCTCGCATGCGGCGATCGTCAGTCGCGAGCTGGGTCTGCCGGCCATCGTCGGCACCGGAGATGCCACCCGGGTGCTGGAAGAGGGCCAGGAGGTCACCGTGTCCTGCGCGGAAGGCGACCAGGGCTTCGTCTACGAAGGCCGCACCGAGCTGCATGAAGAAGTGCTGGATCCGTCCACGTTGCCGAAGACCCGCACGCAGGTCATGCTCAACCTGGCCAATCCCGCGGCCGCGCTGCGCTGGTGGCGACTGCCGGCCGATGGCGTGGGGCTGGCCCGGATGGAGTTCGTGATCAACCATCATGTCCGTGTTCATCCCATGGCGCTGCTGCGCTACGACGAGATCGAGGATGCGGCGACGCGCCGGCGCATTGACGGGCTGACGGCGGGCTACAGTGATCGTACCGATTATTTCGTGGATCAGCTGGCTCAGGGACTGGGTCGGATCGCGGCCGTGTTGTACCCGGCGCCGGTCATTGTCCGCATGAGCGACTTCAAGACCAATGAATACGCCAACCTGGTCGGCGGCGCACAGTTCGAGCCCGAGGAAGAGAACCCCATGCTGGGTTTCCGTGGTGCTTCGCGGTACTACTCACCTCGTTACCGGGAGGGTTTCGCGCTGGAATGCCGCGCCATCCGCAGACTGCGTGAAACGATGGGGTTCGGCAATGTGGTGGTGATGATTCCGTTCTGCCGCACCGTGCGGGAAGCCGATCGGGTCCTGGCGGAGATGCGTGACCATGGTCTGGAGCGGGGCGTCAATGGCCTGCAGGTCTACATGATGTGCGAGCTGCCATCCAATGTGGTGTTGGCCGACCAGTTCGCACAGCGCTTCGATGGCTTCTCCATCGGTTCCAATGACCTGACCCAGCTCACCCTGGGGGTGGATCGGGATTCCGATGAGCTGGCGGCCCTGTTCGACGAGCAGGATGACGCCGTGCGCTGGATGATCCGGCACGTCATCGGTGCGGCGGAGAAATCCGGTACCCGAGTGGGGTTGTGCGGGCAGGCGCCCAGCGATCATCCGGATTTCGCGGCATTCCTGGTGGAATGCGGTATCGACTCGGTGTCAGTGACGCCCGACAGTTTCATTGCCGTCAAACGTTCCGTGGCCCGGGCCGAGTCGAAAGGCGCCGACACATGAGCCGCATGAGCCAGCGTTTCCCGCTCAGCGTGCCACCATGCCTCCGTCCACGGCCAACGCCTGACCGGTGATGAACGAGGCGCCCGGCAGGGACAGCCACACCACTGTGTTCGCCACTTCCTCGGCCCTACCCATACGGTTCATCGGATGCAGTGCGTCAAAGGCTTTCTCGGTCTCGGGGTCATTGTGCGTGATGCGGTGGATCATTTCCGTATCGATCGCCCCGGGACAGACGGCATTGACCCGGATGCCGGCGGTGGCATATTCCACGGCCGCCGTCCGGGTGAGCTGGATGACGCCGCCCTTGGAGGCACAGTAGGCGGGCAGTCCGGCAAATCCGACCAGGCCGGCCACTGAAGCCAGGTTGACGATGGAACCCGACTGCTGTTCTTCCATGATCCGCAGTTGCGCCTGCATGCAGAGGAACACGCCTCTGAGATTCACGCTGATCACCCTGTCGAAATTGTCCAGTGTGGTGTCTGCCGTGGGAGCCTGCATACCCTCGATGCCGGCGTTGTTGCAGGCGTGGTCCAGTCGACCGAAGGTCTGCATCGCCGAATCGTGCAGTGCGGCGACGGCATCCGGGTCGCTGACATCAGTGCGTACGGCCAGGCATTGTCGGCCCTTGTCCCGGATCGTGCTTGACAGTTCCTGCAATCGTGAATCGTCGAGGTCGGCAATCACCAGGTCGCAGCCGGCCTCCGCGAATGCCAGCGAGATGGCTTTGCCGATGCCCGCGGCGGCCCCGGTGACCAATGCCACGGACGGGTGGGATGAGTTCATGGTGTGACCTCCGTGAAGGATGTGCTGTGGATTCACTGTACGGCCTTCATTCTGTACCGCATTTCATGATAAAGATATTGATTCGGAACAATTACAGGGTTGATGGAACCAGAAATGCCTGCAGTGAGTGTCACCATGAGTCAGCGAACGTCGTGGCCGGAATGATCCGGCTGTTCTGGGGCGTACCCTGTCCGCCACTGCCTGCCGTACGGACATTGCAGGATGAACTGGGTCGCTTTGAAACCTCGGGTACCAGCGGGCTGGCGGTAGTCCCTGAAGACAATCTCCATATCACGCTGCGTTATGTGGGGGCCGTCAGAGAGCCGGATCTGCCGGCAGTCCGGGATTGTGTACGGCCGCTGGTCGCGGCCTTTGCCGCGATGCCGCTGGACCTGCGCGGCGTCGGCCGGTTTGCGCGGGCTCTCTGGGTGAATGTCGACGCACCGCCTCTCCTGTATCAGATGGTCCGGCGGATCGATACCGTGGTCGGTGAGGCCGGCTTTCCCGCGGACCCGAAACCCTTCCGTCCGCACGTGACCGTCGCCCGGCTCAGCAGGGGAGTCACCATTCCGGCCGGCGAGTGGGAGGAACGTCACGAGGACCACCTTTTCGGCGTAATACCCGTGGATACGGTGCATCTGTACCGTTCCGATACCGGACCACAGGGTTCGGCCTACACCCCGGTCGCCTCGATTCCCTTGCGGCGGGGCTGACCGCTTGCCATACTTTCCAGTGGTATTAACAGAGCTGCCCATAACAATAATCAACATCATGCCGGGGTGATCCATATCATGTGCCGTCTGTCCGTATTACACCTTATCCGTGGCGTCTGTCTGCTTGGCCTGTTGTCATCCATCGCGTACGCCCAGCCGGGCGAACACCCAGGCCGTTCCGTCTACGAAACCTATTGCGCTGCCTGTCACGAGGGCGGTGATCCTCGCGCGGCCGCACTGGAGTCCCTGCATTCCATGACCGTGGAGACACTGGCCTATACGTTGACCTCTGGGGTGATGTCCGAGCAGGGCCAACGCCTGGAGGAGAACGAGCTGAGCGCGGTCATCGACTACTTGGCGGCGACGGAATACTCCGATGAATGGATCACCGCCAATCTCTGCGAGGCCGGACAGCGCCGGGTGGATCTCGGGGGCGAGGCGGTGCCGACGGCCGGGGTCGACCCGCGGTTTTCCCGTAACCTGTCGGCCGGGCAGGGTGGGCTGTCGCGCGCCGATCTGGGCGAGCTGGAGCTGGCCTGGGCACTGGGCTTCCCCGGCGTATCGGGGCTGCGCTCGGCGCCAGCCATTGCCGGTTCCACACTGTTCTATCCCGTGGCCGTGACCGGGCAGGTGCTGGCGCTGGATGCGGCCACCGGCTGTGTCCGCTGGGCGCATGACGCCGGTGCGCCGCTGCGTGCCTCGGCCACGCTGGCCGAGCCGCTGGCGGACGGCACCCGGCCCCTGATCGTCACCGATGAGTTTGCCCGTGTGCATGCCCTGGACGCGGCCAGCGGCGAGAACCTCTGGACGGTCTCCGGTGCAGTGGATCCGGATGCCGCCACCCGCCTGACCGGAGCGCCGCTATCGTACCGGGATCGCATCATCATCCCGGTGTCCGCTTCGGGTGTGGCCCGTGGCGCCTCGCCCGATCACGAGTGCTGTGACGGGCGCGGCGCGGTGCTCGCCCTGGATGCGGCCACCGGCGAGCGTCTGTGGACATGGGTGACCATGCCGCCGGCCGAATACACCGGCGAGCGCAATTCGGCTGGAGCCAGACTGCGTGGTCCCTCCGGTGCGCCGATCTGGTCCAGCCCGAGTCTGGACGAGGCGCGTGGTCACCTGTATGTCACCACCGGCGAGAATACCTCTCTGCCGGCCACCGGGACCAGCAACGCCATTGTTGCCCTGGACGTCGACACCGGGGAGCCGCAATGGATCTTTCAGGCCATTCCGGATGACATCTGGAACATGGCCTGCACGGGACGGGAACCCGGCCCCAACTGCCCGTCCGCCGAGGACAGCATCCGCAAGGACTGGGATTTCGGTGGGGCGGCCGTCCCCGTGACGCTGGCCGATGGCACCGACCTGTTGCTGGCGGGGCAGAAATCCGGCCACCTCTGGGCACTGGACCCCGATGACGGCTCCGTGGTCTGGCAGCAGCGGGTGGGCGATGGCGGCGCGCTGGGGGGCAATCACTGGGGCATCGCGGTGGACGGCGAGCGCGCATTCCTGCCCATCAATGACCCGCATTATGCCAGCATGAGTGCGGACATGATCGATGCCGGCGTGTTCGCGTTCGACATGGCCACAGGAGAGCCCGTCTGGGAGTACCGCTCGGCACCGGCCTGTGATGACGGCCGCCGGGGTCGGGTGGAGAGCTGTGAGGAGAAGTACGGATTCTCCGCCATGCCATTGGTGATCGACGGCGCGCTGGTGGCGGGCAATATCGATGGCCGACTGTTCATCTTTGACGGTGGTGATGGTGATATCCTGTTCGAGTTCGATACCTCGCGGGCCTTTGCGACGGTCAACGGTGTCGAGGCCCGTGGTGGCTCCATCGATGCGCATTCGGTGGCCGCCGGAGCCGGCATGCTGTTTGTCGGTTCAGGGTACGAGCGTTTCCGGCAGCAGCCGGGAAATGTGCTGCTGGCCTTTCGGCCGGCCGATGGCCTGTAGACCGATGCCAGTGTCGGGCGTGACAACGAGCGCAAGGTGGACCGTATGACCGTCGGCCTCAATCTGCGTTTCTGAGGCCGGTCACGGCGCATCCGTGTCGGAAGAACGCTCGCGGATGGCGCGCTGGCCTTCCCGGGCCATCCGGATGGCGTCGGACAGCAATCGCGCGGCTTCGTCTCCCGCATGGAAGCCAGCCGAGGCGTCGGCATCGATGAAGTCCCATCGCATCTGCGCCTGTCTATGGGCCCGGCGGGCGTCTGACAGGTCGTCTTCGCCCGCGCCGTCGTCGTCCGCTGCCACCAGGGCGTCCATCAGATCGGACAGCGCCCGCTCCGTGTCATCGAGCAGGGCGCGGGTCTGCTGTTGCAGGGCGGTCGTGCGTTGCACGAGGCGCTCGGTGGTGCCCCGGTGGCAGTTCATGCAGGCCTGTTCCGGCTGGGCCATGGGACTGCGGATCCAGTGATCGCTGATCTGCACGCCGTCCTCCCGGACCTGCGGCATGTGACAGTCGGCGCAGGCGATGTCACGGTCGGAATGGACACCCATATTGTGCAGTTCGAAATTGGGATGCTGGATCTTGACCAGGCCGGCCCCGGTGTCCGCGTGAGTCCAGTCATCAAAGTCCCGTTGCTCATAATACCGCTCGATGTCCTCGAACCGGAATCCATCAGACCAGGGCAGAACCAGCTGCTGTCCCGCTCTGCTGAAATAGTATTCGACATGGCACTGTGCGCAGACATAGCTGCGCATGTCCTGGCGGCTGGACCGGTCCACGTCGATGCCGTTGGCGGCGAGTGCGTCACGCAGGGCGGGGCGGGTGATACGCAGCTCCATCGTCCGCGGCTCATGACAGTCCAGGCAGCTGCTGCCGTGATGCAGTTGATCGCGCAGCTCGTCGTAGCGCATGGCGTGCAGTCCTTCCCAGCCATACTCCTCGATCAGCCGTGGCGTCTCGGCGGCGTGGCAGTTGATGCAGCCGGCCGGCTGTTCACGCTCCAGGGTACGCCGGCTCTGTTGTTGATCGATCTGTGCGTAATGGTGGGCCCGGGCGGCATTGTATTCCAGCGCGAAGGCATTGCCGGCCCAGGCGCGCCGGCGGAACGGGTTCTCCGCGAGTCGATCGAAAGGTTCCCCGGCATCCTGTTCGGCACCGCGCAGATGCGTGCGCACATGCAGCGGATACAGCACCTGCCATTCACGCGGGTCCAGGCGATCGCCCAGGCGTTCCATACGCTCACTCTGTTGCCAGCCGAACAGCACTGCCAGAACCACCAGCAACAGCCCGCTGCCCAGTGCCACCAGTTTCGCCATCCGTTCACGCATGTGGTCCTCTCCCTCGGCCCGCGGGCCGTGCCGGCCGCTCAGGCCATGTCGAACAGTTCGGTATGGATGTTCCGCATCGGTATGTCCAGCTCGTGCAGGAAGCCTTCCGCCGCGCGCAGCATCGGTAATGGCCCGCACAGGAAATAGTGATACTGATCACGGTCCGCCGGCAAGTGCCGTTCGAGTATCTCCCGCGTCAACCAGCCCTGCACCAGCGTCTCGTTGCCGCCCGACTGTTCTGCGTATGGCTCTGCCGGCAGCTGTTCGAGCAGGGTGATCCGGGTCAGGTTCAATCCGGCGCCGGTATCACGCAGTGCCCGGTCGCAGGGGATGCGGTCCAGATGACTGTGGGCGGTGAACAGGTAGTGAGGTCGGCTGTCTCCCTGTCTGGACAGGTCTTCGAGCATGCCCAGCATGGGAGCCACGCCAATACCGCCACCGATAAATACGAAGCCGGCGGCCCGCGGGTAGTGCTCGTGACTGAAAACTCCATACGGACCGTCGACACAGGCTGTTGATCCTGTCGGCAGGGAGCCGATGGTGCGGGTGAAATCTCCCAGGGCCTTGATGGTGAAACGCAGTCGGGGATCCGCCGGGTGTGGAGCCGAAGCGATAGAGAACGGGTGTTCCTGCATGGTGAACGGCGAATGACCGAGACTGAGCCAGGCGAACTGGCCGGGCCGGAACCGGATTCCGGCATGGCCGGCCGGAGAGAGAGTCAGCGTCCAGGCGTCGCCCTGCTCGGGTGTGATGTCATCCACCCGCCAGGGTCGGCGGCTCAGACGCCATGGCCGTACCAGGCGCACCACGATGATGACCAGTACCGCGGACAGTGCGATCACCGTCCACAGACCCAGCATGATCGGTGAGGCGCTGTAGTAACCAATGCTGAGCATGTGAGAGAACGACAGACCGATGATGGCCAGGGCGAGCGCCAGATGCAGGATGCGCCAGCGATTGTAGGGCAACCCCAGACGCTTGCGCCAGAGCGAGGAAAGCGTGATCAGCAGCATCAGCGCCAGGGCCAGCACACCGCTGAGCATGGGCCAGCCAGTGAGTAGCGTGGGCAGGTCCGCGAGCAGGGCAGGGCGGGAGCTGAACAGCACCAGGGGATGGGCGATGACGACGAGCATCAGCACCAGTGCCAGGTGGCGGTGGAAATGATAGATCAGATCGACCCCGAACGGGGCTGTCAGCCAGCGCATGCGTGCGGTGAGCAGAAACTGCGGCACAAGCAGGCTGAGGCCGGCGAAGCCCAGGGCGATACCGGCCTCCCATGCCAGCCCTCCGCGGCCGGGCATCGGGAGAGCGGTCATGACCAGCAGTGGGGCCGAGATCAGCAACATCCAGGCCATCAGCCACAGGCGCTTGCGGGCCGTCTGGCTCATCGGCAATGTCCTCCCTGCGCCAGTGCGAAGCGGTGGCGTTGATCGGTGTAAATCAATACCATACCCGGCAGGAGAGGTCCGGGCAATGAGGCCGCTGAGTCGGAATGATGACAGTCACGGGAGATCCTGTCGGATGGTACACAAGGGACAGACCTGGTCCGGAAGAACCGCCGGCGCGGGAGCCGTGGTCGCGCTGTTTCTGCTGACCGGTTGCGGCGCCTCACCGACAGTGGCGCCGGGTCACGGTGAACCACTGGACCATGTGCGGTTGCATGCCCTGATGACTGAGCGCATTGCCCGCCTGTCGGATCAGCTCAATGCACTGACTTTTGATCAGCATCGCACGGAAAGTGAGCTGGATGAGCTGCGGGGGCAGCGGTCGGCCGGCGTGGCGGCGGCCGCCACACGACTGCGGCAATCGGCTCTGCGTATCGGTCAGGCATCGCCTCCGATGACCCGAACGCCGGCATCGGAAAAGCGATTCCGGTCCCTGGCCGGACAGCTGGCGGAGAGCGCCGGCGACCTGGCGCGACTGGCGAGGGAAGAGCGGGTCAGCCGGTACCGCCCGGCCATCGAGCGGATCAACGCCACCTGCAACGCCTGTCATGAATCATACCGGGATCGCTGATGTACCGGATCGTGATGATACAGCGCGTCTGTCTGATCGGGTTCCTTACGCTGGTTTCGCTGCCGGCGCTGGCAGCGGAAGAGTCGGGGATCGAAGACACCCGTCTGACCATGGGTGGCTTTGTCCGGCTTCATGCATTGTTGGGGGATGTCAGCGACGGCGCCGGGAAAAGCGGGGACCAGAAGCTGTACGTTCCCCATATACCGGTGACCGGTCGACCCGACAGTGATCGTTGGCGGGGCACGTTTCATGCCAAAGACAGCCGGATCTGGTTCCGTTCGCGGACGCCGGCCGGTGGATCGGAGCTGGAGACCCTGTTCGAATTCGATCTGCATGATTCGGCACAGGATCATCGGCTGCGGGTCCGTCATGCCTATGTCCGTCTCGGCCCACTGCTGGCCGGGCAGACCTACACGGCTTTCACCAACGTGGCCGCCCTGGCGGATCTGGATGCCGCCATTGCCGTGGGAGACAGTGTGACCCGTCATGATGTCCTGCGCTGGACGCAGACGACAGGGGCTGCCTCGGAATGGGTGGTGTCGCTGGAGGAGCCGGTCAGCCGGGTCGCTGGCGGTGATGATGCCGTGCGTTCAGTGACCGGTTCCAGTCGTCGACCCGATGTGGTGTTGCGCTGGAATCGCGTCATCGGTGCGGGCAACGTCTCGATCTCGGGGATGTCGCGCGGATTGCGCGGACTCGACCACGGCAATGGTGAGCGTGATGAGCGCCAGGTATATGCTGTCAGTATGGGTGGCAGGCTCTACCGGGGACCGCTGGACAATCTGCGATTTACGCTGGCGCATGGTGAAGGCTGGGCCAGGTATGCGACACCGGGTACGTTTTTTGATGCCCTGCAGAAAGCCGATGGAACGCTGGAGCCGGTGCGCCTGACCGGAGGCACGGTATCATGGCAACATTTCTGGAAGCCGGACTGGCGCACGACACTGGCGTTCAGTCAGGTGCGCGCGGAACTGCCGGCGCAGGCCGATGCGCAGCGGACAAGGCGTGCTCGCTCGGCCCATGCCAATCTGATCCGTAGCTGGGGGCAGCAGCTGTCTCTGGGGCTGGAGTACGTCTATGGGCACCGTCTTCGTCAGGATGGGCGGCGCGGCCAGATCAACCGGGTGCAGGTCACGGCGAGGGTCAACTTCGACGCGCGGATTCTGCCCTGAGACCGTATGACCGGGGCCGTCCGGTCCCGATCCTTTCGTCGGAGCAGGCCTGGTGCTATATTCGACGGACACACATCCACGCTGAAAGCCGGGAGATCACACCATGCACAGAATCATCCGCACCATCGCCACCCTGTCACTACCCTTGTTGGCCACGCATTCGCTGGCACAGGATGACGGAGACTGGACCACCCTGATCGAGGGTAATCAGGGGCTGGACCATTTCAATCAGGTCGGGGAGGCCAACTGGCACTCGGCCAGCGACTACGTCCATGTCAACCGGGGAGAGGGTGTGGCCTACCTCGTTACTCCGGACAGTTACGGCGACTTCGAGCTGCACGTGGAGTTCATGGCCAGCGAAGACGCCAACAGCGGCATTTACATGCGCTGTGAGGATGCACAGAACATCACCGACCGTAGCTGCTATGAGGCCAACATCTTTGACCAGCGCCCGGATCCGTCCTATGGTACCGGGGCCATCGTACATGTGGCCGCGGTATCCGAACCCTATCCGAAGGCCGCGGGTCAATGGAACACCTATGAGATCATCCTGCGGGCAGATCGGCTGCACGTGGTGTTGAACGGAGAAGAAACGGTCGATGTGCAGGACAGTCAGTTCTCCGAGGGGCCGATCGCATTGCAGTGGGGGCGTGGAGATCTGCGCTTCCGCTCCTTCCGTATCCGGCCTCTGTGAGACGCACCGGACAAGTTCCATATGAAGTGAGGTGAACCATGAAGAGAATGACCCCCCCGGGAAATCTGCGACGGATCGGATTGGCACTGGTGGCTGTCTGTGCCAGTGGAGGCAGTGTGCTGGCCGCGCCGGAAGGCTGGTCACCACTGCTGGAGCCCGCGGAGTTGTCCGCCATCCTGGATGCGTCCGGAGACGTGCGGGTGGTGCGGCTGACCGGCGAGTACGAGGCCGGGCACATTCCGGGCGCGGTATCCATCCCGTACGCGGAATTTCGTGGACCACAGAGTAATCCGGGACAGCTGCCCGACCTGCCGGACCTGACTCAGGTGCTGCAGCAGGCCGGAATCGAGGCCGATACCCCGGTAGTGCTGGTGCATGCGGGCAGCGGCGCGGCGGACATGGGCGCCGCCACGCGGGTGTACTGGACACTGCGGTCCCTGGGTGTCGAGGACCTGGCCGTGCTCAATGGCGGCTTCAATGCCTGGCAGAGCGCGCAGCTGCCGGTCAGTACCGATGAGGTGACCGTCCCGGCTTCCGGGTATGAACCCCGGTGGAACGATGAGTGGCGGGTGACTACCGCGGAACTGGAGGACATCGTCGATGACGGGACCCCCGTGCGGCTGGTGGACGCGCGTCCCGAGGCGTTTTTCCAGGGGCGGCAAGCCTCGGCGGCCCGGGCCGGCACCATTCCCGGATCGGAGAACCTGAGCTTTACCGGCTGGTTCGACGGCAGTCGCATGAAGAGCGAGGAAGAGCTCAATGCCATGCTGTCCAGTGATGCCGACGCCGGCGATGGCGCGATCACCTTCTGCAATACCGGTCATCTCGGGTCGATCAACTGGTTTGTCATGAACGAGCTGGGTGGCCTGGAAGGTACCCGGCTGTATGCCGAGAGCGTCACTGAATGGGCGCAGGCCCCGCAGCGTCCCATGGAGAATGAGCCCCGGGACGGTCAGTGATGGTGGAGACGGTACAGCCACTGGACGTGGCTCGGGTCTACCGGCACTGTCCAGTGGACCGGCTCGAGTTCGAGACCACCGATGACCTGGAGCCGCTGGACCTGCTGTCGGCCCACCAGCGCGCCGCCGATTCGCTGCGCTTCGGCACCGACATCCGCAGTCCCGGCTATAACCTGTTCGTGCTGGGCGAAGGGGGCGCCGGCAAGCACCAGATGGTCAGTCGTTTCCTGCAGGGGCGGGCGGAATACGCCCGCTCGCCCTCGGACTGGGTCTATGTCTATCACTTCGATGAGCCGGCCCGGCCCCGCTGTCTGGAGTTGCCGGCCGGTGTCGGGCGTCGCTTCCGCGAGGACATGACCGGACTGATCGATGATCTGCGCACGGCCATACCGGCGCTGTTCGAAAGCGAGGAATACCAGGGCCGACTGCAGGAGCTGGAGCAGACCGCGCGGCAGGAGCAGCAGGCCGGGATAGAAGAGGTCCGGGAAGCGGCGGAGAAGCAGGATATCGTGCTGTTGACCACGTCGTCCGGGTTCTCCTTTGCGCCGTCGAAGGACGGCGAGATCATGGAGCCGGAGACCTTCAACCAGCTGCCGGAGGAGGAACGCAGGCGCATCGAGCAGGTGGTCGAAAAACTGCAGGAACAGCTGCAGCAGGCCCTGCAGAAGATGCCGCGTCTGATGAAGTCGTTCCGGCAACAGGTGACGGCGCTGAATGAGGAGATGCTGGTGGCCGCCATCGATGGACCGTTGGGAGAGCTGACCCGGGCCCACGAGCACCACGACGGCATCCGCCGACATCTGGAGGCGGTCCGCAAGCATATTGTCGAGCACGTAAACGTATTCCAGGAGGAACAGCCAGAAATACCGCCCGAGGTGATTTTCCGGCGTTGCCAGGTCAATCTGCTGGTGGACAACAGCGCCGCGGAAGGCGCGCCGGTCATCTATCAGGATCTGCCCACGCATCAGCATCTGGTCGGGCGTATCGAGCATCATGTCCGCGATGGCGCGCTGCTGACCGATTTCTCCCTGATCAGGCCGGGTGCCCTGCATCGCGCCAATGGCGGTTATCTGTTGCTGGATGCCCGAAGTGTACTGATGCAGCCGGGTGCCTGGGACACGCTGAAACGCAATCTGCGGGCCGGCGAGATCCGCACGGAGTCACTGGAACAGGCCTACGGACTGATCAGCACGGTGAGCCTGGAGCCGGAGCCGGTGCCCCTGGATGTGAAGATCGTGCTGATGGGTGACCGGATGCTGTATTACCTGCTCAGCGCCTATGACCCCGACTTTGCCGATCTGTTCAAGGTACAGGTGGATCTGGAGGACTCGCTGCAGCGCAGCGAGGATAACCTGCTGCTGTTCGCCCGCATGATCGCCACGTTGGCCAGGGAGGCCGGGACCCGGCCCCTGGATCCGCCGGGCGTGGCCACGGTCATCGAACAGGCCAGCCGGCAGGCGCAGGATCAGGAGCGTCTCGATGCCAGCACACGGCAGATGGGTGATCTGCTGCGCGAGGCCGAGTACTGGGCCGCCACTGACAACGCGCCGGTGATCAGCCGGTCTCATGTGGAGCGCGCGGTGCGGGAGCAGATCTACCGGGCCGAACGCTATCGGGAACAGAGTCTGGAGCAGATCCGGCGTGGCACCGTGATGATCGCCACCACGGGCACGGCGGTGGCACAGATCAATGGTCTGTCGGTGCTGCAGCTGGGTCATTTCGCCTTCGGCCGCCCGACACGGATCTCGGCCACGGCCCGTCCCGGCCGGGGCCAGGTGGTGGATATCGAACGGGAAGCGAAGATGGGCGGACCGATCCACTCCAAGGCCGTGATGATCCTGACCCGCTTTCTGGCCAGTCACTATGCGCCGGACAGCGAACTGTCACTGTCGGCGAGTCTGGCATTCGAGCAATCCTACGGGGGAATCGAGGGCGATTCGGCTTCGGTGGCCGAGGTCTGCGTGCTGATTTCCGCCATCGGCCGTGTACCGCTGCGACAGGATCTGGCCGTGACCGGTTCGATCAATCAGCATGGTGATGTGCAGGCGGTCGGGGGCGTCAACGAGAAGATCGAAGGCTTCTTCCGGGCCTGCCGCGCCGCCGGCACACTGGCCGGCCATGGTGTATTGTTGCCGGCGAGTAACGTGGAGCACCTCATGTTGCCCTCACGGATCCGCGAGGCTGTCGAGGACGGTTCGTTCCGGATCTACCCGGTGGCCACCGTGGATGAGGCATTGACCCTGCTGACCGGACGCGAGGTCGGAAAGCCGGATGACGAGGGTCGATTCCCGGAAGGCTCGGTGCACGAGCAGGTGGCCGCGCGTCTGCAGCGTTTCCGACAGACTGTACGGGCAGGACACCGCGAGGCATCGCCGGAGTCGGATGATGACCCGTCCTGAGCCGGTTGTAACCGGAAGCGGTCAGCGCCGTGTGGTGGTGTTGCTGGATGCCTCCCGGCAGGGGCGCCTGACACTGGAGGCCGCGCTGGATCTGGCCGCGTGGCACCGGGTGCCGTTGCTGGCGCTGTCTGTCCGGGAGGAGTCGTTGCTGCGTGGCGCTGCCCTGGCGTTCACCATGGAGTATGGTGCGGTGACCGGGCAGGGCAGGCGAGTCGACGCGGTGCGGCTTCAGGCCCGTTTCAAGGCCCAGGAGAGCCGATTCCGGATGATCCTGGAGGAGGCCGCGGGGGCGCGAGGACTGTCCTGCTCCCTGGTGATCCGGACCGGTGATGTGGTGCGCGAGGCACTGGCCCTGCTGCAATCCGATGATCTGTTGGTGATGGGCAAGTGCGTCGCCCCGGGGCTGCTTGGTGGCCGCCTTGGTGGCAGTTGCCGGGCCCTGATCCAGGCATCACCGGCACCGTTGCTGCTTTGGGAGCAACCCTTGCGCGCGGCGGGACCGGTGATGCTGTCACTGTCCGATACCTCTGGTTTGAACCCGGCATGGCGTATGCAGTCCGTGCTGGACTGGTTCCAGTCCACCGGCCAGCATGGTGTGGTGCAGCGGCTCAATGCCGGTACACCGGCGCATCAGTTGCGGCGCGCCGCACAATATTCCGGTGGACTGCTGGTATTGTCGCAGTCCCTGGCTGCCGACCCGGAACGGCTCGCCGGCGTCCGTCTGCCGATACTGGTGTGGCCGGATCGATAACGGTCGCGAGCGGCCTTCATGATCAGGCCACCCGACAACGGTTGCGGCCTTCCGATTTGGCCCGGTACAGGGCCTGATCAGCCCGTTGGTACGCCGCCTCGAAGGCATCTTCGCGGCTCACATCAATCTGGCTGATACCCCCGCTGATGGTCAGGGGCAGCTGTCCTTCTCCATGCCAGAAGCGGTGTTGCTGGATACGCGCGCGCAGCCCTTCAGCGACATCAAAGGCGCGGGTGTCATCAGTATTATGCAACAGTACGATGAACTCTTCGCCACCCCAGCGGGCCACGGTGTCCGCTTCACGCAGGTGGCTCTTGAGAAAACGGGCGAAATCCTTCAGCAGCCCGTCTCCGGTGGGATGTCCGTGCTCGTCATTGATTTCCTTGAAATGGTCGATATCGATCAGCAGGAGGCAGGAGGGCTGGCCGTTGCGCTTCATCTGCATGATCTCTTTCCGCACCGTGTCCAGGAACGCTCGACGGTTGGGCAGTCCCGTCAGGGTATCCCGGGTGGCCAGGGCTTCCAGTCTGCGGTTGGACGCGGTGAGCGCATCGCGTTGCTCGGCGATCATGTGATCCAGCTCTGTCCGGGTCACCGCATTGCGCCATAGAATGAGTGACAGGCCCATGGCGATGGCCACCGCGGTGAATCCGTTGACCCGGTTGGACAGGAGAATGGCCGGATCCTGTTGTGTCAACCCGAGCAGCCAGGTGAACAGCAGATAGGCCGAGCCATAGACTGCCAGGGCCTGCAATGGCGGCAGCAGAAAAAAGGCGCCCGCCACCGTGCAGACCACCAGGAAGGGTGTGATGGCCGGCGTCACCCACTGGTCGATGGTAACAACGACGGTAGCGGCGGTCAGGAACACGGTCAGAGTGATCCATTGAGTCGCCAGCCGTGCCCGGGTGAAATGCGGGGACGGATGTCGGGTCAGGCGGAAACTGACCAGGGCGAGCAGGGTCATGTATAACGTCATGACCGAGTGAAACAGCATGATGCCGGTGCGCCAGTCCTGCTCTGCCGCGGTCTGAGGCTCGTAGCCGAGGAACAGCAGCACATGGAACAGGTGCACCGGGACAGACAGGGACCCGATCCAGAACAGGCGCTCCACGTTGGTCGCGACCATCCGGCGCCGGAATGCCTTCGCCTGATCGGGTGGCGGCATCAGGTGGTAACGGTATGCCAGTCGGGACAGACTCATGGCGTGCGGACAGCGTGAATCGGAGGGTGCATCGGCTTTCCTTCGGGATTTCGGTCAAGCATACTGTGCCCCGCTTCTCCGGGTAAACCCCGGCCGATGCCGCAGTTACCGGTCCCGATCCCGAAAGGTTGTCGTTCGCACATGGATATCCGCAGTCAACTCGCCATTGTATTTCTGGTCCTGATGGTGATGGGCTCGGTCTG
>JBNJGU010000042.1:0-16852 GCA_051747985.1 Pseudomonadota bacterium | reverse complement strand
ACAGTGATTTGATCGGGGTTGGCTTGTACACCCTGCCAGAGGCATCAGCCCTGACCGGCATACAGACCGCCGCAATCCGCCGGTGGGCATTTGGTTATGAGTCGCGCTCTGACGGCGATGTTATTCAGCATCCTCCGGTCTGGATGCCTCAGCTTTCCGGATATGAAACGAGAGCGCTCGGTTTTCTCGACTTGCTTGAGGTACGGTTTGTTGCTGCGTTCAAGCAGCATGGAGTCAGCCTGCAAGCGATTCGTGCGGCATCCCGGTTCGCCAGGGAATATTTTCAAAGCTCCCATCCCTTTGCTTGCAAGAGTTTCAAGACTGATGGCCGAAGCATCTTTGCGGAAGTGATAGAGAAAGAGAGGCTTGAGGACGATGCGCTGATTGATCTGGTCAAGCGACAGTACGCATTCCGAGAAGTTATTTCTCCCTCGCTTTACAGGGGCATTCACTATGGCGAAGAGGGGCGCCCGCTCTCATGGCGCCCGGGGGACAGCAGGCATATCATCCTTGACCCGAATCGTGCGTTTGGAAAGCCGATAGACAGCGAGTCCGGCGTGCCGACCGAGGTGATTTATCACTCTTTTCTTGCCGAGGGTGATGTGGAAACGGTAGCCCGGATCTACGAAGTGAAAGCCAGGGCCGTAAGGGATGCCATTGCCTTCGAGGAGAGACTCGCTAGGGATGCGGTTCTTCATTGACAACAACCTCCCTCCCGCGCTTGCCAAGGGGCTTCATGAACTATCGTATGCCGATGGACGTCTAATCGATAATCTGGACGCCTTGATTTCCGCGTGGACCGTCGTGTCAGCTCACACCGTGTCAAGCTGGCGTGCCTGTATTTCGAGTCAGACCGTGAGGTAAACTGGGACTATGAATACACAATATACAGCAGTAGTGAAGAAGGAAGGTGACTGGTGGATCGGCTGGATCGAAGAAGTTCCGGGGGTCAACTGCCAGGAGGCCACTCGTGAAGAGCTCCTGGAGACGCTATCAGTGACACTTCGGGAGGCTTTGTCTTTGAACCGGGACGACGCCATAAGCGCAGCCGGCGATGACTTCGAGGAGCTCACTATAGCACCATGAAACGCCGTGACCTGATTCGATGGCTCGAATCTCATGGTTGCGAACTGCTCAGGGAAGGCGGCAGACACTCCTGGTGGCATAACCCCTCCCTCGGCAGGCGCTCGGCAGTTCCCCGCCATCGAGAAATAAACGAGAACCGGGTCGCTGAAGACGCCACCCCTCCACAAGACAATAGCGAAGCAAGCCCATGAACGCCGAAAACCTCGTCTCCAAGGTCTGGAACTTCTGCCACATGCTCCGCGATGACGGCGTGAGCTATGGCGACTATCTGGAGCAGCTCACCTACCTGATCTTCCTCAAGATGGCGGATGAATACAGCCAGCCGCCCTGGAACCGGGATGCCGGCATTCCGGAGAAGTACAACTGGCAGAGCCTCAAGACGCGCAAGGGCGCGGACCTGGAGGGCCACTACATCGAGCTGCTGCGTGAGTTGGGTCAGGAAAAGGGCATGTTGGGTCAGATCTTCACCAAGGCCCAGAACAAGATCCAGGACCCGGCCAAGCTGGCCCGCCTGGTCACCCTGATCGACGCCGAGACCTGGGTGATGCTGGATGCCGAGGTCAAGGGCGACATGTACGAAGGGCTGCTGGAGCGCAATGCCCAGGACACCAAGTCCGGCGCCGGCCAGTACTTCACCCCGCGCCCGCTGATCCGCGCCATGGTCGAGTGTGTGCAGCCGCAGCCCGACAGGACCATCTGCGACCCGGCCTGTGGTACCGGCGGTTTCTTCCTGGCCGCCTACGACTATATCAAGGACCATCACATGGCCGGGATGACCGGGGAGCAGAAGCAGGCGCTCAAGCACCACACCTTCTACGGCAACGAGATCGTCCCCGCCGCACGCCGCATGTGCCTGATGAACCTGTTTCTACACAACATCGGTGACATCGGCGACGAGCCGACCATCTCGCCCACCGACGCGCTGCTGGCCTCCCACCCGGAAAAACACGACTATGTGCTGGCCAATCCGCCCTTCGGCAAGAAAAGCACGCTCACCATCACCAACGAGGCAGGTGAGCAGGAGCGCGAGGAATTCGAGTACAACCGTCAGGACTTCTGGGCCACCACCTCCAACAAGCAGCTCAACTTCGTCCAGCACATCCGCACCCTGCTCAAGGAAAACGGCCAGGCCGCCGTGGTCGTGCCGGACAATGTCCTGTTCGAGGGCGGGGCCGGGGAGACCGTACGCCGCAAACTGATGGAGACCACCGAGCTGCACACCATCCTGCGCCTGCCCACCGGTATCTTCTACGCGCACGGCGTCAAGGCCAACGTGCTGTTCTTCGACGGCCGCCCCGGCCGCGCCGAGCCCTGGACGGACGAGGTCTGGTTCTACGACTACCGCACCAACATCCACCACACCCTCAAGAAGAAACCGCTCCGTGATGAACACCTGCGCGAGTTCGTCGAATGCTACCGGCCCGGCGACCGCCACAACCGCCGGGAGACCTGGAGCGAGGACAACCCCGAGGGCCGCTGGCGCCGCTACAGCCGCGAGGACATCTTCAAGCGCGACAAAACCAGCCTGGACATCTTCTGGCTGCGCGACAAATCCCTGGGTGATCTGGACAACCTGCCGGAGCCCGATGACATCGCCGAGGAGATCATCGAGAATCTGGAAGCCGGGCTGGAGAGTTTCCGGGGGGTATTGTCGGAGCTACAGTCGTAAGGAGACTGGTTTGTAATGACCCATTGGAATTCACTCGCTTACTGGCTTTCTTCCTCCTCCGATGCGCGAAGCCATTCAGCGCGTGCGCGGCGCACGGCCTCACTGGCGTCCTCATCAACCGCGATCTCGTGATCACCGCGCACCGGATTCAGGGTCACCGGCACCGTCTTCAGCACACCATCGCGAAACAGGGAGAACGCGACCTCGTCGCCAGGGCGGTAACGCCGGAGCAGGTCGTCCAGGTTGTCGCCAATGCGAACGTCATCCAGTGCGATCAGTTCATCACCGGCATTGATGCCTGCGCGCCAGGCGGCGCCATCGAGACGTGGTGCAAACACGACCGGGGGGTTGCCGCGCAGTGATGCGCCCAGCGACACCTGCACCGGGTCCTCGCTGGTGTCCTCGCGGTCCAGCAACCAGCCTACCGATTGCAGTGCCTCGGCCAGTGGCAACGGTTGCGTGTCGTAGACCCAGCCGTCCAGCTGTTCGGCCAGCGCGTCACCGCCGGCTGCCGCGAGGCGCTCGCGGAAGTCCGCATAGGTGAATCCACCGCCTCCCAGCGGGAAATCGTCATACAGCGAGGTCATGACGGTATCCAGGCTGCGCTTCCCATTGCTCGCCCGGCGGATTTCCAGGTCCAGCACCAGGCCCAGCAGCCCACCCTGGCTGTAAAATGACACGGTGCGGTTGCGCTTGTCCGCCGCTCGGTCGGCGCCGCGGTGAAAGCCCTTGGTCCAGGCCTCCAGGCTGGCGCTGGCCAGCGTGTCCTGGCTGTAGCCGGGTGCATCCACCACACTGGTGATGGTATCGGCCAGTTGATCACGATAGTCGTCCACCGATACCAGGCCCGCGCGGGCCGGCAGCAATTGATCGTAATAGCTGGTCAGGCCCTCGGCGACCCAGAGCAGTTCCGTGTAGTTGATATTCTGGTAGTCATACCGGTCGATGGCGGCCGGCCGGAAGCGCTTGACGTTCCAGGTGTGGAAAAACTCATGGGCCATCAGCCCCAGAAAGCCCTGCCAGCGTTCGTCGTCCCAGAACGCGCGCGGGTCGGTGTGCACGACCGTACTGTTGTAGTACTCCGTGCCTCCGCCCAGGCCCTGTCCGCTGTGAAGCATGAACAGGTAATGGTCCGTCGGCAGGCCGCGATCGGCGGCGCCAAAGACCTCGGCCGTGGCTGTGACCAGGGCCCCCATATCATGGGCCAGTCGCTCTTCATCACCATCCCAGATGCCGTGAATCAGAAAATCGATGGTCATGCCCGCCGCCTCGAATGAGACCAGATCGAAGGTGCCGGCCTCGATCGGTGAATCCACCAGGCGGTCATAATGAGGTGCCACAAAGCGACCGGGATCCGGCTGTTCCATGCCGCTGGCGGCCTGCCAGCCGTTCGGCAGGTCCATGGTGACTTCCACGGGCCGATCGCGAAACCGGTTGGCATACACAAACACGGCGGCCGGATTCAGAAAGGCATGTTCGGCATCGACATGGCGCGTGCGGTCGCTGAGGCTGTCCGCATAGACTCGGTAGCGAACCACAACATCTCCGCTGCCGGCATCGGGCCGGCGCACCCGCCAGGACGACTTGGCGGTCTGCTCGAAGGGCAGGGTCTCGCCGTCTTCATCGCTGACGGTAAGGCCGGACACCGTGCCCACGAAGTCCAGCACCAGATACAGACCGGAGCGCCAGACGGGCAGATGGAAATCCAGCGTGTCTCCGGTCACGTCGCTGAATCGCGCTTCGATGGTGATCTGCTGCATGGCGCGCTCGGACAGGTCCACCCGGTAGCGGGTTTCCGCAGCACTCACTGCAGCGCTCAGGAAGAAAAGGACTACCGACAACAGGGCGGCCATCAGACGCTGGCTGTGATGGCTGGTATGTGCTTTCGTATCACGCATAGATAATCCTCCGATGTAGAACTGATCGATGACCGAGCGACGCGCTGCGTCATTCCTTCTGAACCTAGTTCGTCCTTTGCTGTGACATTTACCACTTACAGCTGCTTTGCCGAAAGAGTCACTTTTCCCTGGTATTGATGGCTTCTCGCTTCACCCAGTAATCTTTTCTGGTCATCGTTCCGGTGGTGCGATTGTGGGACAAGCGAATAGGCTGTCGGGGACAGCACCCATTCGAACGTTTTGCAGCCGTACTTATTCCGACTGTTCCCAACGAAGGAGGCGCTCTTTGCATTCCTTCTCCGGTAGTCGACCACCCGCCTCAAGCATCTTCTTCAGTGCTTGGCACAATATACTTCCAGCGACCACGCGACGTTCGTAAAGCTCGTCCATCAACCACAGTGTTCCGCGAACTTCCATATTCTCTGCGCGGCACGCACGTCGGACCGCCTTGTCACCCGTAAGCAACGTCCACCCTTGTGAAGCTGCGAGGTAGTAGCAGGACACATCGGCCAATGATGGGTTTCTAAGAGTTGCTCTTAGTTCGTAAATCTCAATGGCTGCTTCACCAGGCAAGACCTCAACGGATAAACCGAGCGCCACGAGATCAGCTCCCGGCGGGCGACGAAGCTCTCCCCATGCGAACTCCGTCGTTACGAACTCGTACGGTAACTCAAAAACAGATTCCAACAAGCCGCCACGGTACAAGTCGATCCAGATATTGGTATCAGATACTAGAACTTTCGTAGGCATCCTTTCCCTCTTCCGGATCTTCGTTAGCCAGTACCTTCTCAATGCTGTGGAGACTGGTATTCAGCAATTCCGCCGCCCGGGAGGGAGTCACCAAGTCTTCCGCCAAAGCGCGGTAGACCATCTGGCGCAACCGATAAGACGATTCTGACTTTAACAGGCCCGGCTCACGTTTTCTCCAACCTTTGACAGAAAAGAACTGCGCAGTCGACTGATAGTAGCTTCGAGAAACAATATCAAGGTCAAATAACCGTCGTAGAATTGCTTGTATTGAAATACCCCACTCTTCCTTGGCCAGCAGGTACTCTTTCAACAACACCCGGCGACGGCTCTCACCGAAAATTTCTCTGACCTGTTCAGCCGGAAACAGGAAGGCGCCGGAGAACCGGTGACACCAGTACTCTTCGTCACGGGTGCCGTGGACTTTCCCAGGAAGCTCCATGGCCAAGTGGCCCAACTCGTGCGCAAGGTTAAACCGTTGCCGCTCTCCGGGCCTATTGGTATTGGAAACCACCACTGCATCGAAACCGTTGTTCAGCTCAGCACACAGGCCATCAAACTGCTCATGAGCCTCCAGCGCCACAACCTTGACGCCATTCTCTTCCAGGGTCTCGGTAATATTGGAGATCGGGTTGGTGCCGAGATCCCATTGTTGTCGAAGCTCCTCCGCTGCCCTTTCTGCGTCAGAGGGGCTTTCGACAGGGATGGAATGAAGCCAATAGGTAACCGAGTCTTGCTGCACCTCGGACTCAAAAAGCTCCTCCACCGCGAAGTAGCGTTCCAGGTGTTCTCGCACCTGCTCCTTAACAGCTTCCTGCTGCCGCTTACCAAAGGTAGAGTGCTTGCGGAAATCAACCTCCCCAAGCTCAACTACAGCATGCCGGAAAAAATACTCAGGCTTGACCCCGAGCACATCAGCGAGTTGGATCAATCGAGTCGAGTTAGGCGCATCCTTCCCCTTCTCGTACTTTGAGAGGGCCTGCTTGGAAATATCTCCCAAGGCGTCCGCCACCTGCTGGAGAGACATACCTTTCAGAACCCTCGCGCGTTTTATGCGCTCATGTAACATTTCGGTATCCCCTAGGTTGCCGAGCACGAGTTATCCACAGCTTGTTGACAACTTATAGTTGACATTATTGCTATAGGTTTACTTTATGTCAACCTCAAGGGTAGACTAAACCTAGACTTGGTAGATGTGTGTGAACAACTTGGCAAATAAGGGATTCGTGAGTAGGCAGGAGGCCATGAGAATTCCCAACTCGGGCGGTAACCCCTCCGCCCTCAAGCAGCTTTTTAATACTTTGGCGCCATGGAAGCAACGATGGCCTGCCCCCCCCCAATTGAGTATGAGAAGCTCTATTTTGAGAAGCTATCAGGTGTCTACAATACTAGGGGCTTGCCAGGGTGCTCTCGGAGCTGCAGTCCTGATTTCAGGTTTGCCGCGGGTTCGTAACAGCCTTCTGGAACACGGTACAGCTGTTAAACCTGCAGGTACGCAGTCCGATAGCTTGTGGTCCTCAGGATGGCTCGCGTATACTTGTACGGCATTCCCGTACATAATATGGTGGGTTCGATGGAAACAGTAAGTGTAAACAAATTCAGGGGCAACCTGAAAAAGCTTGTAGAACAGAGCGTCAGCAGACATGAGCCACTCAGGGTCTCACGGCGCTCCGGGCAGGACTTTGTGGTGATCAGTGCCGAAGACTGGGAACGTGAGCAGGAAACGCTATATGTCCTGCAGAACAGCAGTCTGATGCAACAATTGTCCGAATCGATTAGAACGCATAATGAGCGTAAGGGATACACGCCGACAAAAGAGCAAATGGATGAGATCACTGGTATTTGAGGGTAGAACCTGGGAGGCGTATGAAAGGCTGCGCCAGAAAGACAAAAAGCTGCATGACGCGGCACGTAGAATCCTCAAGGAGCTCATACGGACCGACGACCCCACCACGGGAACAGGCAAGCCTGAACCGCTGAAGCACAATCTGACGGGTTTCTGGTCAAGACGCATGAGCCGGAAAGACCGGATGGTGTATACATTCGATGATTCATCGATCTACATTTTCGCTGTGGGTGGACACTACACCGAGCTTTAGCACTCGCGGGGCTCGGCATGGGCTGAATAGCGCCGAGCGTTAGCCACTGGTAATCCGTGACAGAAACTTCGTGAACGGTACGATGTCCTGGTCGACGCTGGCGGCTTCCAGGGCGCGCATATAGTCACCGCGCTTTTCGACCGGAATGACGGTCCAGGGGTAGCCACCAGAGGCCATCATGGCGTTCATCATGAAGCGGCCGATACGGCCGTTACCATCCATGTAAGGGTGGATATAGACAAAGAGGAAATGCCCGAGCACGGTCCGGACCTGGGCGGCGCTTTCCTCCTGGAGAAGCTCGAAGAAAGCCGGCATCAGGTCTCTTACGGCCTCCTTGCCGGGCGGGACATGCATCGAGCTTCTTATGTAGACCGGGCTATTTCTGTAGCCAGCAAGGTCGGACGGTTTGAGGAGGCCTGCTGTCACGCTGGGCGCAAAGAGCTCCCGGTACCAGGTGCCGTGGTCATTCTGTGCGGTCAGGCCAGGGCTTTTGCCGTCGAGTATCTTTTCTATGCTGTTTGCGACAGCCTGGAAGGCCTGCCAGTAGCCGCGGGCGGCCAGGGCATTCCGGTGGTTGCGGTCGTGTTCGTCATTGTCGGGATTCCAGGAGCCGGCTTTGACGCGCTCGATCAGCGCGCGACTGACCTGATAACCCTCGATTGACAGTGAGTGGTAGGCATCAGAGGTATAGATGTCCTGCACCTGCTTGAGATACGCGGCCTTGTCTTCGGGGAGTCCCCGCGGTTCCGGAAAATGGTCCAGGACAGACTCGCGCATCGTTTTCCACATCAGTCGGATACGGCTGACATAGGGTGACGATTCTCTTTTGTTGAAGCTCATCGGGCTTGGGCTGTTGAACGGATCATTTTCCCTGACGGTATAGCCAGCCGCTTTCATCGTCTGCAGGATGTCTTCGGCGATGTTCTCCCGGCCAATATTGCGGAATGCCCCCGCCAGGCGGCCAGCGATGGTGCTGTGGCCGCCGTCCAGGAGCCGGGCCAGGAGGTCCGAGGCGTCACCTGTGAGAGACAGCGCGGCCCGCATATCAGTCGGGTTCTGGCGATAGTTGCCAGGCGCGCATGCGATCAGGGCCGCCGGGAGCGTATAGGCTCGCATTCCCTGGATGTTGGTCCGGTCCCCGGGAGGGGGAAGATCGGCCCGGATGTCGAGCAGGGACGTCCCGTGGGGCAGGGTGATCAGGTTATTGCCGGATTTCCTGGTTCTGACGAGAAGCTGCTTCGGGACCGCGCGGTTTCCGGCGTGCAGCGCTATGGACTGCTCCGGCGACAGGCACCAGTCATCGCCAAAGCGGGCGTCCAGATAAGAACCGCAGAACTGCCAGAAAGAGGCGTACCAGGCCGTGCTGTCGCCGGCCTTTTCGTCGGGGCGGCAGGGTATATACCATCCTTTGATGACGTCTTTCAGGAAACCGTTGCGCAACAGGCGCTCGCGGTGGGTGCGGGTCAGTTCCTTCGAGCGTATGGCGACCCGGCCGCGATCCTGTAAGTTCTTGAGGACCGAAAGAGACTCCGCGAGTTTTTCGGAAGGGGTGGGCATGGGGTTGTTACTCGTCTATTGTGCTGCTCCATAATTAGTATATTATGTTGTATCATAATTAGTATATTGTGTCGAACAGGTGTTCACGTTCGTCCGGAATCGCTGTTCACGTTCACCGGAATACGCACTGGTACTCGCTCATTCAGAACAGTGTCACATTCAATGTGTATTGAGGCGTTAGAAGTGTGATGCAACATCCATGCGCCTGTGTAGTATCCGAATGATTTCGATATCGCTTCCGGCACCGAACCGGAAGAAAATGATGTGGCTGCCTTCAGGGTACTTGTAGTAGTTCTGTCTGATCTCGTCGCACTTGCGGCCAAGCGATGGATTGTCAGCCAAAGCATGAAAACCTGAATCCAGCCTCTGCAGGCAGAGTCTTCTCTGGTCGCGCCCCCATGTTGCTTCGGTGTAGCGGGCAATACCAATCAAGTCTTCCCTGGCTTTGTTGGTAATTTTGAAAGAGGGCATCAATGCACTTCATTATCCAGCTCATCCATAAGGGCATTATAGCTGTAGTCGGCGAAACCGCTGCGTTCTCCCTCAATCAGCAGTTTACGCAGGTGCTCACGCCTGGCTTCAGTTTCCTCGAGCATTCGCAGGCCCGCCCGGACGACCTCGCTCGTCGATCCGTAGCGGCCACTCTTGAGTTGCTCAGCGATGAATTCATCAAAATGTTCACCGAGGGATATGCTGGTGTTTTTGGCCATGGCAGGACTCCGGATACCAATATTCACTATTTAATGGTACTGACTCGCAGCCATCAGATCAACTTCGCGCTGCGGCTCGGGACGCGTCCGTGGCCGCCGCACCGCTGAAAAGGCTCAGTAATCGTTTCCAGAATGCTGTTCCCATCGTGTCTCTTCCGGGAACAGGAGTAGGTTGCCTGTATACCCACTGGAATACGTAAATGAATCCGACGCCTGCTTCGGCTTCATAGTTATTGCGTGCGATCAGGCTATCCCCGATGTCGCCACAATAACGCTCATAGAGTACTTCGCCGAAACGACGTCCCACCCCGAAAATACCAGGACTTCCATTATCACCGGTTACAACTCGACCATCCCGCCAGTAACACCAGCCGGCATCAGCTCCCTTACGGCCTCTTTGTCCGGTGGGATAAGCATCGCGTCAGTTCCTTCGATCGTATTGCAAATGGGAGTGATTCTCGTTAAAAATGGGCGACGTGTTGTCCCGTCACCCACTTAGGCATTTGCGTTCACCGGGAGTTGATCATGCTGCAACCGCTCATCCGCCTCGCCGTCACCTTCAGCTTTCTTGTGTCCCTTTCGTCGCCGGCGCTGGCCCAGGAGGCGCCGGACGAGGGTCACCAGTCCGTGTTCAGCTGGCCGTTCGTCGAGCATGACATGTCGACGCGCGGCGGCACCACGGAAGGCCCGGATCTGGAAACTGTCACCGATACCACGGCGGCCTTCAGTCGTCTGCGCGAGGATTCGCTGTCGAAGTTCGAGCGCGACCGGCGCGCCATCCTGGCGATGGCCGGCACCTACCGCGTCAGCTTCGATTTCCTGGAGATCGTCGGCTATGCACCGGATTTCAGGCCGGCGAGGCCCTACCAGAGCTGGGGCACCGAGCATGTCTATGTGGTCGAGGACGATGCGGAGCGTATCTCGCTGCAGCATATCCTGATCATGTCGGTGGTCGGCGAGGACGGAGAGCTTCTCGGGCCGTTTGTGACCAAGCACTGGCGTCAGGACTGGGTCTACGAGGATGCCGAAGTGCACACCTTCCGGGGCTACGCCACCTGGGCCGGGACCGGGCGCGATGAGGCCTCGCGGGAGGGAATGTGGTCACAGACCGTCTGGCAGGTGGACGACTCGCCCCGCTACGCCGGCTGGGGCGAGTGGCAGCACAGTCCAGAACGCTCGTGGTGGGAAAGCGGGGAGACCTGGCGGCCCCTTCCGCGGCGTGAATTCTCCGTGCGCGATGACTACGATGCCTTGATCGGCACCAATACCCATATCGTGCTGCCCACCGGCTGGGTGCATGAGCAGCACAACGTGAAAGCCGTGCTGGCCGGCCCCGGCGAGATCGACCGTCGTCTCGCCCGCGAGATCGGCGTCGCCCGCTACGAGCGGGTCCGCGAGCTCGACACCGAACCGGGTGACGAATACTGGTCCGCCACGGCCGCATTCTGGGGCGAGGTCCGCGAGTACTGGGAGCGGGCCATGGCAGAGGATGAGCGTATCCGCCTGCGCCCGGAAGTCTACGGACAGCAGCTGTTCATGCCGCTGTTCAGCCGCGCCCAGGCGATTGCCGACGGAGAGGCGTTCTCGCAGGCGGAGAACCGGCAGTTTGTCACCGGGACCATTGATGCCTATCGCGCCGATCCGGATGAGTCGGTGACGACCGACTACTGATGCCGGGGCGGGGTGGTGAGATTGCACATCTAGAATACGTAAATGAATCCGATGCCGGCTTCGGCTTCATAGTGGCTGCGTGCGATCGGGCTGTCCTCGATATCGCTGCCATACCGCTCATACAGCACCTCGCCGAAAATCTGCCAGTTTTCGTTGATGTAATTGCGATACGTGTAATTGAGTCCGATCGAGCGGAATCCCCCGCTCAGGCGGGTTTCGCTCAGTCCCGACGCGGCGGACTGCCCCGCGGTCACGCCGAATTCGGTGTTGGCCAGTTCGCTATCATGAAAGACTGCAACGACCCCCAGTTCCGAGCCGGTTCCGTCGTTCCGGTCGCCGAAGCGACGCCCGACCCCGAAAATACCCAGATTGCCCTTGTCACCGGTGACAACCCGGCCATCCACCCAATAACGCCAGTCGGAATCGAATGCCCGGCGCGCCTGCAGGACGAGTTCCGTGCTTTCATCAGCATTGCCGAGCCCGTCCAGACGGCCCTCATCGGAATCACTTTCCTCACGACCCTCGTCGAAGGCCACGGTGGCCTCGAACAGCCACGTGTCCGCACGGCGGCCGCGCCAGCCCAGGGCTTCGCCCGCCCAATAGAAGATGTTGTCGCCTCTGCGCCATTGTACTGCGCCTGCCGGGTCCACCTCGAAGCCGAACTCATCCGACCCCTCGTAGGCCGATTCGTATTCAACGCCCAGGCCCAGCCCGAAGCCCCAGCCATCGTTACCCCTGGTGAAGTCGTCGAGCGAGGGCAAGGGAACCAGAGCGGTTTCCATGTCCTGTGCGAATGCTGGTTGAAGAACCAGCGCCTGTATGGAAATCGCCACTAGTAAACTGGTGAGCTTTGTCATGTGCATCCGGCCCTGTCATAGTTGAATCAACGGATATCTCGTACTGCGCGAACAATACGTACGATGTTTGTGAATAGACCATCACCGATGACGGAGAGGTGACAGGATGAAGATCTACGGAGATACGAAATCCGGCAACTGCTACAAGGTGCAGCTCGTCTGCCACCTGTTGGATATTCCGTATCAATGGGTCGACGTTGATATTCTGGCCGGCGACACCCGGACGGAAGAGTTCCTGAAAAAGAACCCCAGCGGCAAGATCCCGTTGCTGGAGCTCGATGACGGCAACACGCTGTCCGAGTCCAACGCCATCATCAACTACCTGGCGCGCGGCTCGGACCTGTATCCGGAAGAGCGTCTGGAGCAGGCTCGTGTTCAGCAATGGCAGTTCTTCGAGCAGTACAGTCACGAACCGTTCATCGCGGTCGCCCGCTTCATCAACAAGTACCTGGGGATGCCCGCCGACCGGGCCGATGAGTACGCGGCCAAACAGGCCGGCGGACACAAGGCCCTGCAGGTGATGGAGCAGCAGCTGGCGAAGACGCCGTATATGACGGGGGCACACTGCACCACTGCGGACATTGCGCTGTATGCCTACACGCATGTCGCCGGGGAAGGCGGCTTTGCACTGGATGACTATCCCGCCATTCTGGCCTGGCTGGATCGGGTGGCGGCCCTGCCCGGAGTCACGAGTATGGCGTAACAGCGCGCCGCGGCGGAGGATACAGGGCTGATACTGCCAATAGGACTCTGGGTGCTGGAGAGCGTCTGCGCGCAGCTGAAAGCATGGCAGGCAAGCGACATGACCCGTGGCCTGACCATCGGCGTGAATATCAGTGCCAGGCAATTCCACCAGGCGGACTTTGTGCCGCAGGTGTTGTCTCTCGTGGAGCACTACGCCATCAATCCGGCACTGCTGAAACTGGAGATCACTGAAAGCCTGCTATCGGTACCGGTTATTCCTCCCTGCAATATCTGAAGAAATTGCCGCTCGACGAGCTGAAGATCGGCTGCTCGAATTTCCTGGGGTTCCTTTTCGGCCGGCCAATCCGGGTCGAGGAAGCAGTGTCAGGACTCGGCGCCCGCGCCGGTCATCCACGGTGCTCGGGGGAAGACGATTGAACTGGTTCCGTCAGTCGGCAACTGCACCGATTCCCGCGGCGGATGTCGGGTTCGACGCGGAACGGATGGCGTATGGCGGCTTCCAGACATTCACCCCATCGTTTGATGCGGGGTCATCAACCAGCACATAGCAATCGCAGGCAGTGGCTTATGTTGCAAGATATGAAAGGAAAAAAGGTGGAGATCATTTTCGGCCCTTTTGATGCCGTGGATGGCGAAGTGACTGATATCGATGAGAACTGGCTGAAGCTGAAAAGGAAGAAAAAGATCATACTGGTTCAGATCGATGAGATCCGTCGAATCATCTGTAGTGAATGAAGGACGGCTGTGCGGAATTAACCCGATGCCCGGTGGTCTAACCTGACGTAGCGTTCCAGTCTATTCAGGGCGGGGCGAGAACCCTGTCCATTTTCTGATATGTCAGGAGGGTGTCATGAATCAGCCCGATCAGGACTTTCGCTCGTTTGTAGCCGAGCAATCGCGTGCGTTGCGAGAAATGACAGACGATGCGGCGGAAAGCGGTCTCGATGAGCTTCTCGCCGTTGTGCTGGAGCAGTTGCAGGGTGCGATACAGGAGAATCCGCCGGAGTCTCGGGAGGGCGAGCCGGACGCCATCGCGGCATCCTGCCACGCATGGGCGTCACTGGTGTCCCATGCGGTCGCTTCGGTCTATGCCCCGAACAGTCCGTTTCCACGCAACGTCGCCGGGTGGGGAAACCGGGCGGTAGTCCGGCTGAACCAGATCTCCTCGGTTCTGCGAACGCCCCTGGATGTCGCGAAACGGTTACTGGGCGCCGACTCCTATTCCATCAGTGTCGGGTTTCCGTGGGGTGTCAGCGTAGGGCTCTCGTGGCAGTAGAGAAGACGTGACGATGGAATACTTTCTGGAAATATTCGGTACCCTGCCGCGCGCCGGTCCGGGCTCGCCGGAGTCCACCCAGCGCGCCTATCGGATGATGACGGACGTCCCGCAGGCGCCACACATATTGGACCTGGGCTGCGGGCCGGGACGGCAGACCGTGGATCTACTGCGGCTTTCCGACGGCACCGTGCTGGCGCTGGACCTGCTTCCTCTCATGGTCGAGAGGACGCGTGCCAACGCCGAAGAGGCGCAGGTCGCCGACCGCCTTCAGGTGGTCGAGCAGGATATGCGCCATATGGATTTTGACCTGGACGCTTTCGATGTGATCTGGTCGGAAGCGGCCATCTACAATCTGGGTTTCGAGGAAGGGCTGCGCGCTGTCAGGCAGTTCGTGCGACCGGGCGGCCATGTGGTCGTCAGTGAGGTGGTCTGGTTGCAGCCCGATCCACCGGAGGAGGTCACCGAGTTCTGGAAGCAGTACCCCGAGGTCGATACCATCGCAAACAAGGAGGCAGTCATTGATCGCCTGGGATATCAGCCCGAAGGGCACTTTGTGCTCCCGGACAGGGACTGGACCCACGATTACTACGACCCGATGGATAAACTGCTGGCCGACAAGTCACGAGAGTGGGTCGATCAGCCGGAGGGCCTTGCTGTCATCGAGGAGGCCCGGGAGGAGGTCGATCTGTACCGCAACTACTCGGCGTACTATGGCTATGCCTTTTTCGTCATGCGTCGTCCCGAAGAATCGTGATTATCTTCACAGGAGCCTGCCGTCATGAAGGAACACTTTCAGCTACTCGCCGACTACAACCAGTGGATGAACGGCAAGCTCTACGAGGCAGCCGCAAGCCTGACTCCTGTAGAGCTCGCCGAGGACCGGGGCGCCTTTTTCGGATCCGTGCTTGGCACACTGAACCACCTGGTGGTCGCCGACCGCATCTGGCTCAAGCGCTTCGCCGTGCTGCCGGCATTTGCCGAACCGTTGCGCCTGATATCGGAGCTGCCCGATCCCCAAGGGCTGGATCAGATCCTGTTCGAGCGCTTCGAGGCCCTGCGAGACCACCGGCAGTGGCTGGACCGCCAGATACTGGCGTGGATCGACGGCCTGGAGAAGGGCGATCTGGAACAGGTGCTGGACTACCGCAACACCAAGGGCATTGCGTCCTCCCGCTGTGTATCGTTACTGCTGCTGCATTTCTTCAATCACCAGACGCACCACCGGGGGCAGGTCACCACGTTGCTGGCCCAGTATGGTGAGGATGTTGGGCTGACTGATCTACTGGTGCGCATCCCGCAATCCGAGTCCAGATAGAACGGGACGCGCCGCAACAGAGTCACGTAGTGAAAAGGCGAGCCGCCAGTGCGCCGATACAAATACTTAAACCTGCCCAGCGGGCGCCGATAGTTACCGGACGCTCATCAGAGGGGGCGTCGTCGGCAACGCTACTTCGCAGGTAGCGGAGGTTGCCTGCGGTTGGCAGGAAAAGAATGACTAGCCCTGCACCGAATACGATGTCATGCCAGGGACGGCTCAGTACAGCCATGACTATGTACAGCCATGCCATGACTTGTAGTGCGAGCAAAAGCCACAGGTCTCTTCTATTGGTTCGGTTCGTGGATTCTGGCATAGTCTCTAACCTCACTCGGGCGTATTATCAAGAGTGAACCAGGTCGTAGACCGTATTGCCGATCGCTTGCCCCAATCGATCTGCACCGAACCAGGTGGCCGTTTCATAGGCAGCCACATAGACCATGCCTAATTTACCTGCGCGTGGGGCATAGTGAGTCACAGGTGATGGCAGGACGTCCCCGCCACTTACTTGCTGAATTTCTTTTTCCGACAGTTCTCTCATGGTATTCCTCCCTGAATACACGGTGGCATCAATAAATCTCGGATTCGGAGATTCGTGGTCCGCACCTTGTTTGTAGCAGTGATTTCGAATTCTCGCCAGATAAATACCTATTCAGATTTCTTCTTGGACTCCTTTTGTAACAACAGGCGCTTGCGCTCCACACCCCACCGGTATCCCGAAATCCCCCCATCCTGTCGCACCACCCGATGGCACGGAATGGCCACAGCCAATGGATTCCGGGCACAGGCTCCTGCTACGGCCCGTGACGCTCCGGGAGAACCGATCCGTTCGGCCACTTCCTGGTAGCTCAGTGTTTCTCCAGGCGGAATCCTGCGCAGCACGTCCCATACCCGGTACTGGAATGCCGTTCCGCGGATGTCCAGCGGGAGGTCCAGCCCGCGGTGCGGTTCTTCGACAAAGCCGGCCACCTGTGCAACGAGTGCTTCGAAGGTCTCGTCGCCAACCTGAAGTTCGGCGCGCGGGAAACGATCCTGCAGGTCCTGGACCAGTACGTCCGGATCATCGCCCAGGGCAATAGCGCACAGGCCCCGTTCGCTCTGCGCTACCAGAATGGCGCCGAGCGTGGAGTCACCCACGGCAAAGCGGATCTTCATGCCGGCGCCACCGGCCCGGTAGCGTTGCGGTGTCATACCCAGTACTTGCTCCGCTTCCGAGTAGAAGCGTGCGCTGGAACGGTAGCCGGCTTCATGGATGGCCT
>JBNJGU010000041.1:0-16927 GCA_051747985.1 Pseudomonadota bacterium | reverse complement strand
CCGTCTCCACCGATGATCTGACGGTGGTGGGGTACGATGGCAGTCTCGATATCAACAGCAATGATCTGCCCACGCTGATTGAAGCGATGAATGAAGCGCTGGCGGAGACTTCCGAGGAAATCCAGTCCAACGCGCAGGACATCGGCAGTGCGCTGGCCGATGCCGCCACTTTCATGGAAAGCGAGTCCCAGAGTCTGAGATCAGATTACTTCACGGCATATATCAATGCATTGAACAAGGTCTCCTTCTATCAGACCGAGATCGGTGCGACTGACGGTGTGTGTGACGAAGATGGCGACAATTACGATGAGAATACGTGCAACGATTACAACACATACCTGGCTCAGTATGAGGATGCGAGGGATTTCTATTATCTGCCGAGCGATCCGAGTGGTCTGTACTATCGCACCGCGCAATTTTACGATGACTTTTTCTGTCGCGCGACTGACGATGGCGAGTGCGAACCGGACTTTGCACAGCAGACTTATATCGACCGGATCGACGAACTGACTCCCGATATTGACCCGGAAGATTCGGACAATATCGATGGAGATCCACCGGATTCAGGTGATCTGCCCAGCGAGGATGACCCTACGGACGGCCAGGAACCCGACATCCAGGACCTGCCGCCGCGTGATACGGTGGCGGTCGATTATCCGGTTTACAGCAACGTGGCGGACACCTGTCACAAACTGGATGGTATCCGCTCAGACCCTGGCGCCAATGCGGCGATTCGTTACCAGGATTCGCCGGTAAACGGAGTGCCGGCGTTTCTTTTGATCGAATATGGGAGAAATCTGCAGCTGGATGCGCCCAACCGGTTGGCGACCAACTCGGGGATGTTTGCCTCGCCGATACGGGCTCACGACCTGGACTATGATGACCGGGTTCGGCCGATGACCGCGGAGCGGATGAGTATTGCATTGGGCTGTGATGCGTTACTGCAGTCCTACCGCAGTTTCGCCAACGTGGCGGTGGAGATCGATCTGCTGTATCAGGTGGCAGCCGATAACCTGGATGGAGCTGTCCAGGACATTATTACCAACTCCATCAATGTGGCGTTGGGCGCGGCCCGACTCGCCGTGGACACGGCTGCGATCATAAAGGACTCCGCGGCCGGGGTGGCGGCCACTTCGGCCTGCGTGGCATCGCTTGGGTTGGCAACCAACTTCTGTATTGCGGCCGGGTTCAATTTTTCCGCGGCGGTGGCCCACGCAGCCACTCTGGTGGGCGATGCGGCCGCGCTGGCGGCATCCATCGCGGAACTGGAGGGGGCTATCAGCGGCCGGAATGACGCGGAGGATACGCTGAATGAAACCGTGGATCATTACGGTGATGTGGTGACTGAGGCTTTGCTGGCCGATTGCCGCGGCGGTGTGCTGGAAGCGGGCACGGTAGGGCTTGGCTCGACGATCTGTAAATTGGATCCATGAACGGAAAATCTGCTATTTTTTTCTTCCAGAGGTGAGGAAGTGGTCATGAAACGAACGGAAAAAACAACAAGACTGGCGGGGCTGGTGCTCACAGTGGTGACGCTGGCGGCCTGTACCGCCCAACCGACGCGTGAGCGGCATGATCCGGATACGCTGGATTATGATCGCCCCAATGCCGAGCAGATCGCGGCGGACAGTTCCAATCTCGCGCGTGAGCGCCAGGAACGTCTGCGTGATCTGCTGGAGCACGAGGGCGAGGAGCGCTCAATGCCGCCGGTACCGGCGCCGTCCTACAATCCACTGGACGAAGTGGATGTGGATCTGGTGGTGGAAAACGCCGAGCTGCAGTATATTCTGCGCGCACTGGCCTCACAGGCCGGTCTCAATCTGGTGATTCACCCCAACCTGATTGGCACGCCCTATCGCATCAGCCTGGAATTCCAGAATGTGCGCGCGGCGGAAGTATTGCGCCAGGTGGCCCGCATTGCCGATGTGCATGCGCAAGTCGAGGGCAATACGCTGGTCGTGAATCCCATGCAGGAGCGTACGTTCCAGCTCGGCTTCATGGAGTCCAATACCCAGAACAATTTCTCGGCCGGAGGTGATGTGCTGGGTGGACGGGGCCAGGGTGGCGGCAGCGGATCGAACTCTTCATCCAACCGTCAGATCCAGGGTGAGTTCACGTATTCCGGCAACAACATGCCGAACTCCAACCCCTATGATCAGCTGGAGAACATGCTGGAAAATCTGGTCGGGCAGTCGCGCAGCTCACAGATCCAGAGCCTCAGCGGCGCCAGCACCATCGAGGAGATCGGCCGCATGTCCAGACTGGGCAGCGCCATCCGCAGCGATCAGCCGGCGTACTCGCTCAATCGCATGACTGGCACGCTCTATGTCCGGGCCAAGCCGTCAACGATGAGCTCGGTCAGCCAGCTGATCAACAACTATGAAACGATCATGGGAAGCCAGGTGCTGATTGACGCGCAGCTGATCGAGGTCAAGCTGGACGACTCGTTCCGGTTCGGCGTGGACTGGACCAGCCTGCGTGATCAGATGGCCGGGGCCTTCAGTGACAGTTCCCGGGTCATATCCGGCGCCACCAGCACCTTCGGAGATCTGGGGCAGGGTGAGCGCACCATCACCATCAGCGGCAATGAGGCGGGTGGTACCGACCCGACCACATCACTGTCCAGGGTTTCCACCGATCTGGCGGTGGCCGTCGAGATGATGCAGACCTATGGAGATGTCTCGGTGCTGTCCAATCCGACACTGCGCAGCAAGCATGGTCAGCCGGCCATCATCAGCGTGGGAACGTCGTCGACCTATGTGTCCGATACTCGTGTGGTCACTTCAGGCGGTGGCCTGAATAACAGTTTCGCCAGCCAGGAAGTGCAGACCAGCCAGGTGTTCGACGGTCTCATGATCGGTGTGGTACCGTTCATTGATACCAACGGTGAAATCTCGCTGTCCGTGCACCCTGTGCAGAGCAAAGTGGATCCGGGTAGCCTGCAACTGGTCAGCGCGGGCGGCGATTCCCGAATCACGCTGCCGGTTGTGGACCTGAAATCCATGGTGACACAATTGAAAGTCCGCAGTGGCGATGCCGTCATCATGGGTGGCCTCATTGATCAGAGTGACGCACGGAGCCGCGCGGAGGTGCCGTTGCTGGGACGTCTCCCGGTGCTGGGTAACCTGTTTTCCCAGCGCTCCAATGAGGATTCGCTGCGTGAACTGGTACTGGTGTTGCAGGTCACATTGCTTTGAGTCTGATATTCGACAACCTCAAGTCGCTGGAACGGCAGGAGCAGGAGCCTGACTGGGAGGCGGTGTCCGGCAGGACGGAACCCGTCGACCGGTCCGCCGGATCCTGGGCCTCGCGCGCCAGCGTGTTGTTGGCCGTGCTGGCCGTCGGGGTTGCCGGTGGGTGGTTGTTCTGGCCGGACCGATCGGCGGACACGCCGGCGATGGCGCAGTCGGAGACGGGTTCCATGACCCCCGTTGTTGATGAGCCGGAGCCTACGCAACCCGCCGGGTCCTCTCCGGGCGAACCGGATCCGGTCGGGATCGCACAGGGGGGGCAGCCGGCCGCCTCCGATAACGACGATGCCGGTGATGAGCCGGTGGTCACTGACCCGGAGCCGTTGCAGTCGCCCCCCGACAATCTGATTGCCGCGGCACCGGAGGCGGATGAAGACACGGACAGTTCCTCACCACTGTCCGATGCGGACACCCGGACCTCCGATGACGATGAAGTCATTGATGTCGTGGAAACCGTCGGCAATGATTCCGGTACCGGATCGGTGACGATGACGGTGCGACCGGCGTCCGGGGATGATGTCGATTCCGATGATTCCGGTTCCAGTGCGGGGCAGATTGAGATCACGCGTGCCGAGGAGGAACCCGCGACACAGAATGAAAACACGTCAGCGATCGAATCGGCGGTAGAGCGGGAGTCGACCGGCAATGAGGTGACGACGCCAACGCAAAGCCGCCCGCAACAGGTGGCATCATCTTCAGAGCCGTCCGGAACAGTGGGCACGGATCCGCTGCCCTCAGCACGCCGCTCCGATGTGCCGGAGCGCCAGCAGGTAGAGACCATGCGCTCACGACTGTTGTTGGCATTGGAGGCGGGCCAGAACGAACAGGCCAGGCAGGTCCTGGAGCAGCTCGATCAACAGATGGGTAATGACAGCGCGTTCGTCCGTCGTATGCGGGCCTACTACCTGTTGAATACAGGACAGTTCGACGAGGCCGAGGATGCTTACGACCGGGTTCTGATCGACAACCCCCAGGATGCCGAAGCACGATTGAACAGTGGCTGGCTGGCGTGGCAACGCGAGGACCTGGTCAAGGCGCGCAATCGCCTCCGGCCGTTGCTCACCGATGACCGTTTCGGAGACCAGGCCAGTACCTATATGAATGCAATCGAGCGGCAGGCGCGAGAAGGTCTGTAAACCGGGGTAAGTCCAATGGTGCAACTGCCTTCCGCCAACGCCTATCTGGGACGGCTCGGGTTGACGGCCAATCCGTTCCCGGTGGCGCCGGATGCCAGCCGGTATTTCCTGACCCGGCCGCTCGAGGCCCTGGTCTATGAAACCCTGTTCTGCATCCAGCAGCGCAAGGGTTTCATCGTCATCACCGGTGAAGTGGGTCTGGGCAAGACCACATTCAGTCGTTACCTGTTCCGGCAGCTGGATGATGGCAACACCTCGGTGGCCATCGTGTTCAACAGCGTACTGCAGACCGGAGAGCTGCTGGAGCAGATCTGTCAGGATTTCGGTTTGCGACCGGAAGGGACTTCCTCCGAGGCGCGGCCGTTGCGGGAGCAGATCAACCAGCTCAATGAGTTTTTCATCAATGAGAAGCGCAATGGCCGCAACTGTGTCATTTTTATCGACGACGCGCAGAACCTGACCATACAGAGCCTCGAGGCCATCCGTGTACTTTCCAATCTGGAGACGGATACGGAAAAGCTGGTACAGGTGGTCCTGCTGGGGCAGCAGGAGCTGCAGGACCAGCTGAATCGGGAAGAGTTGCGTCAGTTAAGAAGCCGGATCGCATTGTTCCGGGAGATCCGGCCACTGAAAGAAGAGGAACTGACCCGGTACATCGAGTATAAACTGTCGATTACCAGTGATGGCAAGCCGATCACCCTGACGCCAGCGGCGGCGCGGGGCATCTACCAGTTCTCCGGCGGTAACCTGCGGCGGGCCAATATGTTGTTGGACCGGGCCCTGATCGGCATGCTCGGGAACCCGGACCGGGTCGTGAACCTGCAGTTGGTCAAGGCCGCGATGGAAGATCTTGATCCCCCGGATCGCAGACCATCCCGCTCGCCCCGGCCCGCGAAGAGAGCCGGTCGCGGCAGCGGCAGGGTTGCTGTGGTCGGTGTATCCGCCGTGGTCATTGCTCTCGGAATGGCCGGCGGCTGGCTCTATCAGACAGGTGACCTGCAGCGCTGGTATACGGACCTGGCCGAGGGAGTTTCATCGCTGACCGAGGCGGAGGAAGCGTCCCCGGAACCTGCTGGAGAGACAGGGCTGGTGTTGCCGGCCCCGCTTTCAGAGCTACCAGCCGATGCGACGCCTGCGGAGGAGGAACCCGATACCGCCGGGCCGATGGCCATCGCAATGTTTCCGGAACCGGATCCGGAGTCGGAATCGACGCCGGAGGTGCTCGATGAGGAGACGGACAGGAACCGGGAACGGATTTCGGACTACCTGTCCCGGTTTGACCTGCAGGCTCATGCTGGACGCGTACTGGCGGCGGTGCAAAGCGGGCGGGTGGGTGAGTTCGAGAGAGAGATACTGGCTCCCCGAGGGCTGATGCTGCAGAGAGGGGGTAACGAGCTGACGGAGCTTTCGCGCCCTCTGCTGACGCTGCCCGGATGGGATGGAAACGACACGGAGCGCTGGGTCATCTGGCGCCCTGAATTCCGGGTGGAGCTGATGGAATACGGCCGGGAAGCGGAGGGAATCCGACGGCTGCAACAACGGCTGACCGCGGCCGGCCTGTATGACGGTGCCATTGATGGCATATCCGGGCCGCTCACTTTCAGCAGTCTTATCGAGTTTCAACGGGAACACGGTCTGCCGGGCACCGGCCAGGTGGACGATACCACGCTATTGTGGCTACACGAGTATGAGGATGCAGTTCCATGAGTGACCGGCAATGGCTGGGTCAGATGTTGCGCGATCGCGGGGTGATTGTCGAGAGTGTGGTCGACTTCTGCATGCACGAGCAGAAGATCACGGGCGAGCGCCTGGGGCAGATCGTTGAGCGTTGCGGGTTCGCCACGCAGCAGGAAGTGCTGGAGGCGCTGTCGGAACAGCTCAAGGTGCCGATGATCGATCCCTACAAGACCCGTCTGGATCCCGACAGTATCGAGCTGTTCAACGGTACACTGTGCCGGCGCAACCAGTTCTTTCCGCTGCATCAGGAGAATGACCGTCTGGTGGTGGCCACCTGCGCCACCGATCTGGAGGCAATGCAGTCGCTGGCCGAGCGCTTCAGCGGCATGGATGTGTCGCTGCGACTGGCTCCGCGTGGCAAGATCAATCAGCTGATCACGCACTACTACGACAATGCCGGGCGCCCTCTCGAGTATCATCTGGACCGCGAGATCTCCGGACTGATCGCGGACAAAGACGCGGCGATGCGGCTGGATACGCTGGTGCATTCGCTGGTCCGCATGGCCCTGCAGCGGCGCGCTACCGACATCCATGTCCGGCCGATGGAGCATTCGATCAATATTGCCTTCCGGGTGGACGGGGTGATGATGTCGGTACTGTCTCTGGATAGCGGTTTCCAGCGTCTGATTTCCACCATCAAGCTGATGGCCTCGATGGACATCGCCGAGACCCGGCGGGCGCAGGATGGCAGTTTCGAGATAAAGCTCGATGATGCGTTTTACGACATACGGGTATCCACCATCAGTTGCACCTTTGGTGAGAACGTGGTCATGCGCCTGTTGCCCCGCAGCCAGGATGTGCGCCGAATCGAGAACCTCGGCTTCGAGCACGAGCATATGAAACTGGTGCTGGAAATGTTCCGCCGTCCGTATGGCATTTTTCTGCTGACCGGACCGACCGGTTCCGGCAAGACCACCACCCTGCATGCCGGCATCATGTCACTGGACGTGCTGAACAAGAACATCCTGACCATCGAGGATCCCATCGAGTACCAGTTGCCGGTGGTGCGTCAGACGGAGGTGAATGCCAAGGCCGGCTACGAATTCGCCGGTGCCATCCGTAATTTTCTGCGCCACGATCCGGATGTGATCGTGGTGGGCGAGATCCGTGATGCGGAAACCGCCTCGGCGGCACTGGATGCGGCCGAAACCGGTCACCTGGTGCTGTCCACCATGCACACCAACAACGCCATCGGCATCGTGCCCCGTCTCAAGTCGCTAAAGGCCGACGCCCACCAGCTGGCCGATGTGCTGGTGGGCGCCATGTCGCAGCGACTGGTACGCAGAATCTGCCCCTTCTGTACGACCCATCACAACGCTTCGGACAGTGAGCGGGCGTTTCTGGGACTGCGTGCCTCGATCGCGCTGGCCACCGGGGCCGGCTGTGATCAGTGCAATGGCAGCGGTTATCTGGGGCGCACACCGATTTATGAAATCGTCGAGATCACCGACGAGATGCGTTCGGCCGTGCATGCCAACGCCTCGTTGCTGGAGATGTACCGTGTTGCCTGGAAGGGCAATTACGTATCCATGTATGATGTTGCAAAATCAAAAATCATCGCCGGGGAAACCACTGTGGACGAAGTCCGGTACCACGTCGTCGCACCCAAGGAGTAATATGTCATGGCCACATTCGTTTACAAGGTGATCCATCCGGATTCACGGGTGCGATGGGGCGGCGGGCGGTTTCCGTTCCGTGATGCCGAGTCCTTGACCTCGTTTCTGGAACGGACCGGTCGCACAGTCGTCTATGCGAAGCCGATGCCCCGGCCACTGGAAGCGGTGTGTGAGGGATATTACCGTCTGGCCGGGCGCAGAATTCCGGCGGCTGACCTGGTCGAGTTTCTTCGCAACGTGGGAGTGATGCTTCAGTCCGGCATCACCTTTGTCGATGCGGTACGCGAGGCGGCCGGGACCACGGAGAACAAGCGCCTCTATAATGTCAGTCAGGGCATCGCCATGGGAGTCGAGTCGGGGCTGGGCGTGCACGCCGCCATGAGCCGCTACCAGGATGTGTTTCCGGTGCAGATGCTGCATATCATCCGGGTGGGTGAAGCCAGTGCCAACATGGACAAGGCCTTTCTCGCCGCCGCCGAACACGTGCGGCGGATCAACCGTATCGGCGTGGATGTCAAAAAGGCGCTGATCTATCCCGTCATTGCATTGGTTGCGGTGTTGCTGGCGACCATCTTCTGGCTGTATTACACGGTCCCGTCCATGACCGACCTGTACACGCAGATGGGACTGGATCTGCCCAATATCACCGAATGGCTGTTGTCGGTGTCGGCCTGGGTGACGGAAAACACCGTGCCCATCGTGATTTTCCTGGTCATCCTGTTGCTGGTGGCGCGACTGCTGTATGTCTGTAATGGCGAATGTCGGTTCTGGTGGCAGAATTTCGTGTTGCGTCTGCCGGTGTTCGGCCGGGTCAGCCGTAACGCCAGTATCGCGTATTTCGCCGAGTATTTTTCCATGTTGTTGCAGGCCGGGGTCAGTACCTACGAGGCGCTGGGTATTGTGGCCGGAACGCTGGACAACGAGGCCTACCGCAAGGCGGTGGAACGTGTGCAGGAAGGCGTGGCACGTGGCAACAGCCTGTCATCGGAGATGGCGCGCAACCGGCTGTTCCCGGGTATGGTCAGCCGCATGGTGCGCACGGGTGAACAGACCGGAACATTGCCCGAGCAGATGGAGTTCATCGCGGACGAATATGCCTCGCGGCTGAACGACATCATCGACCGGGTCAAGTCACTGATTGAGCCGCTGGCCATCATCATCGTCGGCGGGCTGCTGTTGCTGATCATCTTTGCCATGTTCTACCCTGTCTACAATCTGATCATGGAAATGAGTGGTACCGCGATATGATCGTTCGACGCAGGTCTCTGTTATCAGCGCTGGCTGCTGTTCCCTTGTTTCTGGGAGTGAGCGCCGGGCGCGCGGATGTGTTGGTGGATTACGTGACATCCTCCAACGATGGCAATGTGTCTGAACGGGTGCAGTTTGCGATCAAGGAAGACGTATTGCGATTCAGTGTGAACGGAGCGGTGGCCACCTCGGACTACTACATCTACAACCGGGGCCGCCAGCGTGTCGTGTATCTGCAACCGGCCCGGACCGCATATTATGAACTTCGTCCCGGTATGCTGCAGGATGCGGCGGAGAACCTCAGAGCGCAGCGTGACAGGCTTGAAGGGATGCTGGAGGATCTGGAAGAACTGGATGAACAGACTCGCGAGCGTGTGCGGACAGCGCTGGACTCGATCGAAAACGCCAGCGGCCAGGTTGATCAATACTCTTCATCGACGGATCAGGCGCAACCCCGGCTGGGCGCGTCAAAGGGTGAGATCACGCTGGATGGAATGACCTGCACCCTTTATGAGGTCAGGATGGTACAGGCTCCACTGGAAGCGTGCTACGCGGAACCCGAGGAGTTGGGGCTGACGGCTGCCCAGGCTTCGCTGATCCAGGAGTTCCAGGAGCAGCTGACAGCCAGTACGGGCGTGGCCAACATGTACAGCCTGGTACCCGGTCGATTGCCATTGGTGGCCGCGTATGGTTCTCTGGATCAGCCAGAGGCGCTGGTGGTGCGGTTCGAGGGGCTGACAGAAGTCTCCCTGCCCAATGCCGGGTTCATCATCCCTGACAGTTACACGGAAGTGAGCACGCAGATGCCGGATCAATGACCCGGCATCACCTGCCACTGTGATCAGTCCCTGATCGCCTCGTACACGACCCGCTGGGCTACATTATTGTTGAACGGTGCGTCCTGCGGCCCACCACGTTTCTGTTCCATGTACAGCATGAAGAAGTCATTGGCCGGGTCCACCACAAACAGCGTGCCGCCGATACCGCGCCAGCCGAAATTGTATGGTTCGCTGTTCTCTTCGCCGGCCGGCTGCAGGTGGAAGCCCATGCTCCAGTCGCCACGGTTGCCGTAGAAGAAGTACTCCCGGGAGACATCATCACCGATCTTCGGCTCCAGCATCCGGGCCAGTGTGTCCTGCTCCAGGATGCGGGCGCCTTCATATTCGCCGCCATTGAGCAGCATCTCGGCGAACCGGATATAGTCCTCGGTGGTCGAGTTCAGGCCCCCACCGCCGGACAGGAAAGGACGTTCGATGGTGTTGTCGGCCATATCACCATGAATCGGTTCGGCAATGCGATCCGCCTTCGACTCCGGTACATAGAAGGTGGTCTCGTCCATGCCCAGTGGTTCGAAGATGCGTTCGTTCAGCAGCTCGTCCAGCGGCTGGTCGGCGGCCACTTCCAGCACCGCGCCGAGCACGTCGGTGGAGTGTCCGTAGTGCCATTTGGTGCCCGGCTCGAAGTATAGCGGCATTTCGCCGATGCGCTGCGCCGTTTCCAGTGCGGTCAGGCTGCCGTCCGAGGGGATCTCGCGCATATAGCGCTGTCCCAGCTCGGTGTCCATCGAGAAGATGCCCTGGATGATGCCGGACTCGTGGGTCAGCAGGTGCTCCACCGTCATGGTGTTCCGCGCCGGAGTGACCTCACCGGTGTCTGGATCGAATACATCCAGTTCATTGAACTCCGGGATGTACATTCCCACCGGATCTTCCACATTGAGCAGGCCGTCTTCGACCAGGTCCATGGCGGCCACGCTGATGATGGGTTTGGTCATGGAGTAGATACGGAAGATGGTCTGTGCATCGACCGGCGTGTCGTCATCGGGTCCCTGGGTACCCGCTGTTTCCAGCATGCCGATACCTTCGTCATTGCCCACCAGAAGAAGGGCGCCGGCAATGTGGTTGCCGTCCACGGCCTCCTGCATCAGTGCGCGGATGGAGCTGATCTCCTGCTGGTCGATATTGAAGTTCGACGGGTCGATCATGGAAATCGAGCTGTCGTGGTCATCGGCCTGAAGGGTGGACGTGGTGCCCATCAGCAGGGCCGTGGCCGCCGCCGCTGACAGCAGGCCGGTTCGGTCTCTCGGAATCATGTGTTCTCCCCCGTTGGCAGCGGATGCTGCGCAGTTCAAAAATCAGTGACTCCGGAATCATAATGCACTTGTGCATGCATGTAAAAAGCGGCCTGGACCGCTGTCCGGGCCGGGTATCGGACGTGCTATGATCCGGGGAAAGGACGGGATTGCATGCAGACTCTCTATTTCTCCCCCATGCTACTGGGGCTGATGATGCTGATTGCCATCAGCATCGCCGCCACGGCTCTGTGGCAGATGACCCGGCCGCGGGAAGGTCCCGGGTTCTGGATGGCCGGCAGTCTGTCGCTGCTGACTGGTGTGCTGTTGTTCCTGCTGTTCACGATCACCCGCAATCCGGCGGTGAACGTACTGGCCAATGCCCTGCAGATGGCCGGCGAGGCGATCTTCCTGCTGGGTATTTTCCGGTTTATGGGACGTCCGCTGCCGTACTGGATCGTTCCCGTCAGTGTGCTGGTGGTGGTCGTCTTCAACCTCCATTACTGGATTACTGATGGCAATTCGGATTTTCTGATGGGGGTCTATTCCACGGTGGCCGGGCTGCTGCCCGTTCAGGCCATCTGGCTGTTGCTGCGCGAACGCCGCGATCCAGCCACCCGACCGGCCCGGATGCTGGTGGGCCTCAGTCTGCTGGTCTATTCCGTGGTGACACTGGCGCGAGGCGGCCTGGCCTATCGGGATTGGTGGCTCGAGGTTCCCTATGTGCAGCCCTACGAGTCATTCAGTTATCTGCTGCCCTACAATTTCGCCATACCCGCGCTGGTCATGGGCTTTGTCGGCGTGACCCTGATGACCATGCAGCGGGTGCTGGATGAGCTGAACTCCCTGGCGCGGGTCGATCCGCTGACCGGCGCACTGAATCGCCGCTCGCTGACCGAGACGTTCGAGCGTGAACTGCTGCGACTGCAGCGTCACCCCCGACCGCTGGCACTGGCCATGCTGGATCTTGATCATTTCAAGGACATCAACGACCGCCACGGCCATACCCCCGACCGCTGGCACTGGCCATGCTGGATCTTGATCATTTCAAGGACATCAACGACCGCCACGGCCATCAGTCGGGGGATCGCGCGCTACAGCGATTCGTGGCAGTCTGTCGCGAGAACCTGCGGGCCACGGACCGGATCGCCCGCTTTGGCGGGGAGGAGTTCGCCATTCTGATGCCCGAAACCGATGCCGTCGGAGCCCGGCGGATCCTGCAGCGTCTGCTCGATGATGTGGCCTCGTTACGGATCGACAGCGATAATGGCGCCTTCACGATCCGGGCCAGTGCGGGCATTGCCGAGTGGCAGCCGGGCGACACCTCGGATTCGCTGCTGAGTCGGGCCGACCGGGCGCTGTATCGGGCCAAGCAGAAGGGACGGAACCGGATCGAACTCGGCGGTTCCGGATTGATGAACACCGGGAAGGAGGCATTGTGCGACTGATACTCAAATTACTGGCCGGCATTGTCGCCGGTCTGCTGATCGGGCTGTTTGCCCCGCATCCGGTCACAGTGTTGCTGGTGACCGTGCAGGGGTTGCTGGGGGAAATGCTGTTTTTCATCATCCCGCTGCTGATCCTGTTTTTCATCACCAGCGGCATCGCCGCGCTGCCACGCGAGTCCGGCCGCCTTCTGGGGCGGGCGCTCGGCACCGCCTACACGTCCACGGTGCTGGCCGGCACGCTGGCGTTCCTGGCGGCGTCGCTGCTGATTCCGCTGCTGGCGACGTCAATGTCCGCTTCCGGGGCCAGCGAGCCGGGGCAGATCGAGCCGTGGCTCACCGTGGAAGTGCCTCCGGTATTCGGTGTGATGACGGCGCTGGTGCTGGCTTTCCTGTTCGGCATCGGCATTGCCGCCACCGGCGCCACGCACTTGAAGGAAGTGTCCGATCAGGGTCGGGACGTGATCCAGTGGTTGCTGGTCAGGGTCATCATACCCCTGTTGCCGCTGTATATCGGGGGTGTGTTCGCGGAACTGGCCGCGGTGGGCACGGTGTTCGAGACCCTTCGGACCTTCGGTATCGTGCTGCTGCTGGCCGTGATGTTGCACTGGTGCTGGATCACGTTGGTCTATGTCCTGGCCGGTCTGCGCTCCGGACACTCGCCGCTGTCACTGCTCAGGAACATGCTGCCGGCCTATTTCACCGCGCTGGGCACCATGTCCAGCGCGGCCACGATTCCGGTCACGCTGCAGTGTGCCCGCCGCAATGGCGTGCGCACAGAAGTCGCCGACTTTGCCATCCCCCTGTTCGCCACCGTGCACCTGGCCGGCTCCACCATCACCATCGTCAGTTGTGCCGTCGCCGTGATGGTGATGCAGGAGGGACTGGCGATTCCGTCCCTGTTCACCATGTTCCCCTTCATCATGATGCTGGGGCTGGTGATGCTGGCCGCGCCCGGCGTGCCGGGTGGGGCGGTGATTTCCGCCGTGGGCCTGCTGGGGGACATGCTGGGCTTTGGTGAAGCGGCGGTGGCGCTGATGATCGCCCTGTACATGGCGCAGGACAGCCTGGGTACGGCCTGCAATGTGACCTGTGACGGGGCTTTGACCGTACTGGTGGATGAGTGGGGGAGATCCGCGAACGCAACGACGGAAATGGAAGGGGAGGCCCGGTGAAACTGCAGGCATACGGGAAGTATACGCCGGCGACCGCCATTGCCGTGGTGGTGGCCAACATGATCGGTACCGGGGTGTTCACCAGCATCGGTTTCCAGATCGTGGACATCAAATCCAGTTTCGTCCTGTTGATGCTGTGGCTGGTCGGGGGCATCGCCGCCCTCTGCGGTGCGTTGACCTATGCCGAACTGGCCAGCCGCCTGCCGCGCTCCGGTGGGGAATACAATTTCCTCAGCCGCATCTACCATCCGGCGCTGGGCTTCATTTCCGGCTGGGTGTCCCTGACCGTGGGCTTTGCCGCACCCACGGCACTGGCCGCCATGACGTTTGCCGCCTACCTGGGTTCATCAGTGGCCCCGTTCGTGGAAGTCAACCGGACACTGGCAGCGGTGTTGCTGGTGGGCATCGTCACTCTGGTACATGGTCGCAATCACAAGGCCAGTGGCGGGCTGCAGAACTGGTTCACGATCATCAAGGTGGTGTTGATCATCGGCTTCATCGCCGTGGTCGCGCTGTTTGCTCCGGCGCCACAGCCGGTGGCTTTTCTGCCGTCGGCGGGGGACGGAGCATTACTGACCAGTGGCGCGTTCGCGGTCGCGCTGATCTACGTCAACTACGCCTACACGGGCTGGAATGCGGCCACCTACATCACCGGAGAGATCGACAATCCGGGTCGCTCCGTGCCCTTCGTGTTGATTGCCGGCACTTCCCTCGTCATTCTGTTGTACATGGCGCTGAATGCGGTGTTTCTGTATGCCGCGCCCATGGAGGTGCTGGAAGGGCGCGTCGAAATCGGCGTGGTGGTGGCCGAGCACGCCTTTGGGCAGACCGGCGCCCTGGTCATGGGCGGTATCCTGTCGCTGTTGCTGATCTCCACCGTCAGCGCGATGATCATGGCCGGCCCCCGGGTATTGCAGGTCATGGGGGAGGACTTCCGGCTGTTCCACTGGTTGTCCAGGCGGCGCGCCGATGGCGTGCCCCGCACCGCGATCTATCTGCAGGGCGGCCTGGCGATCCTGTTCATCATCACCTCCACCTTCGAGTCCGTGCTGGTGTTCTCCGGCTTCATTCTGGGGCTGAGTTCCCTGGCCACGGTGCTGGGCGTGTTTGTGCTGCGTTTCCGGCACGGGGCTGATCACAACGAGGGTGACAACCGCTACCGTACCTGGGCCTATCCATTGCCGCCCGTGATCTACAGTGCCATCATGCTGTGGACGCTGGCCTTCATCACGATGAACCGGCCGCAGGAGGCCATCGTGGCCGGTGTTGTCATCGTACTGGGTCTGGCGGCCTGGTGGGGAACGGAACGGGCCTCCCGGCGGGTGGTCACCGAGGAGTCTGAATCATGAAGAAGCGACCATTCACCCTGGCCTGTCTGCCGCTGTTGTCCGCCTGTGCGGGTGAACCGCCACAGAACCTCGGGCCCACCTCGGACGGGCAGCTGCGTCCCTGTCCCGATTCCCCGAACTGTGTATCGAGCTTCGAGGAAGGGGAGCGACATGCCATCGATCCGCTGCCGGTTGATCTGTCGGCGATACGGGCACTGATCGGGGAAATGAATCACGCCGATGTGGTTGAATCGGATGACGACGGGCGCTACCTCCGCGCCGAGTTCACCACCCGGATCATCGGTTTCGTGGATGACGTCGAGTTCCTGTACCAGCCGGAAGAGGGGGTGACTCATGTGCGTTCGGCTTCCCGCGTCGGTTACAGCGACCTGGGCGCCAACCGGCAGCGCATCGAGCGGCTGAGGCAACAGCTGAACGATGGCTGACGGGTCGGCCACGGAGCCGGGCGGCCGTCATCCCGGACTGGCCCGGGCAGTGCTGTGCTTCGCGGGCAATCTGGCGGTGATTTCCGTGGGCCTGTTCGCGCTGGATGTGAGTCTGCACATCCTGCTGTTTTTCTGCCTGATCTGGACCGCCCTGCATCTGCGCTGGCTCGGCCACGACTTCGTCGCGATCCGTGCCATGATGGACAGTGGTATCAGCCGCGCGCTGCCGGCGCTGTACATCTTCATGTTGATCGGGCTGGTGATCGCCTCCTTCATGCACAGTGGCACCATCGCCGCGCTGATCCACTACGGGCTGGATTTGCTGTCGCCCGGTTATTTCCTCGCCGCTGGACTGGTGCTGTGCAGTCTGATGTCGGTGGCCACCGGCACCTCCTGGGGGACCGTGGGCACACTGGGCGTGGTCCTCATGGGGCTGGCGGAAGCGATGGGTGTGCCGCTGGCACTGACCGCGGGCATGGTGGTCTGTGGCGCCACCTTCGGTGACAAGCTGTCCCCGATTTCGGATACCACCAACCTGGCGGCGATGAGTGCCGGCACGTCCCTGTTCCGGCACATCGGCGCCATGCTGTATACCACGGTGCCGGCCTTCCTGCTCTGCCTGTTCGTCTTCCTGCTGCTGGGCATACAGTATTCCGACGATGCCATGCCGGTCGAGAACCTCCGGCGTCTGCAGGATGCACTGGACAGCAGCTTCCGGCTGCAGCCGCTGATCACCCTGCTGCCGCTGGCGGTGCTGGTGGTGCTGCGTCTTTTTCCCTTGAAGGGGAACCAGTAGAAATCGTGGTAGAGGATGCTTGCGATGTAGGACCAAGGTGCGAGCCAGGTTTTGAGTGACCATTCAAGCGGTTTTTTGAGCCACCCCCAGTAGATGCTGTGCTGCATACGGCTGGCAAATGTCATTTTCTGATACGGCCCGATGAAATGCCAGTTCTCTTTGGCGGCGTCGCTGTCTCCCACAATCTCGATCTTGTCCGGGTCGCCGCAACCCAGTCCTTTTTCGTGCGCCAGACGTATAAACTTGATATCGCGAAGCGGATCATATCCCATGAGTTTTGCGGCGACAGCATCGATGGCTACCTGGTCGGCGGATGCCAGGAGTGTGTTTTTGACACAAGGGTACATACAGCGCGGACCTGGACCGTCACCGGCGAAGGTGCCGTCGCTGACGGCGAAAATGCCTTTATGAAGTTTATACTGAATCATGAGGAGGTCAACCAGTGTTTCGTGTATAACCTCGTGTGTCCAGTGTCGTTTTTCGTTGAGGAGGCCGCCGAAGGCGTTTTTCATGGCACCGGTCATGGTGGTGAAAACGTGGGTTTTGATGGTGGGCAGCTGAATGATATTGCTGCCGATGAAACGTTTTGGGATATGAAAACCGTCGGGATAGACATCGTTTAGTACCAGCAGGTCTTTGGCGGCGTCACCCAGGGCGTCGTGTATGTTGATCCATTCC
>JBNJGU010000040.1:0-16973 GCA_051747985.1 Pseudomonadota bacterium | reverse complement strand
CATATCGACATCCAGCAGGTAACTCAGGGTTTCCTCGTCATCGATATCGATGTCTTCGATGTGAATGGTCACCGAGAAGTCACAGGCTGTCGGGTTCATGGGATCGATGTCGAATTCGGCATCGATGTTGGTGAACGCGCCCTGGTATGGCGTTCCCGAGTAGGAATATTTGAAAATGACGCGGGAATCGTCCGGATCAATCACCCAGGTGGCGCTTTGAGCGGACAGGCTGACCAGCATCAGTAGCGGCGCGAACGCCGCCCGGTACAACAGATTACGCATGGTATTCATTACTCCTTCATTTCAGTTCAGGGTAGCGCGTAGGCGACCAGTTCGGCGGGCTCACCGCCTCCGCTGACCACCATGGCGACGTATTGCTTGCCGTCGTGCTCATAGGTGAACGGCTGTCCTGTCTGCGTATTGGGCAGTTCGATGCGGGCCACAATATCGCCGGTTTCCTTGTCGTAGGCGTACAGTGTCGGACCGCCACCCGCGCCCTCACCGGAGAACAGCAGTGTCTTGGTCAACAGCACACCGGCCCGGGTTTCCACACCTGTGCGCGGGACGTCGACACCTTCCAGTGCCGGATTGTTTGCGATCCGGTCCGGTGTGTCGGCGTTGGCCACCTGCCAGACATGCTCACCGTTGTTCATGTCGATCGCAGTGATGCGGCCGTACGGTGGCTTGACCAGGGGCAGACCCATCGGGCGTGGAACACGAACGCCCAGCGCCATGCTGAAGTCGACATCCGAATTTTCATCCTTGGCGACAGACAGCGCAGCCACAACGGTGCGCGAGGGCACGTAGAGCATGCCGGTCTCCGGATCCATCGCAGCTCCTTCCCAGTTGGCGCCGCCGGTGGCCGAGGGCAGGCTCAGGGTGCCCATCGTGCCGTCGTCGGCATCCTGCAGAGAGGGCGGGGAGTACAGGTTGTCGCCCAGACGGAACGATTCAACCGCTTCCAGCGCCGTTTCATGAATCTCCGGTGTGAAGTCGATCAGATCATCCTCAGTGATGCCCTGACGATCAAACGGTGCCGGCTTCGTCGGGAAAGGCTGTGTCGGCGAGTACCATTCACCGGGTACGTCGCCTTCGGGCACGGGCAACTCCTCGATCGGCCAGATCGGCTCTCCGGTCTCGCGGTCATAGGTGTAGACGAAGGCCTGCTTGGTTACCTGCATGACAATCTTGCGACCGTTGGGCAGGTCGGCCAGTATCGGAGCTGACGGGTTGTCCCAGTCCCAGATGTCATGGTGGATCATCTGATCGTGCCAGCGACGCTCACCCGTCTCGATATCCACGGCGACCAGGCTGCTGCCGAACAGGTTGTCCCCGGGACGGTCACCACCGTAACGGTCGCCCGTGGGAGCTTCAACCGGCAGGTAGACCAGACCGAGGTCCGGATCTCCCGACATCGGAGCCCACACACCGGTGTTGCCGGTGTACTCGGCGCTGCCGTCCAGCCAGGTGTCGTAACCGAATTCACCTTCCTCGGGAATGGTGTGGAAGGTCCAGCGGTGTTCTCCGGTGCGCACATCGAAGGCGCGCACGTCACCCTTCACGTTGGCCATTGATGGCGGGCGCATGGAAACCGCCATGGCCGGGCCGACCACGACCGTATCATTCATGACGAACGGTGGCATGGATGAACCGATATCGATGTCCTCGCGGCCGGGTCCCAGACGCAGACCCTGCTGCATGTCGATCCGGCCATTGTCGCCGAAGTCGGGGTCCGGCAGGCCGGTTTCGGCGTCCAGTGACACCAGATAGAAGCCGGGCGTGATGGTCAGGATACGGGCCTCGTCACCGTCGCGCCAGAACGCCACCCCGCGGCCGGAGCCCTTGCGTGGCGCGGCGTCGTACCGTTCTCCTTCCTGTGGGCGCCAGAGCCACAGCACCTGCCCGGTGGTGGCATCCAGTGCCGCTACGTTGCGGGTGGCGCCAAGGGTCGTATAGAGCACGCCGTCCACTTCCAGTGGCGTGAACGTGGCATTGAATTCCGGACGGGGTCCGAATTTTTCGGTCGAGAAGCGCCAGGCGATTTCCAGCGAATCGACGTTGTCTGCATTGATCTGATCCAGCGGTGAATAACGCTGGGCCGCCATGTTGCCGTTATAGTCCGGCCAGTCTCCTTCGGAAACATCGGTGCCGGACTGACTCCACGTCATTGAACTGGCGCCCAGAAGGCTGGCGCTCATGACAAATGACGAGATCAACTTTCTTTTTGTTATCATTACACTCTCCCTGAATTCAGGTCTATGATAGTGCACGGCAGCCGCGCCAACCGCGCCGTCCTGCCGCGGGGACCGCCTCGGGCATACCTCTGGCGAGGTGGCCTGGCAGTCCGGGATTGGACAGACGGAGAATAAGCAATCCACATCCCGCACGCAAGTCGGATGCGGCGCGTTTTCCCCGACATGACCAGAAACCGGCTCAGCGCTCCATCTGGTAGATCAGGTCCAGGCTCTGGGATTCCCCGGACTGCGCCTCCAGTTTCAGGGCGTCGGTGAGGGAATAGTCGATGGCGATGGTGTTTTCGGTGTCGAACAGCCCGATGGCGTAGCGAACGAAAATCCGGGGTGTTATGTACTTGCCCAGTGTCAGGCTGCTGTCCTGCAGATCGCCCCCCCGGCCGGCATCGATGGCCAGCGTATCCAGTCCCAGTTGACCCCGGATCTGGTCCGTCAGTCCCTGTCCCTGGTTGATGCCGAGGCGCGCGACGGCACCTACCAGCGAGGGGCTTTCCTGCTCGCCCGCCGCCGACAGGGGACGGCCCGTGATGAGCATGGCCAGGACGTCGGCATCCGGAAGAGCGGGTGTGGAGAACAGCTGACTGCGCATATTCCTTGCGGTTCCATTGATCTGGACGCCGACCCGTGTGCTGCTTACGGTGCGGACGGCCCGGATATCCAGCGCGGGGTTGTTGTAACTGCCCAGAAACTGCAGTCGACCCTGTTCGATCTGAAGAGACTGGCCGTACATCTCGAAGCGACCGTTGACGATATCCAGTTCGCCGTATGCCAATGGCGTGGCATCCGGCCGTTGGGTGATGTCCAGCGCGCCGCGCAATCCGGCATCCAGTCCGAATCCGCGGAAGCGCACCTGGTCACCCAGCGACAGTTGGATCTCTCCCCTCATCGGAATGCTCTGCAGCGCGCCCCGCTCGCTCAGGGCGGTATTGTTGACTCCGCTCATGTCGGTGGTGATCACGGTGTCGGCGGATACGTCCACCGCGGACTCCGGAAGCTCGGTTATGGTGATGTCGAGCACCGGGACATGGAGCCCGCCATTCATGTTCAGGCCGCTGCTGTCGCCGGCCACGGTCAGATCGGGCGAGATGCTGGCCTGCAGTTCCTCGGTGTTGGCGACCTGGAACCGGTCGCCCTGCAGCGTCAGCTGAACGGAGCGGTCCGATTCCAGCGGCCGGAGGATTTCGCTGTCCAGGGACAGGGTGCCTTCTCCCGAACGGAGTGCGGCGTTCAGCGTGAACCGGTCGGTATCGGGGTTCGTCAGCTGTAATTCGATTTCTTCCAGCACCAGCCCCAGTGCCGGGATCCTGGTGTAGGCCTCCGTCAGTGACAGCTCCGCGCTCAGCTCCGGGGTTTCCGGCCGCCCCCCGATGAGGATGCTGCCCTGCAGCCGGCCCGCGGTGTCGCGCATCTGCGGAACCAGTGCCTGCAGCCAGGCGATGTCATCGAATCCAAGGTCCAACCGGCCATCGAGTGTACCCTCCGTGTCCAGCGTGACCTCCGCCTCCGTGGTCCCGCGCATGCTGACCCCGGTGCCGGCGAGTTCGTTCTGATAGAGCGCCATTCCCATCCGCGCGCGCCATTCGCCAGCGTTCAGCGAAGCGGACATTGAAGCGTCTTCCCAGAGAATCTGCTCGACACCGGCGGATGGCGGTTCCGCGGATTCTTCATCGATGTCGGGAATGGGCAGGGAGTCCTCGGATTGACGGATGTACAATGCCAGCTCGTTCAGTGACGCGTCCGCGTCAAGTTGCAGCGCCTGAAAATCGGCGATCGGTCCGTTGGCCCGGACATCGGCATCCAGTCGCCCTGTCAGGGCCAGGGCATCCGGCAGCCGGAAAGGGGGGGTGATGTTGTCCGGAGCCGGGTAATGTGCCGCCGGCAATCCGCCTTCGTGGAATTGTCTCAGGATCGTTTCGGCCTGTCCGTGGTTGAACAGATCCATCGGCAGCCTCTGCAGGGCGAGGCTGGCATCAAGGTTGCCCTGTGCCAGGTCCGCATTCAGGCACAGACTGGCGTCCTGCTGTGACCAGCAGGTGGGCGCCAGTCGGACATCCGGGCCGACTGACAGTTCGGCCGGTTCCTGTTGCTGCCACTCGCCCAGGTCCGACGCGATCAGGCTGTCTTCCAGCACGCCCCGCCAGCCTCCGTCCATGATCCCTCCGGTGACGACCAGTCGCAGGCTGCCCGGTGTGCCGTCCGCCTGCATCTCGGCATTGTGGTCCTGCAGTGTGCCGTCCAGGCTGGCCGACAGGCGCTGCAGGCTCTGACCTCCCGCCTCCAGGTCGGCGCCATCAACGCGGATGTCCAGCCGCTCGCCTTCCATGTTGCCATCTAGTTGCAGTGATCGCAGTCCGACATCGTCCATGATGAAATCGTTGATGCTGGCCCGGGCCTGCGCGGACGGCTGCTCCATGCTGCCGGTCAGTGCCAGACGCGCGGATGCCGTTCCCTGGGCGGCAGGATAGATCGTGCGGATGGAGGGGATGTCCAGTTCGAGCAGAGCATCCAGCGTATCGCCGACCTGTCCGTTGGCGGTCAGGCGGTTGTCTCCTGAAAGGATCCGCAGCCCATCCAGACTCAGGACGCCATTCTGTAATGCCAGTCCGCCAGCGCCGGTCAACGACTGCCCATTGAGGCTGGCCGCGAGTTCCTGCAGCTGGACTTGGGATGACAGCCCGTCTTCCGGTAATGATAGTGCCACCGAGGCCCGGGTTCTCACGTCATTCAGCTGGAGACCTCCGGGAAGGGGGTAGATCGAATCCGGCGTGGGTGCATCCAGGTCGACTTCCGCTGTCATGGACAGGACATCGCTCCAGTCGATCCGGCCATTCAACAGGAGCGTGTTGTCCGAGGCGTCGATCTGCATCCGGTCAAGCTGCCAGGTACTGCCCTGGATTCTGCTGTCCCACTGAGCGTTGACAGGCACGGTGACGGTGGTGCGGCTGTCACTCTCTCCGGGCCGCATCGCGTCCATCCGCAGGCTGCCGTTGACGACGAGGTTGTCCGGTGTGCCTCGGGTGTGAAGCGCCAGACTGTCGATATGCCAGCCTTCCAGCGCGGATATGGCAAAGCCGGTATCATCCAGTGCTAGATTTTCCAGCGTGTGTTGCAGATCCAGGTCGATCGCCGGCATGTCATTGCCGTCATGCAGCAGACCTGTCAGCCCCAGCGTAACGGGACCGCTGCTGATCAGCGTGGCCGGTTCCCGTAATTCATGGTGGATACGGACCGTATCCAGGTCCCCTTCGAGCGCCAGCTGCCCGCCCAGGGGGGGCAGGGTGTCATCCTGTGTCTGATACGACCAGGTCAGGGATGACTGCAGTGCGAAGCTGTCCCGCAGTGTGATCGCCAGCCCGCCCGATACACCGATCGGTGTGGCGTCCAGTATCAATCCGGATATGGAGAACCGATGCGCCCGCAGGGCGAGACCGGTTTCCAGCGAGCGGAAAGGCAGCGGATTGTCGTCGACGGTGATATCCATGGCGTCGGCGCCGAAGTGATCGATCCGCAGGTTGATCGGTAATGGCAGGACGCTGTCCAGCATCGCTCCGATGGGTGTGCCGGGAGCGGGGTCCGGGTCAGGCTCCGCGGAGTGCCAGTCCACCATCGGCGCCGTGACGTGGATGCGGTCGAACACCAGCGTGCCGCCGAGGAGGGACCAGGGCTGCCAGACCAGTTCGAGGCGCTGTGCCGAGATCCGGCTCTGATCCATGCGGATGTCGGGGTCATGCAATACCAGGCCGCCCAGCAGACTTCCGTCCAGGCCGTCATGCTCAATCCGCAGGCTTTCGGAACTGACCAGCGGCAGCGCCCTGTCAAGCACCCAGCGGGAACCGCTCTGTGTGGACAGCAGTGTGGCTGTCAGCACCGCGATCAGGGCCACTATCAAAACCAGCGCCACGGGGATGGCTGTCACGGTCAACAACAGCCGGCGTGGCCAGCGCTTTACCGATTTCGCGGGTTCGTGATGTGGTTGCCGTTCACTCACAGATCAGGCCCCATGGTCAGATGGAACCGGAAGCTGCCGTCGTCCAGGGAGTGGGCGATGTCGCCGCGGATGGCGCCGATGGGCGACATCCAGCGGATACCCACGCCAACTGAATCACGCAGTGTCATACTGCCGAAATCGTCAAAGGAATTGCCCACATCATAGAACATGGCAGCGTGCCAGTTATTGTAGACAGGTACATCGAACTCGACGCTGCCCACCACCAGATTCTTGCCGCCCACCACATCGCCGGCCTCATTGCGGGCGCCAAGGCTGTTCCACTCGTATCCGCGCACGCTCTGGTCCCCGCCCGCAAAGAAACGTTCCGACACCGGCAGCTCCTGCGCTTCATCCACCAGGGTGGAGGCCAGGTCTCCCCGTAGATGGATACGGCCGGCGCCGAGTGGCTGGATGAGTTTGGCGCTGCCATGGAACTGCAGAAACGAGATGTCCGACAGCAGGGTTTCGTGTGCGCCGCTGACCTGACCGAACAGGCGCCAGCCGCGGCGCGGGTAGATCGGGTCATCGGAACGCGTCCGGCTCCAGTTGATGCCGGAAACGGTGGTGTTGGTCTGCTCTTCGCCGGCGGGGAACACCGCCCGCTCATGCTGGAAGTTGGTGAACGCGGTCTGCACCCAGTTGTAACCTACATTGCGTCGGTAGCTGACGCCCACCCGGTAGGCATTGGCCGCATAGCTGTCGGTTTCCTCGCGCTGGAAGCCGCCGGACAGGCGCAGGCTCTCGGACGCCGGGTTACGCAGCGGGATGACGTAGCTGACGCTGGGCTCCTGACGCTGGGGTGATACGGTCAGGTCGGCATTGAGTCGATGGCCGTTGCGGTTTATGTAGCGGTCTTCATAGGCCAGACGCAGGCGCGGTCCGTCGTCCGTGCTGACGCCCGCGCCAGCGGTATAGGAACGTCGGAGGCGCGGCGTCAGGGCAACCTCTACCGGTACGGTCTGGTCGGTGGATCCGGTCACGCGGGGTGTTACCGTCACCTGCTGGAAGTACTGACTGCTGTTCAGGTTTTCCCGGAATGTGCGCAGTTGCTCCGATGAATAGGGGTCATCCGGTTCGAAAGGAATGAAGCGCCGGATGAACTCCGGTGACAGCGTATCCAGTTCTCCGATCCGTACGGTGCCGAACCGGTAGCGCTGCCCGGGGGCAAAGTCCAGGATGATGGCGGCGGCATTGGCGGCGACGTCGACATTCAGGCGTGACCGATCATAGCGGGCGTCGAAATAACCGTTTTCGATGGCCACTGTCATCAGATTGGTTTTCAGGCTCTCGTAGTCTCCATGATTCAGCACATCCCCCGGTTGCAAGGGCGCCTCGGCGATCGTTTCCCGGAACAGGGGGCGCATGGCTTCGGGCAGGTCGATGTCGACCGTCGCCACGGTCACCGGTTCACCCGGTGTCACCTGGATGAACAGTTCCCAGCATTGTTCGTCCCTGGTGAACTCCAGGGTGTGTTGCAGCCGGTAGAACCCGATGGCCTGTCCGGCGCGTTCCACATTACGACGTATTCCCGGGCGAAGGCGCTGTAGACGGCGCACTGGCGCTTCACAGCCTTCCTCGGCCACCTGGAGGTGAGCCCGGATATTGTCCGTCAACGCGGCGTTGGCCCCTTCGATGCGGATGGTCGGCTGCTGCGCCTGTGCGGAAAGCGACAGACTCCACAACGTCACGATGAAAGGCAGGCACCGGAATCCGGTCCCGCGGATGGCGGAGCAGGCCGGTGCCGATACGGATGAGACTGCGGTCATGATTACAACAGACTGCTTCAGAATGAAGGTGGAGGCCGGTCGCGGCCCGGAATCGGCGATTCTGTCATGCTTTGGCGCCCTCAACAAGCAGGGCCGGAGGCGCTTACGTTGCTGCCATCCCTGCGTTATACTCGATCCGTCAATCCGGTTATGGAGTGGTGCAGATGACAGCAGATACATTCAACGATGAAACTCTGGCAACGTTGACCGCCGGAGGTGAAACCTACCATTATTTCAGTCTTCAGAAGCTGGCTGACAACGGTCACGAGCAGGTGACTCGCCTGCCGGTGACCCTGAAGATACTGCTGGAGAATGTGCTTCGACACATGGACGAGGGCTTCTCCACGCCGGATGACGTCCAGCAACTGCTGGACTGGGTCGATGAGCAGCGGTCGGATCACGAAGTGGCCTTCCTGCCGGCTCGTGTGTTGATGCAGGATTTCACCGGCGTGCCCGCCGTGGTCGATCTGGCCGCGATGCGGGATGCCGTGGCGCAACGGAAGCAGAACCCGGCGCTGATCAATCCGGTCAACCCGGTCGATCTGGTCATTGACCATTCGGTGATGGTGGACCGGTTTGGCAGCGACTCCGCCTACAAGGACAATGTTGCCATCGAGATGGATCGGAACCGGGAGCGCTATGAATTTCTGCGCTGGGGGCAGGAGGCATTCGACAACTTCCGGGTGGTGCCCCCGGGCACCGGCATCTGTCACCAGGTGAATCTCGAGTACCTGGCCAAAACTGTATGGTCTTCCGAAGGAGATGATGGCCGACGCTATGCGTATCCCGACACACTGGTAGGCACCGACAGCCATACGACCATGATCAATGGCCTGGCGGTGCTTGGTTGGGGGGTCGGTGGCATCGAGGCGGAGGCGGCCATGTTGGGTCAGCCGCTGGCCATGCGTATTCCCGAGGTCGTGGGGGTAAAGCTGACCGGGGCGTTGCGTGAGGGCGTCACGGCCACCGACCTGGTGCTGACCGTGGCGGAAATGCTGCGCAAGCATGGTGTGGTCGGCAAATTCGTGGAATTCCACGGTAACGGGCTGGACCATATGACGCTGGCCGACCGGGCCACGATCGCGAACATGTCTCCGGAGTACGGTGCCACGTGCAGCTTTTTTGCCGTGGATGAGGAGACGTTGCGGTATCTGGAGTTGACCGGTCGTGACGCGCAGACCATCGAGCTGGTCGAGAAATACGCCAGAGCCCAGGGGCTGTGGCGCGACGATGATGATGGCATGGTGTTCAGCAGCAAGTTGCACCTGGATCTGGGCGATGTGGTGCCCAGTGTTGCCGGTCCCAAGCGCCCGCAGGACAGGGTGGCTCTGCCAGACCTCCCGCGCACCATTCATGACCTGCTGCTGGGTCGTGAACATCGTGATGTGCCGGTGAAAGGCGAGGACTACACACTGACGGACGGGGATGTGGTGATCGCAGCCATCACGTCCTGCACCAATACATCCAATCCGGCGGTGATGATGGCCGCCGGTCTGCTGGCGCAGAAGGCCGTGGAAAAAGGGTTGCAGCGCAAACCCTGGGTGAAGACATCGCTGGCGCCGGGGTCCAAGGTGGTCACCGACTATCTGGAACAGGCCGGGCTACAGGACCCGCTGGACGAGCTTGGCTTCAACCTGGTGGGCTATGGCTGTACCACCTGTATCGGTAATTCCGGCCCCCTGCCGGAACCGATCGATGAGGCGGTGGCCGAAGGGGACCTGTTGGTCAGCTCCGTATTGTCCGGGAACCGTAATTTCGAGGGTCGCATCCATCCCCGGGTCAAGGCCAACTGGCTGGCTTCGCCGCCGCTGGTGGTGGCGTATGCGCTGGCCGGTACCACGGCCATTGATATCAGTACGGATCCGCTGGGTGAGGACAGGGATGGCAACCCGGTACACCTGAAGGACCTGTGGCCATCCACCGCCGAGATACAGAAAGCCATGGAGCTGGTCAGTCAGGAGATGTTCCGCCGCAATTATGCGGATGTCTTCACTGGCAACAGCGAGTGGAATGATATGCCGGTCAACCAGGATGATACCTATAAGTGGAATGCCGATTCCACATACATCCAGAATCCACCGTTCTTCTCCCCGGAGCTGGGGTATGTGCCCGGAGACATCGAGGAGGCCCGGGTGCTTGCGTTGCTGGGTGATTCCGTGACCACTGACCATATATCGCCGGCCGGGGCCATTGCGCCGGACAGTCCAGCGGGCCGGTATCTGCAGGAGAAGGGGGTCGGGCCGTCCGATTTCAATTCCTACGGTTCTCGCAGGGGGAATCACGAAGTGATGATGCGTGGCACCTTTGCCAATGTGCGGATCCGGAACGAGATGCTCGATGATGTCGAGGGTGGCTATACGCGTCTGCTGCCAGACGGAGAGGAAACCAGCATCTATGACGCCGCGATGGAGTACCGCAAGCGGGGTACGCCGCTGGTCGTGGTCGCCGGCAAGGAATATGGCACCGGATCCAGCCGGGACTGGGCCGCCAAGGGCACGAGGTTGCTGGGCGTACGGGCGGTGATTGCCGAGAGTTTCGAGCGCATACACCGTTCCAATCTGGCTGGCATGGGTGTATTGCCTTTGCAGTTTGAGGAAGGCGTCAGTCGTGAGTCGCTGGGTCTGGATGGCACCGAACTGATCAGTCTGCATGGCCTCGAGCGAGTCAGTCCGTCCATGACGTTGACCATGAAAGTCACACGTCAGGATGGCAGCTCCGAGGAATGCCAGCTGCTGTGTCGTCTCGATACGGCCAATGAAGTGGCCTACTACACCAGCGGTGGCATCATGCCGTACGTGACGGAGAAGTTGGCCGGGTGAGTGTGAGCATGCGTGAAGAGAAGGACAGCATCGGCACGGTCAGCGTGTCGGAAGAAGCGCTGTGGGGCGCTCAGACACAGCGATCCCTGACCAATTTCCCGATCGGTACCCAGCGGTTCCCGTTCGAATTCATCCGCGCTTTCGCGTTGGTCAAGAAGGCGGCGGCGCTGAGCAATTATGAGCTGGGCAAGCTCGACAAGAATCGCTGTCATCTGATCGGCGATGCCTGCGACGAGGTCATCCGGGGAGAGCATCGGGATCAGTTTCCGTTGTCGGTCTGGCAGACTGGTAGCGGTACACAGACCAACATGAATCTCAACGAGGTCATCGCCAACCGGGGCAATCAGTTGGCGGGCGGGCAGAGTGGCCGCTACGAGCCGCTGCATCCCAATGATCACGTCAACATGTCACAGTCGTCCAATGATGTGTTTCCCACGGTCATGCATGTCGTGGTGGCGGAGCTGCTGGACGAACGGCTGTTCCCGTCGGTGTCCGGTCTGTTGAAGACCCTCGACGCGCGCAGCGACGAGTTCGGTGAGCTGATAAAGAGCGGCAGGACGCACATGATGGATGCGGTACCGGTCACGCTGGGGCAGGAATTCCAGACGTTTCACGACCAGGTTCTGTATGGCTATCAGCAGCTCAAGGATGTGGAACCGGAAGTACGGGGGCTGGCACTGGGTGGCAGCGCGGTGGGAACCGGGCTGAACACGCACCCTCAGTGGGCGGAATGTGTGGCGCGGCATATCAGTGCCCTGACCGACCGGCACTTCCAGCCGGCCGGGAATGCCTTCATGGCTCTGGCCGGTCACGAGGTGCTGGTGGATCTGCACGGCCGCCTGTCGACCCTGGCCACGTCACTGTTCAAGATGGCCAATGATATCCGCATGATGAACAGCGGGCCACGTTGTGGTCTCGGAGAGATCCGTCTGCCGGCCAACGAGCCGGGCAGCTCCATCATGCCGGGCAAGGTCAACCCGACCCAGGTCGAGGCACTGACCATGGTCTGCCTGAAAGTGTTGGGTAACAACAGTGCATTGTCGACGGCGGGTACGCAGGGCCACTTCCAGCTCAATGTCTACAAGCCGCTGATCATCCACCTGCTGATGGACTCCGTCACATTGTTGGCCGATGCGGTGGCCAGCTTCGATCAGCGTTGCCTGCAGGGTCTGGAAGCAGTGCCCGGGCAGTTGTCGCGTTACGTGGAACGTTCTCTGATGCTGGTGACTGCATTGAGCCCGGTGGTGGGGTACGACAGGGCCGGACAGATTGCCAAGCACGCCCAGCAGCACGATGTCAGCCTGCGCGAGGCGGCCATGGCGCTGGATATTCTGACCGGCGAGGAGTTTGACAGCCACGTGGATCCTCGTCGGATGTTGTCGCCTGATCGGGAGAACTGACATGCAGCATCACACAGCGGTGGTACGCTGACCACTGTGGAGAAATCGGGACAGTTACAGTACCGGGAACGACTGCGCGCCCTGTCGGATCGTCTGATCGAGCTGCAGCGCCCCATCCGCATCCTGGATGCGATCAAGTGGCCTGCTGGTGTGGAGCAGGAGTTTCTGCGACACGATGGCCGGGAACTGCCACGAATTCCCGACGATCACTATCGGAGTCAGTCCCCGGGCTTTGATCCGGCCCGGCTGCGGGAGGCTTTCCGGGAGCTGCGGCGTGACATCAACCGCCAGCTGGGTCGCGGTGATGGACTGGGCCGCATCCTGCGTCAGACCGTGGACCAGTACCTGCTGGTGATAGATCTCCTGGACAACCGGGGCACGCCCGAATTCGGCCGTCTCAGCCGACAGTTGTATGGATCAGCCCGCGATCACATGCGTGGTGATCGCAAGACATTGCGGCAGCTGGGAGAGCGCCTCGGAGAGATTTTCTCCATGCCCGGCGCGCTGCATCTGGCGCGACCGTACGAGCGTGACATACCCGCCGAGACTGCTGTGAGTGTGTTGCAACAGCAGCTGGAGAATTACTTCCAGCCGGGTGATATCCGCGTCATGCTCAGCGATGGTATCGTGTCCGACGCGGCGGCCGGTGGCGACTACATCAAGATCAACCAGGATGCCGACTTCACCGACTTTGATCTCAAGGTTCTGGAGGTGCATGAGGGCTGGGTGCATGTCGGCACCACGCTGAACGGCCGCCAGCAGCCCTGGGCCACCTGGCTCAGTGTCGGTTCTCCCCGCGTGACCGCCTGCCAGGAAGGGCTTGCGGTGTTGATGGAGACATTGACCTTCAGTTCCTATCCGGCCCGGGCCCTGAAGGTCAGTGATCGTGTCACGGCCGTGGACTTGGCCGAGGAGGGTGCCGATTTCGTCGAGGTGTATCGGTATTTCCGCGAGCGGGACATGACCCGGCAGGCCGCCTATACCCTCACCCAGCGGGTGTTCCGCGGGGGCATGCCCGAAGGGGGGGCTGCGTTCACCAAGGACCTGTCGTACCTGCGCGGTTTCGTCGAGAACGTCAACTTCATCCGCAGCACCATCAATTCCGGTGTGCCCGAGATCCTGCCCATGCTGTTTGTGGGTAAATTGACCCTGGATGATGTGCCGGTGCTGTACGAAAACTATCTTGAAGGCACCATTGCCGGCCCCCATCATGTGCCTGAAATGTTCCGCGATCTGAACGGTCTTTATGTCTGGTTCGGTTTCGCCAGCGGAATCTCCGCCATCAACATGGCACGGGTCCAGCGACACTTTGCCAGGTTGTTCCAGGGGTTGCCCAAAAGCGCACCGCTGTACGAAAAGGTGATCGACTCTGTAGTGAATGAGGATAAGCCATAGTGAAGAGAATCGCGTTGTTCCTGGCGACCAACATCGCCATATTGCTGGTGTTGAGCGTCACGCTGCGCCTGTTGGGCGTGGAGCGGATTCTGGACGAACAGGGTGCCGGTCTGGACCTGAATGCCCTGCTGATCTTTTCGGCGGTGATCGGGTTCGGAGGCGCGTTCATTTCCCTGGCCATCTCGAAGTGGATGGCCAAACGGTCCACCGGCGCGCGCGTTATCACGCAGCCCCGGAACGCCACTGAACAATGGCTGCTGCACACGGTGGGTGAGCAGGCGAAGAAAGCCGGTATCGGTATGCCCGAAGTGGCCATTTTCGATTCGCCGGAGGTCAACGCCTTTGCCACCGGCGCCACGAAGAACAGTTCCATGGTGGCGGTAAGCGCGGGCTTGCTGAACACCATGACCAAGGAAGAGGCCGAGGCGGTGCTGGCTCATGAAGTCTCACATATTGCCAATGGCGACATGGTGACGCTGACGCTGATTCAGGGCGTGGTCAACACCTTCGTGATTTTCCTGTCACGGGTGATCGGCCATTTCGTGGACCGGGTGGTGTTCCGCACCGAACAGGGGCATGGTCCGGCCTTCTGGATCGTCTCCCTGATCGCCCAGTTCGTGCTGGGTATTCTGGCGTCCACGATCGTCATGTGGTTCAGTCGGCAGCGCGAGTACCGGGCCGATGCCGGTGGTGCGAAACTGGCCGGCAGGCGCAACATGATTGCTGCGCTGGAGCGCCTTCAGCGAGGGCAGCCGACGGCGCTGCCGGATGAGCTGGTGGCATTCGGGATCAACAACAAGGCCCGGGATACCTTCGCCAGGCTGTTCATGTCCCATCCTCCGCTCAGTGACAGGATTGCCCGGTTGAAGCGCGCGACCGGTTGATCGCGTCCCCTCGTCATGCGGAGCGGATATCGGTGATCTCGTTGCGGTAGTCCATGGTGACTTCGCAGGGGGTGGTGGCTCCGGTGACCGGCGCCGTGTTGCCGGTGTCGGGCGCACAGGCCAGCGGGATATGCCCCTCGCTGGCCAACAGGCCGGATGTCGGATCCAGACCGATCCAGCCGGCACCCGGTACGAACACTTCCACCCAGGCGTGCAGTCCGGTGAAGCCATTGGGGCTTTCGGCGGTGTGTGGTGATGAACGGGACAACGATTCATCATCCACCTCGATCAGATAGCCCGAGACGAATCGTGCCGCCATTCCCAGATGGCGCAGCGTCTGTATCAGCAGCCAGCTGCTGTCCCGGCAGGAACCTCGCCTTGCCTGCAGGGTTTCACGACACGTCTGCACTCCTGATTCAAAACGCTGTACATACTCGATGGCCTGGCGTGTCCGGCGGTTTTCCTCCACCAGAAACTCGATCGTTCCGCGGTCGGTGCAGCGCCCTTCCTCCACCCAGGCAAGCAGGTCGGGATCGTTCTCGTCGATCTGCATGAAGGGCGCCAGGCCGCGCAACAGGGGTTCCGGATAGGAGAAAGGAAAGGTGGTGGCGTCGGGTTCCAGAAAGAAGTCGAACGGATTGAATGGTGTCAGCAGGGCCGTCAGTTCCACATCGATGGACAGCATCGAGCCGGGTTCGCTGAATACCAGGCGGGCCACGTGATTGGCGAACGGGTCCTGCTGCCAGTGCAGGAAATGAGAGGTGGGCTCGATATGCAGCTGGTACCGGGTCACGGGTGTCCTGCAATGGGGTGCTGGCCGCAGCCTCACCATATGCGGCATAATGTCGACTGGCCGGTCAAACCGGTAACGGGTCAGGTGTCGGATGGATACTTGCCTGTTCATACGGTTCTGTTCACCTTCACCAGGGAGATGACATGCACATCGACTGGAAAGAGTACCAGACAGGCGGGTTCTATGACGAACTGATCAGTTCCCCGGGGTATCCACGCCGACCCGCGCGCATACTGGCTGGCTACCTGGCCTCCCTCAGCAGCGAGGAACTGCAACAACGCAAGGCCGCCGCCGAACTGGCGATCAAGACACTGGGCATCTCCTTCACCGTCTACAGCGAAGCCGGCAACATCGATCGTGAATGGCCTTTCGATATCATTCCCCGCATCATCAGTGAAAAGCAGTGGCTGAAAACCAGTGCCGGGCTGCAGCAACGCCTGGCCGCGCTCAACTGTTTCATCCACGATATCTATAATGCGCGCAAAATCATCAAGGATAAAGTCTTTCCCGAGGAGCTGCTGGCGCAGTCGGCCAATTTCCGTCGCGAATGTGTCGGCATGCAGCCCGCCCTGGAAGTCTGGGCACATATCTGTGGTTCGGATCTGGTGCGTGACGCGGACGGGCAATTCTATGTGCTGGAAGACAACCTGCGGGTACCCTCCGGCGTGTCCTACATGCTGGAGAACCGCAAGGTCACCAAGCGGGTGTTGCCTGAGCTGTTCGAGAACTATCTCATTCAGCCGGTGACCGAATATCCTGCCCAGCTGTTCGATACGCTGGCGGCCATCTCGCCTCGCCCCCTGGACTATCCGGAGGTGGTCGTCCTGACCCCTGGCATTTACAACTCCGCCTATTTCGAACACTCCTTCCTGGCACAACAGATGGGCGTGGAGCTGGTGGAAGGCAGTGATCTGGTGGTCGAGGATGACATGGTCTACATGCGCACAATCCATGGCCTTTCGAGGGTGGATGTCATCTACCGCCGCGTGGACGACCTGTTCCTGGATCCGGAGGTTTTCAGGCCGGACTCGGCGCTGGGCGTGCCGGGGCTGATGCGAGCGTGGCTGAAAGGCAACGTGGCGCTGGCCAATGCGCCGGGAGCCGGCGTGGCCGATGACAAAGCTGTCTATGCCCATGTGCCTGACATGATCCGGTATTACCTGGGGGAGGAGCCATTGCTGCCGAATGTGCCGACGTACCTGTGCAATGATCCTCTGCAGCGCGACCATGTACTGAAGCACCTCGATGAGCTGGTGGTCAAGCCGGTCAATGAATCCGGGGGATATGGCATGCTGATGGGCCCCCAGGCCAGCAAGCGCGAGCGGCAACGCTTCGCCGGGCTGATCAAGGCCAATCCGCGCAACTACATCGCCCAGCCGCTGGTGTCGCTGTCGACCGCTCCGGTCCTGGGCGAGAAGGGCGTGGAGCCCCGGCATATCGACCTGCGGCCCTTCATTCTGCAGGGGCGCAACACCTGGGTGACTCCGGGTGGACTCACGCGAGTGGCGATGACCCGTGGCTCGTATGTCGTCAACTCGTCACAGGGCGGTGGCAGCAAGGACACCTGGATCGTGTCTGACGGGGAGGGACGCTGATGCTGTCGCGTGTTGCCGAACGTCTGTACTGGATGAGCCGTTACCTGGAGCGCAGTGAGAATCTGGCCAGGTTGTTGACGG
>JBNJGU010000039.1:0-17371 GCA_051747985.1 Pseudomonadota bacterium | reverse complement strand
GCCCCGGCGACGCTCCCGGATCCGCCTTGATTTCCACCAGACCATCACGCGGCTGGCGGATGAAAAGGTGGCCGTCGACGCGCTGATCACCACGACCGCGGTCAATGATCGGGGTCGACCCTATTTTCCGGAAAAACTCTCGGCCCTGTTGCCGGAGCCGGCCAGAGCCAGCAGCCGGTCGACATAGCGTGGCACCGTCTCCGACGCCCGGCCGCGGATGTGTTCATCGAACTGCGAACCGGTTGCTTCCAGGTTGATCTCCACGGTGTGGGCACGGCGCGACCTGGCCATCTCGTGGAAACCGGCGGCCGGATAGACATGACCCGAGGTACCTATGGCCACAAACAGGTCGCAGTCCTCCAGCGCTCGTGTGATTTCCGGCATGTGGAATGGCATTTCCCCGAACCAGACGATATGGGGGCGGAGGTTGCCCGCCTGACGACAGCACTGGCACGCCGTCATCGGCCCCAGATCCTCCCGGATATCGAATACCCGATCGCTGATCTGGCAGCGCATGCGCAGCAGCTCGCCGTGCATGTGCAGCAGCCTGCGGCTGCCGGCCCGTTCGTGCAGGTTGTCGATGTTCTGTGTGACCAGTAACACCTCACCCGGATAGTCGCGTTCCAGTCGGGCCAGTGCCGTATGTGCCGGATTGGGCCGGATGGCATGGTCAAGCAGCTGTCGGCGACGTTGATTGTAGAAAAGGTGGACCCGGTCGGGGTCGCGGAGAAAGCCCTCCGGCGTGGCCACATCCTCGATCCGGTGATTCTCCCAGAGACCGTTGCTGCCGCGGAAGGTGCCGATGCCGGACTCGGCGGATATTCCGGCGCCGGTCAGGATCACCACGGAGCGGGGTGCGGGGCGTCTGTCGACAGGTTGGGGATCGCTTCGGTTCACGGATCGGGATTCCGGGTATTCGAGAATCTGCGCTTGGCCCACTAGCGTACCATGAGCGGTGGTATAATCAACTGATTGCATGTCAATGACACAGGAGTTCCTGATGAGTTTCCCGAAGATCGGCAACATGGCACCCACGTTCACCCTGCCCGACCAGAATGGCGAGCCGGTATCACTGAAGGATTTCCGGGATCAGCGCCGTGTCATTCTCTACTTCTATCCCAAGGCCATGACACCCGGTTGCACCGCACAGGCCTGCGGTATGCGCGATAGCGCGGAAGAGCTGGCCGCCCTGAATACCGTGGTGCTGGCCGTCAGTCCCGATCCGTCTTCGCGGCTCAAGAAGTTCGAGGAGAAGCAGTCACTCAATTTCTCCCTGCTGTCGGACGAGGATCACAGGATCGCCGAGAAGTATGGCTCCTGGGGACTGAAGAAGTTCATGGGCCGGGAATACACGGGCATCCTGCGTAATACGTTCATCATCGACGAGCAGGGCCGGTTGCGGCACATCATGGAGAAAGTCCGGACCAAGACTCATCACGAAGAGGCGCTGGACTGGATCCGCGAGAATCTGTGACGGGGGCCATTGCATGCAGCTGAACCACAAGCAGCATTCCGATCGGGGTGCGCCACTGCTGATCCTGCACGGCCTGTTCGGCTGCCTGTCCAACTGGAACTGGCATGCCCGCAAGTGGTCGGAGCATTTCGCCGTATATGCCCTGGATCTGCGTAATCACGGCAACTCGCCGCATGCCGACTCGATGACCTATCCGGAGATGGCCGCGGACGTGCTGCAGTTTCTGGACGATCATGGCATCGACTCCTGTCACCTGCTCGGTCATTCCATGGGGGGCAAGGTGGCCATGCAGCTGGCCATGGAGCAGCCCTCCCGTGTCCGTTCGCTGATGGTGGCCGATATCGCGCCGGTGGCCTACGAGGCCGGGGAGCATGACAGCATTTTCGCGGGGCTGGCCGCCATCGAGCCGGCGCGGATCAGTACCCGGCAGGAAGCCGATGACGTGCTGGTCGACCATGTCGAGGATGAGCAGGTGCGGCTGTTTCTGCTCAGCAACCTGCAGCGCAGCGGGAACGGTGGCTATGAGTGGCGCATCAATCTGCCGGCCCTGGAGGCCTGTTACGAAGACCTGCGCGCCGGTCTGGAGGAGGGGCGGTATGAAGGTCCGGTGCTGTTCCTGAAAGGTGACAAGTCGGCTTACCTGAACGATGGACACCGCGATGTCATTCTGTCGCGCTTTCCGCGGGCCGAGGTCCGGGTGTTGATGCAGGCCGGTCACTGGCTGCATGCCGAGAAGCCGGAAAGCTTCAACCGGCTGGTCACGGAGTTCATCCGCAAACAGGAGGGTGATGACCGATGACCATGCTCAGTGTCAATGTCAACAAGATCGCATTATTGCGCAACTCCCGGGGTGGCAGTCAGCCGGACGTGCTGGCGTTCGTGCGGCGGGCCATCGATCTGGGCGTGCGCGGCATCACCGTGCATCCGCGTCCCGATGAGCGACATGTGACCCGGCGGGACGTGTACGATATCGCCGCACTGCTGCGGCACCATCCCTCGGTCGAGTTCAATATCGAAGGCTATCCCTCGGAGGCGTTCCTGTCACTGATCGGGGAAGTGCGCCCCGCGCAATGCACGCTGGTGCCGGACGATCCGGGCCAGCTGACCTCCGATCATGGCTGGGACATGACCGGTAGCGCGGAGCTGTTGTCAGGCGTGTTGCAGCGCCTGAAAGGCATGTCCGTGCGCAGTTCCCTGTTCATGGATCCCGAGGTGGGACATGCGGCACCGGCGGCCGCGCTGGGCGCGGACCGGGTGGAATTGTACACCGAGGCGTACGCCCGTGCGTTCGGGACGGAGCGGGAGGCCGTGGTGCTGGAGCAGTACCGGCAGGCCGCCCTGGCGGCGACGGAAGCCGGCCTGGGCCTCAACGCGGGCCATGACCTGAGCCTGGAGAATCTGCCACGGTTCCTGGAGATCCCCGGCATTCTCGAAGTGTCCATCGGGCATGCCCTGATCGTGGAATCCCTGGAGCAGGGTTTTGATGCCGTGGTCGGGGCGTACCTTGCCCTCACCGGAGAGCGATAGCCATCACCTGATCCATCGGATCAAAGCAGCCCGGACAGCACCGGCCAGACCTGTTCCAGTATCATCGGCTGGGCCTCGGCCGTGGGGTGGATGCCGTCGCTCTGCATCAGACCGCGGTCGTCGGCGATGCCCTCGAGCAGAAATGGCAGCAGGGTCACGTCGTGTTCCCCGGCCAGTTCACGGTACTGCGCGAAGAACGGTTCCGTGTAGCGTGGGCCATAGTTGGGCGGAATGCGGATGCCGATCAGTACTACGTCGGCACCAGCCTCCTTGCTCCGCGTGATCATCTCGTCCAGGTTGGCGCGGATACTGGCCACCGGCATGCCGCGCAGTCCGTCATTGCCGCCCAGCTGGATGATGACCAGTTCCGGTTCGTGACTGTCCAGCAATCGGGGCAGGCGGGCCAGGCCGCCGCTGGTGGTCTCGCCACTGACACTGGCGTTGACCACGGACCAGGGCAGCTCCCGCTCCTCGATGCGTTCGGAAAGCAATGCGATCCAGCCCTGCTCTTCGCGGATGCCATAGGCATCACTCAGGCTGTCGCCCATGACCAGCAGGGTGTTATCGGCCGTTGGTGTTTCGCTGATACCGGTAAGCGGCAAGACCACCAGCAGCAGGACGAGCAGTCTGTTTCTCGCGGGAGTTTTCCAATCCATAGTCCGTTACAATGCGTACTCTGGCTGACTTTGGCAACGAGAATATCATGATCAAGACGGAAAATCTGATCAAGCGTGTCACTACCGGTGAAGGCGAGCTGGTCATTCTCAAGGGGATCGATCTCCACATACAGTCCGGTGAGAGTGTCGCCATTGTGGGCGCTTCCGGCTCGGGAAAATCCACCCTGCTGGGTCTGATGGCCGGCCTGGATGTGGCCTCGGGGGGCGAGGTCGTGCTCGGAGGCAATCGCCTGGGGGAACTGGATGAGGAGCAGCGCGCCATCCTGCGCAGTCAGCTCGTCGGCTTCGTGTTCCAGTCCTTCCAGTTGCTCCCGAGTCTGACCGCGCTGGAGAATGTCATGTTGCCCATCGAGCTCAAGAACGATGACCGGGCCCGGGACAAGGCGGCGGCCCTGCTGGAGCGGGTCGGCCTGGGAGAGCGCCTGAAACACTATCCGCGTCAGCTGTCGGGAGGAGAACAACAACGGGTCGCCATTGCCCGCGCATTCGCTTCCGAGGCGCGAGTGCTGTTCGCGGACGAACCTACCGGCAATCTGGACGCGGATACCGGGGGCCATATCATTGATCTGCTGTTTTCCCTGAATCGCGAATACGGCACCACCCTGGTACTGGTGACGCACGATGATCGACTGGCATCGCGCTGCGATCGTGTGCTGCGGCTGACGGCGGGGCAGCTGGAGTCGCCACAGGAACCGGCCCGGGAGCATGATCGGGAGACCGCCGTCAATGACTGACCGGGTTCCACTGCAGGCGCCCCGCACCGGTTTCGGCATGCTGTTCCGTATGGCACTACGGCTGCTCTGGCGTGACTGGCGCGGCGGCGAATTGCGGCTGTTGTTGCTGGCCCTGATCATGGCGGTCACCTCCGTGAGCGGCATCGCCCTGTTCACCGATCGCCTGCAGAAGGCGCTGGTGCAGGAGTCGGCGACCATGCTGGCGGCCGACCGGGTACTGAGCGGACGCCAGCCGGCGCCACGGGAGTGGATGGACGAGGCGCGTGCACGCGGCCTGCGCACCGCCTCGTTCGTGGGCTTCACCTCGATGGCGTTCTCCGATGATGGCAACCTGCTGGTGGCGGCCAAGGCGGTCAGCGACGGATATCCGCTGCGCGGCACGCTGGAGGCGGCCGATCAGCCCTTCACGGAGGGGGAGCCGGTATCGGACGGCCCCGCCCGGGGCGAGGTGTGGGCCGAGTCGCGCCTGCTGTCCGCACTGCGGATCGAGATCGGTGATCCGGTCTATGTGGGGGAAAGCACGTTCACGCTGTCACGGGTGCTGACCCATGAGCCGGACCGGCAACAGGGCGGAATGCTGGAGAATGCCGGGCCACGACTGCTGTTTCACCGCGACGATCTGCAGGCCACGGGCGTGATCCAGCCCGGCAGTCGGGCTTCGTACCGGTACCTGTTTGCTGGCGATCCGGAAGCGCTTGAAGCCTATGGTGACTGGCTGGCGCAGCGCACGGCCGGAGAGTTCCGCTTCCGCGATATCCGCGAGGAAAGTCAGGAGATGGATGACGCCCTGCAGCGGGGACAGAGTTTTCTGCTGCTGGGCAGCCTGTTTGCCGTCATCCTGGCCGGCGTGGCCATTGCCCTGACGGCGCGACGATACAGCGAACGACATTTCGACTATGTGGCCATCATGAAGACGCTGGGCTACACGTCACGCCAGATCATGACGCTGTACCTGGGTATCCTGATCCTGTTGCTGGTCGCGGCCGTGATGATCGGCAGCGTGGCGGGCTATCTGGTCCATCACGGTATTCTCTGGTTGTTGGCGGCGGTGATGCCGGTGAGTCTGCCCGCCGGCTCGATGTTGCCTTATCTGATGGGCGCGGTGACCGCGCTGATCTGTCTGCTGGCGTTTGCCCTGCCGCCGCTGCTGGCGCTGCGCAACATCTCGCCGTTGCGGGTATTGCGCAAGGATATCGATGTCGGTGTCCGCGGGCGCTGGATACCGTACTGGTCCGGCGGACTGGGCGTGGTCGCGTTACTGCTGTGGTACAGCCGTGACCTGGCGCTGACCGCGATTCTCGTGACCGCCGTGCTGGCCATGATCGTCCTGGTCAGTGCGCTGGCGGCCCTGGTGCTGCGATCGACCGGCGTGGCCGGCAGCCGCGCCGGCAATGCCTGGCGGTTGGCGTTTTCCTCGGCGCGGCGGCGTCGCCATCAGACCGTGCTGCAGATGCTGGTGTTCTCCATCACCCTGATGGCGCTGCTGTCGCTGACCCTGCTGCGCACCGACCTGCTGGATGACTGGCAGGCGCAGCTGCCGGAGGATGCGCCCAATCATTTCATGATGAACATCAATGAACCGCAGGTGGCGGGCATGCAGCGGTATTTCCGGGAAAACGGGATACCGCCCCGGCCATTCTATCCCATGGTCAGCGCCGGTCTGCTGACCATCAACGGTGACTCGGCGCGGCAATTGTGGGGGGCCGGCGAGCCGCGCGGCACCATGACCGAATCGGCGGGGGCCGAGGCGGAAGATGCGGAAGAAACGGAATCAGGAGCCGAGCGTGATCGCCGCATCGCCAACCGGCAGATCACCTGGACGCTCAATCTGCCACCGGACAACGAGGTGGTCCAGGGCGAGTGGTGGGGAGATGATCCCCGGCCCGGTCTGGTTTCGGTGGAGGATGATTACGCCGAACGCCTCGGGATCGAGCCGGGAGACGAGCTGCATTTCGAGTCCGGTGGACAGGAGTTCACCGCGACCGTGCACAATTTGCGTTCGGTGCAGTGGGACAACATGCAGCCCAATTTCTTTTTCATCTTCTCGCCGGGTTCGCTGGATCCGGCCGGTGCCAGCTATCTCTCCACGGTGCAGCTGGACGAGGCGGAAAAACCGCTGCTCAATCCGCTGCTGCGTGAATTCCCGACCGTGGTCGTGCTGGAGATCGACGCACTGATCGAACAGGTGCAGCGCATCATCGATCAGGTCAGCGCCGCGGTGGAGCTGATCGCCGTGCTGGTGCTGTTGGCCGGGGCGTTGGTGTTGCTGGCCTGCGTCAATGCCACCCTGGACGAACGTTTCCGGGAGAACGCGGTGCTGCGGGCGCTGGGCGCGCGGCAGCGGCTGATCATGAGCGCCCTTGTCATCGAGTTCGCTTTCATCGGTCTGGTGGCCGGCGGCATTGCCACCCTGGGTACCGAGGCCATGTTGTATTATCTGCAGACGGAAGTGTTCGGCCAGGCATTCCGTCCGCACTATTGGGCGTGGTTTGCCGGTCCCATAAGCGGTACAGTACTGATCGGCGCGCTGGGTGCCGCGGCAACCCGCCGTGTGGTGCATACCAGCCCGCTGATCGTGTTGCGCGAAATGGCGTAAGGAGGATTGATCATGATGTATACCGAATCTGTCCATCGCTGGTGGCCCCGCCTGTGGTTGATGATTGCCCTGACCCATTCCGGTGCCGCGCTGGCGCTTGCTCCCGCCGCTCCGGAGCTGGAGCGGGAGTGCACCTACGGAGACTGTGAAAACGGGTTCGGTATCCTGGAGATCAAGACCGAGCTGGGCACCGACGTCTATGAAGGCAATTTCCGCAATGGCGAGTTTCATGGCTTCGGCACCTACACCGGGTTTGTGACCCGCTCGGACAAGGCCTATTACGAGGGTGACTGGGTCGACGGCGAGCGTCATGGCCGGGGCACCTACTGGAACGGTACGTCTCAGCTCTATATCGGTGAATGGCGGGATGGCCTGCGCCACGGGCATGGTTCCTATTTCTACGGTCTCGAGGACTGGTCGAAAAACCGCTACACCGAGAACTGGCTGTCCAGGAACACGGAAAACTACACCGGCGAGTTCTTCCGCGATCAGTACCAGGGAGAAGGCGTCTACCGGTGGCCGGATGGACGACGCTACGAAGGCCAGTTCTATGCCAATGACAAACATGGACGCGGCCGGTTCTATTATCCGTCCGGAACCAGCCTGCCACAGGTCTGGGAATACGGGACGCTGGTGGACTGAATGGATCTGGCAACCATACGGAGAGAGTACCTGCGTGGCGGCCTGCGTCGCGATGGCCTGACGGCCGATCCGTGGCAGCTGTTTTCACAGTGGATGAAGGAAGCCCTGGAAATCGACATCATCGACCCCACCGCCATGGTGCTGGCCACCGGGGCGGCCGAAGGGCCGATCAGTCAACGCATTGTGCTGCTCAAGGATTTCGACGAGCAGGGACTGGTGTTCTATACCAACTACGACAGTCGCAAGGGCCGTGACATGGCCAGCCGTTCGCAGGTCAGCGTGCTGTTTCCCTGGCATGCCCTGGAGCGTCAGGTCATGGTCATGGGCACGGTGGAGAAGGTGTCTCCGCGGCAGTCCGATGCCTATTTCGCCAGCCGGCCCCGAGAGAGCCGCATTGCCGCGCTGGTGTCGAGGCAGAGTCGGCCGGTGCCGGATCGGGCCGCACTGGAATCGGAGTTTCACCGGCTGCAGGAAAAATATCCGGGTGATGATATCCCGAGGCCGGAAAACTGGGGTGGCTACCGGGTGCGCGCGCAACAGTTCGAGTTCTGGCAGGGTGGCGCGCACCGCCTGCATGACCGTTTCATCTATACGCTGGAAGGGGGCGTGTCGGCGGATGGTGCCAACTGGCACCTGGAGCGCCTGGCTCCCTGATCAGGGGCTCCATTCCGGCAGTTTCTGTTCCGCGAGCCGATGCGACAGCGAGGCATAGACCGGCAGGCCATTGTGGTAGGGAGGGTAATCCTCGCCCTGGATCAGCGGCTCGAGGTAGCGCCGTGCCCGGTCGGTGATACCGAAGCCATCGTCACTGATGAAATCCCTCGGCATGCTCTTCTCCACATTGGCGACATCGGCCAGCGGCACCTCCTCGATATGCCAGCGATACGGACGGTCACTGTCCCTGATAATGGCCGGCATGACCGCGTTGCGTCCCGCCAGCGCCGCCTCCACGGCGGCGCGGCCCACTGCCCAGGCCTGTTCCACATCGGTGGCGGAGGCGATATGGCGGGCCGCGCGCTGCAGGTAATCAGCCACTGCCCAGTGGTATTTGTAGCCCAGCTCCTGCCGGATCATGTCGGCAATATGGGGCGCCACGCCGCCCAGCTGGGTGTGGCCGAAGGCGTCCTTGCCGCCGGCCTCGGCAAGAAACCGGCCATCGGCGTATCGGGCGCCCTCCGACACCACGATGGCGCAGTAGCCGAACCGCTTCACACACTGCTGCACGCGGGCCAGGAAACGCTGACGATCGAACGGGATTTCCGGGAAAAGGATGATATGTGGCGCCTCACCCTCCTGTCCGGCGGCCAGGCCGGCGGCACCGGCAATCCAGCCGGCGTGGCGGCCCATGACTTCCATGACGAACACCCTGGTGGAGCTCTCGCACATGGAGGCGACATCGAACCCGGCTTCGCGGATGCTGACGGCCACGTACTTCGCCACCGACCCGAAACCCGGACAGGTGTCGGTCAGGGGCAGGTCATTGTCCACGGTCTTGGGGATGCCGATGCAGGTGATCGGGAAACCCTCACGGATACTCAGCCGGGAGACCTTGTTGGCGGTGTCCTGTGAGTCACCGCCACCGTTATAAAGGAAATAACGGATGTTGTGCGCCTTGAACACCTCCATCAGACGCTCGTACTCGGCGGCACTTTCCTCGAAGCTGCGCAGCTTGTAGCGGCAGGAGCCGAAGGCGCCTGACGGGGTATGACGCAGGGCGGCCACGCTGTCATCGCTGAGCACCGAGGTGTCGATCAGCTCTTCCCGCAGGGCTCCGATGATGCCGTTGCGGCCGGCGTACACCGTGCCGATGCGGTCGCCGTGCTGGCGGGCGGTCTGGAGCACCCCGCAGGCGCTGGCATTGATGACCGCGGTCACGCCCCCGGACTGGGCGTAAAAAAGGTTGGCCTGGCTCATTCGGAGGGTCCTTGATTTGTGGGCGCCGTGCGATAGCGGCATAATGGTACAAACTGGCCGGTGGCAAGGCAAACCCGATGCACTCGGGCGCGCACGCCGACCGGCACTGCCGCATACGAACACGGGGTTTTCCATGAAGCGACTGATTGTCGGCCTGTCCGGGGCCAGCGGACTGATCTATGGTGTCCGGTTGCTGGAGGTTCTGCAACGCGAACCGGATGTGGAGACGCACCTGGTGATCAGCAGCGGCGCCGGCCTGAACATCTCGCTGGAGACCGACCACGATCAGGCCGGCGTCAAGGCCCTGGCCGATCACGTCTATTCGCCCCGGGACCTGGCGGCGCGGATATCCAGTGGGTCGTTCCGCACCGACGGGATGGTGGTGGCCCCCTGTTCCATGAAGACCCTGTCGGCGATCGTCAACGCCTATGCCGACAACCTGCTGGTGCGGGCGGCGGATGTCACATTGAAAGAGCAGCGGCGTCTGGTGCTGATGCCACGGGAAAGTCCACTGCATGCCGGACATTGTGAACTGTTGCTGCGCGCGGCGCGGCTGGGCGCGGTGATCGCGCCGCCCATGCCGGCCATGTACATCCGCCCACGGAGCATCGAGGATCTGATCGATCATGCGGTGGGGCGGGTACTGGATCTGTTTGACATCGATCCGGGTATTGTCCAGCGCTGGGATGGGCCTCAGCAGGATGATTGAGCGGCTACACGGGAACCGGCCCAGCGCAGGGACGCATCGACCAGTGGCGTGCAATCCGGAATGTCGATGCCGGCATGCCGGCAGTAGTCGTGCAGATTGGCTGCCAGCGTATGCGCGGACACGGGCCGATCGGGTGCGGCGGGATCGGGGGGCGCACAAAGCGACTGCAACGCTTTTTCCTGTTCCACTTCGGCGGCCAGTTCACTGGACAGGATCCGTTGGCGCAGGGCCTCGTATTCCGGTGGTCGTGGCATCCGGTCCGTGCCGGGATGCCAGTGCTTCATGCGCCGCCGGCACTGCCGCAGGGGCCGGATGATGTGCTCGCGCCACTCTCGCGACACGTCCAGCGCGCGCAACAGCAATGATTCCGGTAAGGGTCCGTACAGCAGTGCGTACCAGCAGGCGAACAGTAACAGGTTGACGTCCGCGGCATGCTCGTCCTGCCATCGCAGCAGGTTCTCCGCCACGCCGGGTTCCCCATAGACGGCCGCCGCGAAAGCGGGAAAATCACCATCCGGCGCAAAATGTCCTGTCACAGGTACCATGTTGTCAGCCTACACCAGTAGAATGGCCCTTTTACACCAGGATCGACCATGCATCTACATATTCTCGGCATCTGCGGCACGTTCATGGGGTCGCTGGCGTTGCTGGCCCGCGAACTCGGTCACACCGTCACCGGCAGCGACCTGAATGTCTATCCGCCGATGAGCACGCAGCTGGAAGAGCAGGGCGTGGAGGTGTTGCAGGGGTACGACCCGGCAGATCTCAGACCGTCCCCGGATCTGGTGGTAATCGGCAATGCCCTGAGTCGTGGTAATCCGGCGGTGGAACATGTGCTGGATCAGGGGCTGGACTATTGTTCCGGACCGGAGTGGCTGGCCCGACATGTGCTGCCGGGACGCTGGGTACTGGCTGTCTCCGGTACCCATGGCAAGACCACCACCAGTGCCATGCTGGCCTGGATACTGGAGCAGGCGGGCCTGGCGCCCGGCTATCTGATCGGCGGAGTACTGAGGGATTTTCCGGTGTCGGCCCGGGTCGGCGATTCGGACTTCTTCGTGGTGGAGGCGGATGAGTATGACAGCGCCTTCTTCGACAAGCGCTCCAAGTTCATCCACTACCGTCCCAGTACGCTGGTGATCAACAATCTTGAGTTTGATCATGCCGATATCTTTCCCGATCTGGCGGCAATCCAGCGGCAGTTCCATCATCTGGTGCGAACGGTGCCATCCCGTGGCCTGATCGTTGCGCCCCGGGGGGACAGTGCCGTCGAAGGCGTGCTGGCGCAGGGTTGCTGGACGCCAGTGCAGTCACTGGCCGTCAATGGCGACATGGCGGGCAGTGATCCACTGGTGGCCGACGAAGGCTGTTGGTGGGCCGAGCCGCTCAATGCGGCGGCGGACCGGTTCCTTCTTCATGGTCCGGATACGGAGGTGACGGTCAGTATGGAGATGACGGGACGGCACAACGTAGCCAATGCCACCGCGGCGATTGCTGCTGCCCGCCATGTCGGCGTGTCGCCGGAGGTGGCCGCGGAAGCGCTGTCCCGGTTCAATGGTGTACGCCGGCGTCTGGAATGGCTGGACGAAGTCCGGGGCGTCACGGTGTATGATGATTTTGCTCACCACCCCACCGCCATCCGGGAGACCCTCAATACCCTGCGTGCCAGGCTCGGTGGTTTCCAGGCGGACCAGCGGCTGATCGCGGTCATCGAACCGCGCTCCCGCACCATGCGGATGGGGGTGCACCGGGAAACGCTACTGGATGCCTGTCGGGCCGCGGATCTGACCATCTGGTTCCAGCCAACCGGCACCGTGCTGGACCTGGAGGCATTGACCCATCAGGGCGATACCCCGGCGCTGGTATTCGACGATACGGCGGAGATCGTACGGTATCTGGCGACCAACACGCGTGCGGGCGATCAGGTGGTGATCATGAGCAATGGCGGGTTTGGTGGTATCCATGATGCATTGCTGCGGGCCCTGCGCGATACCGACGCGGCTACATCGTAGCCAGTGCCGCGAAGTCGACGAGGATCAGCAGGGCTTCGTCATCCTCATTGTAGACCCCCTGAATGAATCGGTTGGCGGCATCATTGCCGGTATTGGGCGAGGCCTCCATCCGGTCCTCCCGCAGGTCCACCACCGCCGTGACCCGGTCCACCAACACGCCGATGACATAGTCCTCCAGTTCAATCACGACGATGCGTGACTGTCCGGTGGCCTCTGCCCGGGACAGGCCGAACACCCGACGTGCATCGACCACGGTGACGACATCGCCCCGCAGATTGATGATGCCCAGCACGAACCCCGGCGCGCCCGGGACCGGGGTGATTTCCGAGTGACGCAAGACCTCGTTCACTGACGCGGCGCTCAGCGCGTAATTCTCTTCCGCCAGCGTGAAGGTCACGTACTTCACCGTGTCGACGGCCAGTTCCTCCTCGGCCTGTGCGTTCAGATCGGTAGCCTGCTGCATATCCTGCCCTGTATCCGGTCAAACTGCGTTGAGGAAGGTATCGGCCGGGCTGGCGAATGTTTGAGGAATTGCCGTTGGCCCATGACTGGCAAGGTACCCGCCGTCTATCGCATAATGGTCTGCCAACGAAAAGGAGACGGTTATGCCTGAACAATGGATGAATCCCGCCATCTGGACTGGCGCGCAGTGGCTGGTTGCGGCGCTGTTGGTCATTGCGGTACTGGCCATGGCGGCGATGATCCACCGACTGATCGGCACGGTGCAGAGTGAAATGAAACGCAAGCGGCAACGGCCCAATCTGCGTCCGTCGCTACGCCCGGAGCTGCGGACGTCCGCTGATGACAGCGAGGGCCCCCGTGGTGGGTCCGAAGGAGAGTCGCGTGGTCAGTAATCGACCAGCCAGTCGATCAACGCGGCGGCTCCGGCCATGAACAATATGACCAGCAGCAGTACGCCAAGCAGGGCGAATACCCGGAACGATTTACCCTGCCTTGGGTAGAGTCCGGAACGTTCATATTCTCTCTGTGGCTTGTCCTCGGGTACTTCGCTCATGATCAGACTACTCCCGGAGTTGTATCAGGTGTTCCCGATACGTTCTGCATCCACATTGAATGGTGCCGCCCTGATGGTGCTGGCGGGGCTGCTGGTCACCCTGCCGGCCAGCGCCATCATCATTCGCCATGATACCGGATACGATGCGTATTTCGCCAGAGAAGCGGATTTTCCGGCGATATTCTATCTGGAGGCGCGACAGCGACAACGCAGCTGTGTCGCCACGCTGATCCGACCGTCCTGGGCCATCACGGCGGCCCATTGCCTGAGTGAAACTTCCCTGGGGGAGCACCTGGAAGGGCAACAGCCCTACAGCGTGGAGGTGTCGGGACAAGAGGCGCGAGTCATCGAAGCAGTGGTTCACCGTGACTATCCCCGGGGAACTGCACCCGGACGGACCGAGGTCGATCTGGCGCTGCTGCGCCTGGACCGCGCACTCGACCTGCCCCGGCCGATGCCGCTCTATCGTGGCGGGGAGGAGATGGGGCGCGTCATGACATTCGTGGGCTGGGGGTTTCATGCCCTGGGCAGCGGCGGCCGGTTCATGAATGATGGTCGTTTCCGACAGGCGACCAACCGGGTCATCCATGCCGGGCAGAGACTGCGATTCCGTTTCGACGACCCGACCGTCATCGACTCTGGCGCGTTGCCGCTGGAGGGATTTCCCGGTACCGGGGACAGCGGTGGTCCGGCCCTGGTCCAGCGGCAGGGGCGCTGGCGGCTGGCGGGCGTGGCCGTCGGGGAGCTGGCCCGTGACGGAGAAGATGGCAGCGAACTGCGCCAGGGGCTGTACGGCGCGGTGGTCCTGTATGAACGTGTTTCCCGACATCAGGACTGGATTGACCGGGTCACCGCCGCCGATGACGGGACCTGAATCGCTTGTCCCGCGCCTCGGGAATTCTGATACCATCAGGACACATTTTCCGATCCGAGGAGCGACAACATGAGCGTACAGCAGGGCGACACCATCCCGAAGGCCACTTTCAAGGTGATGGGCAGCAATGGTCCGGAGGACAGGAGCACGGACGAGGTCTTCAACGGGAAGAAAGTGGTGCTGTTCGCCGTGCCCGGCGCCTTCACACCGGGTTGCACGGTAACCCATCTGCCCGGTTATGTGGTCCAGGCCGACGCCATTCTGGGCAAGGGCGTGGATACCATCGCCTGTGTGGCGGTCAATGACGCTTTCGTGATGGACGCCTGGGGCAAGTCACAGAATGCCGACAATATCCTGATGCTGGCGGACGGTAATGATGAATTCACCGCCGCCCTCGGACTGGAGATGGATGCCAGTGGAGCCGGCATGGGGACGCGGAGCAAGCGCTACGCCATGGTCGTCAACGACGGCGTCATCGAGCACCTCGCCGTTGAACCGGCTGGCGGCGTTGATGTCAGCGCCGCGGAAAAGATTCTGGAACATCTCTGACAGCAGGACGCGGGGAGCCGATCTGATGAAGACAGCCTATATTGATTATCGGGACGGGGAGACGGAGCTCGAGGGCTATCTCGCCTGGGATGAGTCGATCTCGACCCCGCGTCCCGCCGTGCTCGTGGCGCATGACTGGAGCGGACGGCGGGAACTCGCCTGTTCCGGGGCCGAGAAGATGGCTGAACTGGGTTATATCGGATTCGCGCTGGACATCTACGGCAAGGGCATGTTCGGCAAGGCCGGCGATGTGGAAGGGAATTCGGCGCTGATCCGCCCGTTCGTGGAGGACCGGGCACTATTGCGACGGCGGATGCAGGCGGCGCTGTCCACGGTCCGCGACATGGATCGGGTCGACGCTGACCGGGTGGCTGCCATGGGGTACTGCTTCGGTGGCATGGCCGTGTTGGAGCTGGCGCGCGCCGGCGCCGATGTGGAAGGTGTGGCCAGCATACATGGCCTGCTGGGCCAGGGGGATGTGCCCAATGCCGCGATCACGGCCAGGGTGCTCTGTCTGCATGGCCATGATGATCCCATGGTGCCATCTGAGCAGGTGCTGGCATTCGAGCAGGAAATGACGGAGGCGGGTGTGGACTGGCAGGTCCATGTCTACGGCAATACGAAGCACGCCTTCACCAATCCCGCGGCCAACAACCCGGAAGCGGGCGCGGTCTTCAGCGAGCTTGCCAACAGCCGGGCCGAACGGGCACTGGCCGGCTTCTTCCACGAGCTGTTCGCCTGAATCAGGATCACCCGGCCGACCGGATGGCCTCTCCGAAGCCATGCAGGATGGCGGCCGTGGCGCCCCAGATACGGTAGCGTTGAAACTGCAGTTCGAGCACGTCATGGGCTCGATCACGGAACTTCATGCGCGAGCGCTGGTAACTGGCGGGGTCCAGCAGCAGCCTGGCCGGCGCATGAAACACGGCCTCGACTTCCACCGGGCAGGGCCGGATCCGGGTGTCCGGGGCCAGCAGGCCCACGATCGGCGTGATGCGGTAGCCGGACGGCAGATACACCGGACCCAGTTCACCGATCACTTCGATATGTTTCGCGGGCGTGCCGATTTCCTCCCACGATTCACGCAACGCGGTTTCCCGTGGAGACCGGTCGGCGGGTTCCCTGGTGCCGCCCGGAAAACTGACCTGGCCGGCGTGGCTGCGCAGGTAAGTCGGGCGCAGGGTCAACAGGATCTGTGGTTCATCGAAACCGGCCGGGATATGAAACGGAATCAGCACCGATGCTTCCCGGATCCTTTCCAGCTGTGAGGCGGTGACGTCCGGGCGCAACGGGTGACTGAGGGCGCGATCGCTGTCCAGAAAGGCTCTCACCCGGCGCAGCAGTTCGTGCTCATCAGGCATCGGGGCAGCTGTGGAAGGGGGGCTCTCCATGTACATAGGCCATCTGCATGGCATCCAGTATCGACCAGAGGATGTCCAGTTTGAACTGTAGTATGCCCAGCGCGTATTCCTGCTGCTCGCGGGTGCGGAAGTGGTCCAGTGTCACCTGCAGTCCGTGTTCGACGTCACGGCGCGCCTCGCCCAGACGCTTGCGGAAGTAGGTATAGCCTTCCCCATCGATCCACGGGTAGTGCGTGGGCCAGTTGTCGAGCCGGTTCTGATGGATCTCCGGCGCGAACAGTTCTGTCAGTGATGAACAGGCGGCTTCCTGCCAGGTGGCGCGTCGGGCAAAATTGACATAGGCATCGCAGGCAAAGCGCACGCCGGGCAACACGTGTTCGGCGGACTCCACTTCCGTGCGTTGCAGACCGACAGCCTCCGCCAGTCGGAGCCAGGCCTCGATGCCGCCATCTTCATTGCCGTGACCATCATGGTCGAGAATGCGCTGCACCCATTCGCGGCGTACGTCGCGGTCCGAGCAGTTGGACAGGATGGCGGCATCCTTGATCGGAATGCTGGTCTGATAGTAGAAGCGGTTGGCCACCCAGCCGCGGATCTGTTCGCGGGTGGCATGGCCTGTATTCATCATCACATGATAGGGATGGTTGATGTGGTACAGGCGGCCCTTGTCGCGAAGACGCTGTTCAAACTCTTCTCGGCTCCATGCGTGATTCATGGTGTATGCTCTTTCTCCAGCTTGCGGGCATTGCCCGGATTACGGAAGGTCAGCGGCCGGGTTTCGCCTTCATCCGGTTGCTGTGCGGCCGCGATGGCTTCCTCGATCAGATGGTGGTCGGGTGACAGTGCGCAGACCGGATCCGTGGCACGTTCGTCTCCGGTCAGCAGATAGGCCTGGCAACGGCAGCCGCCCAGGTCGATCTCCTTCTCCGGGCAGCTTGCGCAGGGTTCCTTCATCCACGCGGTACCACGGAACCGGTTGAACAGATCGGAATGGTGCCAGATGTCATGCAGACTGTCCTGCTTCACATTGGGAAACGTCAGACCCTCGATCACCCCGGCACTCTGACAGGGCATCACATCACCTTCCGGTGTCACGGTCAGGAAAGTGGTGCCCCAGCCATTGCTGCAGCGTTTGGGTCTGTCGTCATAGTAGTCCGGAGCGACGAAGAACACCTTCATGCGCTCGCCATGTTTTTCACGGAAACGGTTGGTGGCGTCCTCGCCTTCCTGCAGCTGTTCACGGGATGGCATGAGCTGATCCCGATTGTGCAGGGCCCATGCGTAGTA
>JBNJGU010000038.1:0-17488 GCA_051747985.1 Pseudomonadota bacterium | reverse complement strand
ATCGACACCACGCCGACCACCGGTCAGGACGAGGGATCGCGCTTCATCCAGGGCGTGTGTCAGCGCGGCGAACAACTGTTGATTCTGCTGGATCTGGACAAAATGATCAGTCAGCAGGAACTGGCGGAAATCGATCAGCAGTGATCGCCCGCGGTTGCCTGCCCGGCCAGGAGAGACCGACCGATGAATGAACTTCCGGTAGAGTGGGTACTGGGTGCCGCCGGCGCGTTGACGCTGGGCTTGCTGGCGTGTGCCGCCACCATGCTCAGCATGCTGGGCACACTGCGTCAGTTGCGCGCGGACCGTGACCGCAACCACCGGCAGCAGGCCATGCTGAAGAAGGCATTGCTCGAGCTGGGTCGACACCAGCAGAAGACGGGCCGCCACCTGCAGCGCCTGCAGAATGGCCATCAACGTCAGCTGCGGGCACTGGATCAGCGTCTGGAGCGCACCAGCCGGCAACAGCAGGATCTGGAGCTGCGCGATCCGGGCAATGTCACCTACGCCCACGCCAGTCGGCTGGTGGAAATGGGCGCCGCTTCCGAGGATCTGGTGGACCGCTGCGGTCTGTCACAGGCGGAGGCCAGGCTGATCTCCATGATGCATCGTCCGGAGCGTGATCGGGTACAAGGCGCTGCCTGACACGGCAGTGGCCTTGTGCGTATAATCGGCGCCTGCCATTCATCGCACCCGGGAAAGCCGTTTGTCCCAGCACAACTCCACCGTCAGTAATGATGCCACCACGGCATCCCCCGGCAGGCCGCTGCTGCAGGCCCGTGATCTGTTCTGCGAGCGGGACGAGCGCATCCTGTTCCAGGGCCTGGATTTCAGTCTGCATCATGGCGAACTGATGCAGGTGGCGGGCAGCAACGGCAGTGGCAAGACCACGCTGTTGCGCATTCTCTGCGGGCTGAATGGTCTGTGGGAGGGCGAGATCCTGTGGCAGGGCCAGCCGGTGCATGAACAGCGCGACGCTTTTCTGGCCTCGCTGCTGTACATCGGCCACCGCGTCGGCGTGAACCGCATCCTCAGCCCGCGCGAGAACCTGCGCTGGAGCGGGGCCCTGCATGGTGGTGTCGATGACGCGCGTATCGAGCGGGCGCTGGAGCAGGTCGGTCTGGCCGGCTACGATGATATCCCCTGTCACAATCTCTCGGCCGGTCAGCATCAGCGCGTGGCGCTGGCGCGGCTGTACCTCAGCCCGGCGCCGCTGTGGATCCTGGATGAACCGTTCACCACCCTGGACGTGCATGGCGTGCGGGCGCTGGAGCAGCACCTGGCCGGGCATGTGGAGCGGGGCGGGGCGGTGCTGGTCACCACGCACCATGCCCTGAACGTGCCCTGCGAGGTCACGCGTCTGGATCTGGACCGGCAGAAGGAAACGGCATGAGTACCGAGACACCCGGCATCGGCGCCGCCTTTGTGTCCACCCTGAAGCGGGACCTGCTGATCGCGTTGAAGCGGCGCAACGATCTGCTCAACCCGATCATGTTCTTCCTGATCGTGGTCACGCTGTTCCCATTGGGCATATCACCGGATCCGGCCGAGCTGTCCCGGGTCGCCGCCGGCGTGGTCTGGGTCTCGGCCCTGCTGGCCTCGATGCTGTCCCTGGACAACCTGTTCCGCGCCGACTACGAGGACGGTTCGCTGGAGCAGCTGCTGCTCAGTCCGCAGCCGCTGTATTTCCTGGTGCTGGCCAAGAACATCGCGCACTGGCTGGTCAGCGGCCTGCCGGTGGTGATCCTGTCGCCGGTGATGGCGTATATGTTGTATCTGCCCGGCGAAGCCTACGGCACGCTGTTCCTGTCCCTGCTGTTGGGCACGCCGGTGCTGAGCCTGTTCGGCTCCATCGGCGTGGCCCTGACCGTGGGCCTGGGCAGCCGGGGACTGATCCTGGCCGTGATCGTGTTGCCGCTGGCCATGCCGGTGCTGATCATCGGCGCCAAGGCCGTCACCGACGTCCAGTTCGGCCTGCCCGTGGGCATGCATCTGTCACTGCTCGGCGCCATGCTGGCCCTGGCCCTGAGCATCGGCCCGCTGGCCTCCGCCGCGGCCCTGAAAGTCAGCGTCAACTGATACAAATCGTAACGCACCACCCGAGTGCCTGTGGTATAGTCGGGCGGTCGAAAAAGAGGGACAGTCCCGGTTTTTCTGTCCCGGTGGTTCTGAATGCAGGGAGTGTAGACAAGGCTATGTGGGTCTGGTTCAGCAGGTTGGGTTCACCCCGGTGGTTCTATCAGTGGTCCGGCCACTGGCTGCCGTGGCTGTACGCGGCCATGATCGTGTTGCTGGCCATCGGCCTGCCCTGGGCGCTGCTGTTCGTGCCGCCCGACTACCAGCAGGGCGAGACCATCCGCATCATGTACGTGCATGTGCCTGTGGCCTCCATCTCCCTGGCCTGTTTTCCGCTGATGGCGGTGGCCGGCGTCATCACCCTGGTGTGGCGCATGAAGCTGGCCGACATGGTGGCCAAGGCGGTGGCGCCCGTGGGGGCCTGGTTCACGGCCGTGGCACTGGCCACCGGCGCCATCTGGGGCGACCCGATCTGGGGCACCTGGTGGGCCTGGGACGCGCGGCTGACCTCGCTGCTGATCCAGTTCTTCCTGTTCATCGGCGTCATCGCCCTGCGTTCGGCCATCGAGAGCCCGGATGCCGCGGCCCGCGCTTGCGCCATCCTGGCCATTGTCGGCGCCATCAACGTGCCCATCATCAAGTACTCAGTGGAGTGGTGGAACACCCTGCACCAGCCGGCCAGCAATTTCTCCACTGACGCCGTGGCCCCGAACCCGCCGGAAGTCTGGGTACCGTTGCTGATCATGATCGGCGCGGTCTACGTGTTTTTCGCCATCACCCTGATCCTGCGCGTGCGTAACGAGATCCTGCAGCGCGAGCGTCGCGCCGGCTGGGTGAAGGAGCTGGTCGGGAGCGCAGAATGACAGGAGGGAGAAAAAAAGAGGGACTGTCCCCCTTTTTGTCCCCCTTTTTTTCGAAGGATTTGGTCGGAAGAGAGGTCTGAATGATTGAGTTACAGCTGCAGTTCTCCAGTATCGGCGAATTTTTCCAGATGGGGCGTTATACCTTTCACGTCTGGGCGGTCTACAGCGTGTTCGCCGTGTTCATGGGGTATAATCTGCTGATGCCGTTGTGGCAACGTCGTCAGTTCATCCGTGCCCAGCGCCAGCTGCAGCGTCGCGAGGCACGTCGCGCCGGAGCCGCCAATGGGCCGTCGCCCGATCGCAACGAGGGGAGTACGACCGCATGATGAAACCGCATCGCAAGAAGCGTCTGAGTATCATCCTGTTCATCAGCGCCGGACTGGGCATCGCCATCGGCCTGTCCCTGTACGCGCTGAGCAACAACATCGACCTGTTCTTCACCCCCACCCAGGTCGCCGCCGGCGAGGTCGAACCGGGCCGCCGCATCCGCGTGGGCGGCATGGTCAAGGAAGGCAGCGTCGAGCGCACGGACGAGTCCCTGGATGTGCACTTCATCGCCACCGACTACAATCATGACGTGCGCATCCGCTATTCCGGCATCCTGCCCGACCTGTTCCGCGAAGGACAGGGCGTGGTCGCCGAGGGCAGCCTGGACCCGGAAGGACATTTCGTCGCCTCCCGCGTGCTGGCCCGTCACGACGAAAACTACATGTCCAACGAGGTCAAGTCCGCGCTGGACGCCGCCGAGCGCGATCGTGAAGCCATGATGCGGCAGGAGGCCTCGTACTGATGGTCGACGCAATTCCCGAAGTCGGCAACTTTGCGCTGATCCTGGCCTTCTGCCTGGCGCTGGTGCTGGCGGTCATTCCCATGGCCGGCGCCATGCGCGACAACGTCCTGTGGATGAACCTGGCGCGACCGCTGACCGCCGGCGTGTTCGTCATGACCACGATCAGCCTGCTGGTGCTCGGCTACAGCTTCGTCACCGACGATTTCTCCGTGGCCTACGTGGCCAACAACTCCAACAGCATGCTGCCGCTGCAGTACAAGATCACCGCCGTCTGGGGCGGGCACGAGGGCTCGTTCCTGTTCTGGACCTGGATGCTGGCTGCCTGGATGGTCGCCGTCGGCGTGTTCAGCCGCGCGCTGCCCGCCGAGTTCGTGGCCCGCGTGCTGGCCGTGATGGGCTTCATCGTGGCCGGCTACACCCTGTTCATGCTGGCCACCTCCAACCCCTTCGACCGGGTGCTGCCGTTGCCCCCGGGCGATGGCTCCGACCTGAATTCGGCGCTGCAGGATTTTGCCTTCATCATCCACCCGCCGGCCCTGTACATGGGCTACGTCGGTTTCACCGTGGTGTTCGCCTTCGCCATCGCCGCACTGCTGTCGGGCCGTCTTGATGCTGCCTGGGCGCGCTGGTGCCGGCCCTGGGCCAACATCGCCTGGGCCGTCCTGACCCTGGGGCTGGCACTGGGCTCCTGGTGGGCCTATTACGAGCTCGGCTGGGGCGGCTGGTGGGCCTGGGACCCGGTCGAGAATCCGCCGCTGATCACCTGGCTGCTGGGCACGGCGCTGATCCACTCGCTGGCGGCCACCGAGAAGCGCGGCGTGTTCAAGAGCTGGACCGTGCTGCTGGCCATCCTGGCCTTCGCCGCCAGCCTGCTGGGCACCTTCATCACCCGCTCCGGCCTGCTGACCTCGGTGCACGCCTTCGCCTCGGATCCGACCCGCGGGGTCTACATCCTCGCCTTCCTGGTGCTGGTGGTGGGCGGCGCATTGCTGCTGTTTGCCATCCGCGCGCCGATGATGCGCAGCGAGTTCGGTTTCGGCTCGCTGTCCCGCGAGGTGTTCCTGCTCGCCAACAACATCATCCTGGTGGTGGCCAGCGCGGCCATCCTGCTGGGCACGCTGTACCCGATGGTCTACCAGGCCATGAGCGGCGGCAACGTGATCTCGGTGGGCCCGCCATACTTCAACAGCATATTCCTGCCACTGATGGCGATCCTGGTGTTCTTCCTGGGCATCGGCCCGGTGGCGCGCTGGAAACGTACCTCCATGGCCTATCTGCGCCAGCAGCTCACGAAAGTGGCCCTGGCGGCCGTGGTACTGGGCGTGGCGATTCCCGTGGTACTGACCCTGGACATCCCGCTGGGCGCCATCGCCACCGTGATCCTGGCCTGCTGGGTGCTGGGCTCCATGGTGCGCGACCTGCTCGGCAAGATCGCCAAAAAGCCCACCGTGGCCGCCGGCCTCAAGGCCCTGCCGGTCAGCTACTGGGGCATGCAGATCGCCCACTTCGGTTTCATCTTCCTGATGAGCGGCGCGGTGCTGACCAGCATCTACAGCGTCGAGCGCAGTGTGCTGCTGGTACCGGGGCAGAGTGCCGAGCTCGGTAACTACGAGTTCACCTTCCAGGGCGTGAGCGAGGTGGAAGGCCCCAATTATATCGCCGACGAGGCCGAGATCACGGTCACGAAGGACGGCGAGCACTGGCGCGACATGTTCCCCCAGAAGCAGCTTTACCTCGCCAGCAACAGCCCGGCCACGGCGATGGCCATCGATGGCCGCTTCACCCGCGACCTGTTCATTACACTGGGTGAACCGCGCGGCAACAGCGGTGGCTGGTCCATGACCATCCATATCAAGCCGTTCGTGCGCTGGGTGTGGCTGGGGGCCATACTGATCGCGCTGGGCGGCGTCACCGCCGTGACCGACAAGCGCTATCGACGTTTCCGCCTGAAACAGGCTGCCATGGATCAGGCCAGCAACCGTCGTCGTGACACGACCGGCGGCGAAGCCACCGGCACCGCCTGAGCGGTGTCGGTCAGTACATTGACAGCCAGTAAAGAGGAGTCCACGGACCCATGGGCAAACTGAAGCTCTACATACCGGTGATCATTTTCGTGGCCATGGCCGGCGCCATGTGGCGGGGCCTGTCCCTGGACACGCGCACACTGCCGTCCGCACTGCTGGACCAGGAGCTGCCGGAGTTCGAACTGCGCTCTCTGCAGGAAGGCGACCAGTTGCTGACCAAGGCGGATCTGCCCGACGAGCCGTTCCTGCTCAACATCTGGGGCAGCTACTGCATTCCCTGTCTGCAGGAGAACCCGATCTTCATGGAGGCGCGGGCCAATGACGTCGTGCCCATCATCGGCGTCAACTACAAGGACCGCGAGCAGGCGGCGCTGGAATGGCTGGACGACAACGGTAATCCATTCACCATGAACATCGTCGACCCGGAAGGGCGCTACGGCATCGATCTCGGCGTCTACGGCGCGCCCGAAACGTTCATCGTCGACGAGGATGGTGTGATCCGCTACAAGCACATCGGCACCATCGACTGGCGTGCCTGGGATGACGAGATCATGCCCGCCTTGACCGCCGTGCGCGAGGGCAATCTCGACGAGGGTGTGTCGGGTGATCGCCCGGACAGCCCGCTGCCGGAGACGGGAGCGTTGAACTGATGCCGGTCCGGATGAGCACATGGCTGATGGTGCTGGCACTGGTGCTGTTGCCGGGCGCCGGTGGCGCGCTGGCGCAGGGGCCGGTCGATGTCTTCGATTTCGAGACCGAGGAGCAGGAGCGGCGTTTCCAGGAACTGTCGCGCGAGTTCCGCTGTCCGATGTGCCAGAACGCCAACCTGGCCGATTCGCCAGGCGGCGTGGCCGCCGACCTGCGCCGCGAGATCTACGACATGATCATGGACGGGCGCTCGAATGAAGAGATCGAGGCGTTCATGCACGCCCGCTACGGCGACTTCATTTTCTACCGGCCGCGTTTCGATGCCACCACGCTGCTGCTGTGGCTGGGCCCGTTGTTCTTCCTGTTGATCGGCGCGTTCGTGATCTACAGCATCATACAACGCACCCGTGATGCCGGCGTCGCCCGGGAAGAAGACCTCAGCGATGATGAAAAGTCGCAGCTCAGCGCGCTGCTGGACAAGCGCGGTTCATCCTCCGTTCACCCGAAAGATTCCTCCGACCGGGAATCTCCCGACAAGCCATAAGGTGCCCCTTTGTTCTGGATAGTGACTCCCGTATTGATCCTGGTGGCGGCCCTGTTCGTCGTCGTCCCGTTATTGCTGCACTTGCGCCGGGCCAACCATGACCAGACCAGCGAAGAGCAGCAGGCCCGCGACGAGGCCAACCTGGCCATTTTCGAGGAACGCCTGGCCGAGCTGCAGACCGAGTATGACGAAGGCGCATTCGACGACCAGCAGTTCGACTCGCTGAAGGCCGAACTGGAGCGCAGCCTGTTGTCCGATGTGCGCCCCGAGGCCCTGCGTCAGGTGCTGGGCGATGAGGGTGACAGCGTGGCGGTGTCCCCGGCCCCGGCCGGCACCGGTCGCGGTGAACGCATCAGTCGTCTGGTGCCGGTATTGCTGGTGGTGCTGGTGGTACCGCCGCTCAGCTACCTGCTGTATGAGATGTGGGGCTTCCGCGAAGACCTGGCCTTCACCGAGGTGGTGGAGCGCTCCCAGCAGGTCCTGCAGGATCAGGAGGCCGGCTCCGAGCAGATCATGGCGGTGGCTTCCGACCTGGCCGAGGTCATCGAACGCGAGCCGGAGAACGGCTGGGCGTATTATTTCATGGCCCGCATACTGACCGAGATCGGTCAGCTCGAACCGGCCCGCACAGCGTTCCAGCGCGCGGCCGAGCATGTCGAAGGCGACCAGGACCGGGCCGTCATCCTGGGGCAGTACGCCCAGATCGAGTACCTGGCCCAGGACCGCGAGATGACCGAGTCCGTGCAGGACATCATCAACCGCGCCCAGCGTATCAATCCCAACGAGCGTGCCGTGTTGCAGTTGCTGGGTAGCGACGCCTTCCTGAACGAGGACTACCAGGGCGCCATCACCTACTGGCAGCGGCTGCTGTCCATGGGCGCCACGTCCTCCGACCAGCAGTTTCTCAGCAACGCCATCGCCCAGGCCCGCCAGATGCTGGAAGAGCAGGGCGGTGCCGAGGCAGTGCAGGGACCGGTGATCAACGTGGCCCTGTCCCTGGCGCAAGGGGTCAACCTGGCGCCGGAAACGCGTGTGTTCATTTCCGCACAGGCGGTCGGGGGCGGCGGCCCGCCGCTGGCAGCGCAGGTCTTGACCGTGGCCGACCTGCCTGCCACGGTGAGGCTCAGTCCCGCCGAAGCCGTCGGACCGCGTGACCTGACCTCGGCCGACGCCGTGAACGTGGTGGCCACGGCCTCCCTGAGCGGCACCGCCGATGTTTCGTCGGGTGACTGGCAGGGTCGCGTCGAGAATGTGACGCTGCCGGACGAAGAAGAGAACGAAGAGAACGGAGAGGATGACGGTCCGGTTACTGTGGACGTCGAACTGCGGATTGCGACACAGGTGGACTGAACAGCCGCGCCACGACACCGAATTGGGGATTGAAAATGGATGAGTCCGCACAGAACGAGGCAATCACTGTTGACCCGCTGGTCAGCGACCGGGGCATCCCGCCGGGCCAATCCGGACTGGACACCAGCGGCGAGCGTCCGCGTCTGATCGACCGCTTCGGCCGCCACGTCAATTACATCCGCATGTCGGTCACCGACCGCTGCGATTTCCGCTGTGTCTACTGCATGACCGAGGACATGGAGTTCCTTCCCCGCGACCAGATCCTGTCGCTGGAGGAGATCGAGACCGTGGCCCGCGCTTTCACCGAGCTGGGCGTGGACAAGATCCGCATCACCGGCGGCGAGCCCATGGTGCGCAAGGACGTCATGAAGGTCTTCAACGACATCGGCGCGCTGCCCGGTCTGCGCGAGCTGCTGCTGACCACCAATGGCAATCAGCTGGTCAAATACGCACAACCGCTGCGTGACGCCGGCGTCGGGCGCATCAACATCAGTATCGACTCGCTGGACCCGGAGCGTTTCCGCCGCATTTCCCGCGTCGGCAAGCTGGAGAACGTGCTGGCCGGCATCGAGGCCGCGCAGGCGGCCGGTTTCGATCACATCCGTCTCAACGCCGTGATCATGCGGGGTTACAACGACGACGAGATCATGGACCTGACCCGTTTCGCGGTCGAGCGTGGCCTGGACATCGCCTTCATCGAGGAGATGCCACTGGGCGCCGCCTCCGATCACGAGCGCGAGGACACCATGGTGACCAACGACGAGGTGCGCGAGCACATCCAGCGCGAATACGAACTGGTCCCCAGCGCCGCCACCACGGCCGGCCCCTCGCGCTACTGGCAGATCCCGGGGCACGACAGCCGTATCGGCTTCATCTCCCCGGTCAGTCACAACTTCTGCGCCGACTGCAACCGCGTGCGCGTCACCGTCGAGGGCCGCCTGCTGCTGTGCCTCGGCAACGAACACTCCGTGGACCTGCGCGCCGTGCTGCGCGACCCGGCCGCCGACTTCGACGACCTCAAGCAGACCATCATCGGGGCCATGGAGATCAAGCCCGAGCGGCACTATTTCTACGACAAGGATCATGTGCAGCCCGTCCGCCTGATGAACATGACCGGCGGCTGAAAAACAGGGACAGTCCCTCTTTTTTGAGATTGAAGTGGTTGGAGAGAGCAGAGTGGAATATCCGCTGAATACCGTGGTGATCACGGTGTCTGATACGCGTACGGAAGAGACGGACAAGTCCGGCAGGGTGTTGGTGGAGTCTCTGGCGGCGGCCGGGCATCGGCTGGTGGAGAAACAGATCATCCGGGATGACACCTACCGGTTGCGGGCGGCGGTGGCGCACTGGATTGCCGAGGAGGGAGTGCACGCGGTGCTGCTGACCGGCGGAACGGGCTTCACGGAGCGGGACAATACCGTGAGGGCGGTGCAGCCGTTGCTGGATACGGAGATCGAGGGCTTTGGTGAGCTGTTCCGTCACCTGTCGTATCAGGAGATCGGCCACTCCACCATCCAGTCACGGGCCTTTGCCGGGCTGGCCAATCATACCCTGGTGTTCTGTGTGCCCGGCTCGCCCGGCGCCTGCCGCACGGCCTGGAACGGCATCATCGCGGGACAGATGGATGCCACCCACAAACCCTGTAATTTCGCGGAAAAGGTGCTGAAATTGCGCTGAAAAAGCGGGCGGATCAGGCGATGTATGCGGTGAAGCAGGCGAGGCGGGTTAGCGCATAACCCAGTTTTCCAGCGGCAGGTCGCAGATGCGAGCGAATTCCCGGGTATTGTCGGAGACCAGCACGCAGTCACTGGCCAGAGCGTGGCCGGCAATCGCAGTGTCGTTGCGACTGATCAGCAGGCCCGCAGCGGAAATTACAATCCGGTTATGTCGGGCCACCTCGTCGGACAGGCGCTGCAATACCTCGAAGGGCCGTTCCCGTATGATGAAAGAGCAGATACACGTGTCAAGCATGTAGGTCGTCACGGGTCAGAAACGTCCTTCGTCTTCAATGATATCCGGTCGTTCGAGCAGAAAATCCTTTTCATCAATACCCGGTTCATCAGCGAAGGATAGCCAGGACGGCCGCAGCGGGCGCAACACCAATGTGTCCCCTGCGCGTGTGATTTCCAGCGTGCTCACGCCTTCGAACTCCATGTCACGGGGCAGACGGACCGCCTGGTTCCTGCCGTTACGGAATAGGGATACGATTCTCGTCATGATTGTATTCCACTCTATATCCGAGGCGTTGCTGCTCAGATCATTATATTGCATAGGTAGGCATATGCAATTGCATTGGCAGCAATCTATCAAGTCGTCGCCATTGAGTATAGCGGGAAGTTTCAGGTTTTCCAGAAAGAGGCTAGCGGGCAGGCGAATAAAAAACACCCGCCTTATCGGCACTGGGGGGAAGCGTGCGTCAGAAGGCGGGTGTGACAGCGGCGGCCGATGCCACCTGATCATTTGTATTGCGCATGGTTCTCTTCCTTTTGGGGAAGGTTCCGTCCGCTTAACTACCTGCGATGATAGTCAGCATGGGTACTGCAACAGACGCGGATACGATGGCTGCAGTGATCAGTGCGGCGCGTGCGTTGAAGAAAAGGTCGCTCATGTTCAAAAATCTCCTTTGGGTTCCAATTTAGGTAATGTGTTGTCGTATTCTCGATGTAACTCCCGTTCATCTGAATACGGTGCGTATAGTAACACAGTCGGGGAGAAAAGTAACACTTATTGGTGAAAAATCTCCCTGTATCGACGGAATGCATAAAATTCGCGACGAAAAACGTTCAGTATCGCGGGCAGTTAGCGGTATTTCGTCAGCTTGTTACCAATATGGTGCATGTTACGTACGAAAGTGTTACCTGGATCACGGATCGGTCGTAACGTTACGAGGTTAGGTAACATGCGGTGTGTACAAATGACAGTCAGGTGTCAATGTGGTTGGCAAGGATGCGGATAGTGGCCAGGTCCGGAGGCTTTCGTTCCGGCGCGTTACCGTGCCGGAACGAAACCTCAGGACCTCTCTCGCATCGTGCCAGCAAAGCGGACTGGTGATTCTTTCTGGCACTGGTGTAGTGGGTAACAGCTGTCCGGGAGGTCTCGTAACGCGGACCGCGGCAGGGTGCCCGAGAGCGGCGGAGGTTTCACACCGGAGCGGTAACGCGCCGGTGTGAAAGCCTCCGCCGCCAACCACGGAACCACCCGCCCCGATATCTGCTACCATGCCCCCATGACAAGACCACCCGCCAACAACGACCTCCAAGATCTGACCATTGCCGTCCCGGAAAGCCGCCAGCTGGATATCCTGGTCGAGCTGCTCGAGCGCCGCGGCGCCACCGTCCAGCGCCTGCCGTTGATCACCATCCTCGATGCCGAGGACACCGCGCTGGTGGAAAACTGGCTGCGACGTTTCATCGACCAGCCCGGGGACCTGTTCATCGTCCTCACCGGAGAGGGCATCCGGCGTCTGCGCGGCTTTGCCGAGCGGGCCGGGATGGAAGAGGCGTTCCGGCAGGCACTGGGGCAGATCCACAAGCTGTGCCGGGGGCCAAAACCGGGTCGGGCGCTGAAGGAAATGGATCTGAAAGCGGACAGCCAGGGCACGAAGCCCACCACCGAGGGCATCATCGAGGCCCTCAGCGCCATGGACGAGGAGCAGCCGCTGACCGGCCAGCGTGTCTACGTCCAGCTCTATGGCGAGGATCCCAATCGCGCGCTGATGGAATTCCTGGCCGCCAAGGGCGCCGAGGCCATTCCGGTGGCGCCGTACCGCTACACGCCGGCCAGCGACGAGGGCCGGATCCTGGACTTCATCCAGGCGCTGCACCGGGGCGAGATCGATGCGGTCACCTTCACCAGCCAGCCGCAGTTCAAGCGTCTGCTCAACGTGGCCCGCAAGAACGATCTGGAAGAGGCACTGATCGACGGTTTGCAACGCACGCTGTCGGTGGCGGTCGGCCCCGTGGTCGGTGATCAGCTGGCCGCGCATGACATCGAGGTCAAGGTCATGCCGGAGGAGCAATACTTCATGAAACCGATGGTCACCGCGCTGGCGCGCCATGTGCGCAGCCGGTAGAATCGGCCGCCATGAAAATCACCACCTTCAACGCCAATGGCATCCGCGCCGCTGCCCGCAAGGGCTTCTTCGACTGGCTGGATCAACGCCAGCCCGACGTGCTCTGTATCCAGGAGACCAAGGCCCAGGAGCACCAGCTCGAGGGCAGGCCCGAGTTCTTCCCGGAGGGGTATCACGTCCATTACTTTGACGCCGAAAAGAAAGGCTACGCCGGCGTCGCGCTGATGAGCCGGCGCGAACCCGATCGCGTCGAGCGCGGCCTGGGCTTCGAGGCGGCCGATACCGAGGGTCGCTACATTCGCGCCGATTTCGGCAAGCTCAGCATTGCCTCCCTCTACATGCCCTCCGGCACCAGTGGCGATCACCGCCAGGAGATCAAGTACGAGTTCCTGGACCACTTCTACCGGCACCTCAAGCGGATGAAGGAGAAGGGGCGGGAGTACATCGTCTGCGCGGACTGGAACATCTGCCACAAGGAAATCGACCTGAAGAACTGGAAGGCCAACCGCAAGAACTCCGGTTTCCTGCCCGAGGAACGCGCCTGGCTCGACACCCTCTATGACGAGCTCGAGTACCGCGACGCCTTCCGCCTGGTCAACCAGGAGCCCGACCAGTTCAGCTGGTGGTCCCAGCGCGGCGGCGCGCGCGAGAGGAACGTCGGCTGGCGGCTGGACTACCATGTCGTCACGCCCGCCCTGGCCGAGCGCGCCGGAGAGGCCGAGATCTACACGCAAGAGAACTTTTCCGATCACGCACCCGTGACCCAGCAATTCGACATAGAGGATCTGATCCGATGAAAAAAAGAGGGACTGTCCCCATTTTTCTATTCCTGATGTTGTCCGCCGTTCCGGCTTTCGGCCAGGATGTATCCGCGGTGATCGAGACCAACCGGGGCGAGATTCACCTGGAGCTGCGGGCGCGGGCGGCGCCGACGACGGTGGCGAACTTCGTCAACCTGGCCACACGCGGATTCTATGACGGGCTGACCTGGCACCGGGTGGAACGCAACTTCATGATCCAGGGCGGCGATCCGGAGGGCACCGGTCGCGGTGGGCCCGGGTATCAGTTCAGCGGGGAGATCCGCCTCAGCCACAGTCGACCGGGGACGCTGTCGATGGCCAATTCCGGTCCCGGAACCGATGGCAGTCAGTTCTTCATCACCCACGTACCGACGCCGCATCTCAACGGCCTGCATTCGGTGTTCGGGCAGGTCACGCAGGGCCAGGACGTGGTCAACAGCATCGGCCGGGGCGACACCATCGAGCGCATCACCATCACCGGTGACGTCGAGGCCGTGCTGGAACGCCGGCGTGATCAGGTGACCGAGTGGAACGCGGTGCTGGACAGCGAGTTTTCCGGCCTGGAGCCGGCGCGGAGTACGGAATAGCAGTAGATGGATATTCAGCTCATGGAGTTCATGACCGGTTTGACGTTCAGCGAATCTCTGTGTTGCTCCGCATGCCAGAGTTCGAACTGTGACTGCTGATCCAGCCAGCTTCTGGCAGACGTATTGAAGGCGATGGATAAACGAACCGCCATTTCCGGGCTGATTCCTGCTCTGCCATTGAGAATTGCGCTAAGCGTTTTACGGCTCACGCCCAGCACATCCGCGGCCTCGGTTACTGACAGCTTTAGCGGTTCCAGACAAAGCTCTCTGATGATCTCGCCCGGGTGGGGGGGGTTGTGCATCTGCATGTTAATGCCTCAGTGGTAATCCTCGTAATTGACAGCGTCAACATCTTCCCCAGTGAAACGGAAAGTGATCCGCCACCGGTTGAATGCCGGCTGTGCTACCGCTGATAAAAAATCGCGACAATCCTTTGTGCTTGAAACTCTTTATCATCTAAGAATGTAACCTATAACGTATCAGGTTTCAATAAGCTATATTTTGCCCTCCATAATGAGAATAGCCGTGATTGAGATATTTCGCTGGTTGTCTGATCAAATTGCGCGTTTCGACGGGCCGCCATCCATGATGAAGGAAGGCCCATGCCCCGTCGGTTTCCGCACCGACGGGGCATGGGCCTTCCTGTGCACCAATAGCACCGGTGGCATCACTCCGGCTCGTACCGAAACACCTCCACCACAATCCCCAGCGCCGGATGATCCAGGTAATGGAACTCATTACTGACCATGGCCCGCTCCAAGTCCATCGGCAACCGTTGCCATTCCCCGTCCAGCCTCATCGTGCGCCACAATTCCACGTCCAGGATCACCCGCGTGGTGTCGTTGCTGAAGTAGGCCCGGATGCCGCCGTCGAGTTCCGGCCGGCCATCGGCGTCGTCGCCGCCCTCGATACGCAGGAAACGGGTGTCGCCAATCCGCTCCATGGGCTGACGCCAGGCGGCGTGCCACAGCAGGCGGTGGTCGGGGGAGCGTTCCAGGGCCTGGTTGGTCTGGCGGAAGTTCTGGTCCTCCGCCGGCAGTCTGACGAAGGTATCGCGCTCGAAGTTGGGCAGGTTGATGTCGGCCGGGTCCAGCGCCCGCGGCTCGATCAGCCAGCGCTGCGGGGCCTCGTCGTCGGAAGCGTCGGAAGCGTCGGAATTGCCTGAGGCATTCGGGCTCACAAGGTCCCAGTCGGACAGGGACAGGAATGCCTCCCGCGAGCGCAACGTCATGCCGTCATGCTCACCCATGCCGGCCTGCTCGGCGCGCTCACGCTGCAGATCCCAGCGCTCCTCCAGCACGTCATCGCCTTCCTGGGCAAAGATGGACACTTCCACCTGGTACCAGGTGCCGGCCTGGTTCTGGGCCAGAGTGGGGGGGCTGAGGAGGGCCAGCAGCAATGCCGGCATCATGGAGAGTCGCTGCATCGGGTTCATGCACGGAAGTGTAGCAGAAAACGCCGTGACCGATTCCACACCAATGCCGTCCGGCCCTTTTTTATTCGGCCGGGTTTGCTTTATAGTGGAAAGCATATCCTCACACCAAACGAGCCCGTCATGGAAGAAAACGAGCTGTCCAGCCGCTGGTACCTGCTGCAGTGCAAACCGCAGCAGCAGAGCCGCGCCATCGAGAACCTGGCCAATCAGCAGTTCCACTGCTTCAACCCGTCCCACCCCGTGCGCCGTCGCTACCGGCGCCGCCTGCTGACCCGGCGCGAGCCACTGTTCCCCGGCTATCTGTTCATCCACCTGGATGGCAATACCGACTGGCGGGCGCTGCTGTCGACCCGGGGCGTCGCCCGTGTGGTCAGCTTCAACCACCGCCCGGTGCCGGTGTCCGAGGAAGTGGTGGAGGCGCTGTGGCGGCGCTGCCAGGAGGCGGGCGAGGAGGCGCCGGCGCCGCTGTTCCGTCCCGGCCAGCGCGTGGTGGTCACCGAGGGCTGTTTCCGGCATGTGGAGGCCATCGTCCAGGCCAGTCACGGCGACGAACGGGTGGTGCTGCTGATGCAGCTCCTGCACAGCCCCCAGCAGGTGGAAATGCCGGTCTCGCAGCTGGCGCCGGCCTGAGCCGCGCTTGTCAGCCACCGACCGGACTGTGTAGTATCAATCACAGAACCGGGACCGGTTCATGGACATGGAAAGAACAATAACCGAACAGAGAGGAATTCGCCCCGATGTCTCCCCGTCAACGCCTCTGGCTTCTGCCCCTGCTCGCCCTGATCAACGGCTGCGTACTCGTTCCCGGCAGCAACATCGACAGCTCCGGACTGGATTCCGATGACGATTCGCTGCAGCGTCTGGTCAATATCGTGCCGATCACCGAAACCTCCGTGCAGGAACAGGTGAGATCCGGCGCTTTCGCCGTGGAACAGTCGGTACCCGAAGCCATGCCCATGGACCTGGTGCAGCAGATCCGTAACTACGAGTACCGCATCAGCCCCGGCGACGTGCTCACCATCACCGTCTACGAACACCCCGAGCTGACCATCCCGGCCGGCAGCCAGCGTACCGCCGAGGAGTCCGGCAACATCGTCCACAGCGACGGCTCCATCTTCTACCCGTACATCGGTTCCGTGGACGTGGAAGGGCGCACCGTCAACGAAGTGCGCGACATCATCGCCGATCGTCTGGCGCAGTACATCAACGACCCGCAGGTTGACGTCAAGGTCATCGCCTACCGCAGCAAGCGCGCCTACGTCACCGGCCAGGTCGACAACCCCGGCCCGCAGCCGGTCACCAATGTGCCGCTGACCGTCATGGACGCGATCAGCAATGCCGGCGGCCCGTCGGAGAATGCCAACTGGCACGAAGTGCTGCTGACCCGCGATGGCGAGGAGACCCGCATCTCCCTGCACGAGATGCTTAACAACGGGCGGCTGGGACAGAACCTGCTGCTGCAACACGGCGACGTGCTGCACGTGCCGGAGATTGGCGAGCAGCAGGTGTTCGTGCTGGGCGAACTCAATGACGTCAACATGCTGCCCATGGGCAATCTGCGCATGTCGCTGACCGAGGCGCTGACCCGCGCCGGCGGCCTCAACCAGGTCACCTCCAACGCGTCCGGCATCTTCGTGATCCGCCAGACGCAGGAAGGGGCCGACCGCCTGGCCACCGTCTACCAGCTCAGCGTGCGCAACGCCATCGCCTTTGCCGTCGGCACCCGCTTCATGCTCGAGCCCATGGACATCGTCTATGTGACCACCGCGCCGGTGACGCGCTGGAACCGCGTGATCAGCCAGATCATGCCGTCCGTGACCGCGCTGCTGGCCATGGACAGTCTGGGTAACTGAGGCCGGTGTTCCGCAACATCCTGGTCGTCTGTGTCGGCAACATCTGCCGCAGCCCGGTGGGGGAGGCGCTGCTGCGGCAGCGTTTCCCCGAGCGTTCGGTGCGTTCGGCCGGCGTGGCGGCGATGGTGGACAGGGGCGCCGACCCGACCGCCGCCGAGATCGCCGCGCAGGACGGACTGGACCTCGGTGGCCACAGTGCCCGCCAGCTGGATGAGGCCATGATCCGCGAGGCCGACCTGATCCTGGTCATGACCCAGGGTCAGCGCCGCACCATCGCCGAACGCAGCCCCGCCGCCAGTGGCAAGACCATGCTGTTCGGCCAGTGGCTGGACGGCGGCGGCCCCGGCGGTCGCGAAATCCCCGATCCCAACGGCAAGAGCCGGGAAGTCTTTGAACAGGTTCACGCTCTGCTGACCCGGGCGGCGGACAGCTGGAAAGAGAAGTTGTAG
>JBNJGU010000037.1:0-17565 GCA_051747985.1 Pseudomonadota bacterium | reverse complement strand
CGATACCTTTCGTGCCAGCGGGGCCGGTGGCCAGCACGTCAACAAGACCGATTCGGCCATCCGGATCACCCATATCCCCACCGGTCTGGTGGTGGAGTGCCAGGAAGAGCGATCACAGCACAAGAACCGGGCGCGCGCGATGTCCCTGTTACAGGCCCGTCTTGATGACCGTGGCAGACAGTCGGCGGAGCAGGAACAGACCGCTGCGCGTCGTCGACTGGTCGGCAGTGGTGACCGTTCCGAGCGCATCCGCACGTACAACTTCCCTCAGGGGAGGGTCACGGACCACCGCATCAATCTGACCCTCTATCGGCTGGAAGAGGTACTGACGGGTGACATGGATGCGGTCATCGAGCCATTGATTCATGAATACCAGGCCGACCTGCTGGCCGAACTGGCCGCCTGAACACCATGATGAGATCAGACCGGCCGGATATCCGTCAGACCCTGGCGTGGGCTGCGCAGCGGTTGTCGGCATTGCCCGATCCGCGCCGCGAGGCCGAGTGGCTGTTGATGGACACGCTGTCCCGCTCACGTGCCTGGCTGTTCAGTCATTCCGGTGACCAGCCGGAGGTGGAATCATATCAGCGGTTCCGGGACCGTGTTGCGCGTCGCGCGGCCGGGGAACCATTGGCCCATATTCTGGGACATTGCCAGTTCAGGGCGCTGACGCTCCATGTGACACCGGACGTCCTGATTCCCCGCCCGGAGACGGAATGGCTGGTGGATGCGGTACTGGAACAGTTGCCGGTGGACGGGATGTCGGTGGTGGATCTGGGTACCGGCAGTGGGGCCATCGCCCTGTCCCTGGCGCAGGAACGACCCGCGTGGGAGGTGCTTGCCACCGACATCAGTGCGGAGGCGTTGGGCGTGGCCAGACGCAATGCGCGGGAATCGGGACTGGAACGCGTGCAGTTTGCTCCGGGGGACTGGTTCGATGCCTTGCCGCGAGGTCGGCGGTTTCATGCCGTGATCAGCAATCCTCCCTATGTCGCGGCGGGCTCGCCAGTGCTTGATTCATCGGTGGCGCGGCATGAGCCCCCACTGGCGCTGTATGCGGAGGAGCAGGGACTGGCCGCGTTGCAACGGTTGATTGCCGGGGCCGCGGAGTGGTTGTGGCAGGACGGTTGGCTGGTGCTGGAGCACGGATTCGATCAGGGGACTGCCGTCCGTCGCGTCATGGAAGAGAGTGGGTACCAGGACATTCACACGCATCGTGATCTGGGTGGGCTGGAGCGTTTCACGATGGCCCGTTGGCGAGGAGGTTCTCTTGCGTGACGAACAGTTGATGCGTTATGGCCGGCAGATCATGTTGCCGGCCATGGATGTGGCGGGGCAGCAGAAGCTGCTGGATGCCCGTGTGCTCATTGTCGGCATGGGCGGGCTGGGCAGCCCCGTGGCGTTGTACCTGGCCGCGGCCGGTGTGGGACAGCTGGTACTGGCGGATCATGACCGGGTGGAGCTCAGCAATCTGCAACGACAGGTGCTTCATGGTCATGCCGATCTGGAGCGACTGAAGGTGGAATCGGCGCGTGACCGGATCGCGGCGCTGAACGAGGACACCATCGTGGAGACCGTCCAGCAGCCACTGGAGGATGAGAGCCTTGATCGACTGCTGTCCCCCGGTCGCGCCGCGTCGGGGCAGGCCATCGATCTGGTCGTTGATGGCTGTGACAATTTCGCCACGCGTTTCGCGGTCAACAGGGCCTGCGTCCGCCATGGAGTGCCACTGGTTTCCGGTGCCGCCATCCGCATGGAGGGCCAGGTGGCCGTGTTCGATCCGCGTCAGCCGGACAGCCCGTGTTACCAATGTCTGTACAGTGGCGGCGATGACCGCGATGCCAGCTGCGCCCGCAATGGCGTCATGGCGCCGCTGGTCGGAATCATCGGGTCGGTGCAGGCGATGGAAGCGGTCAAGTTGCTGGCGGGAATCGGTGAGTCACTGGCCGGTCGACTGCTCCTGCTTGACGCCATGAGCATGCGTTGGCGGGAGTTGCGGCTGCGCCGGGATCCCGCCTGCCCGGTCTGTGGTGCGGGAAGTTGATGTGATCCGGGTGTAGCGATATGATGCCTGCGGCCTTCCACAGAGACTGATCATGCAAACCGACAAGAACACGGATATGTCAGAGTCACAGAAAGTCGCTTTTTCCACGTTGAACCTGGTGGAACCCCTGCAGAAAGCGATACGCGATCTGGGGTTCGAATATTGTACCCCGATTCAGGCCCTGAGCCTGAAATACACATTGCGCGGATTCGATGTCACCGGTCGGGCCCAGACCGGCACCGGCAAGACGGCCGCATTCCTGATCACCCTGATCGATGACATGTTGCGCAATCCACAGAAAGGGGAGCGTTTTCTGGGCGAGCCGAGGGCACTGGTGATCGCGCCGACGCGTGAACTGGCGATCCAGATCGGCAATGATTCCCGGGACCTGTGCAAGTACACCGATCTGCATACCGTGACGCTGGTCGGTGGGGAAGATTACAAGAAGCAGGAAAAGGCGCTGGATCGCGCTCCGGTGGATATTGTCGTGGCCACGCCGGGACGGCTGCTGGACTTCGTTCAGGATGACAAGCTGTACCTGGGATTGCTGGAGCAACTGGTCATCGATGAGGCCGATCGCATGCTGGACATGGGGTTCATTCCACAGGTGCGTCGAATCATCGGCCGGTCCCCGGACAAGGAGTGTCGGCAGACCCTGCTGTTCAGTGCGACTTTCACGCCGGAGATCATGGACCTGGCCAAACGCTGGGCGATGGATCCGATCGCCATCGAGGTGGAGCCGGAGAAAGTGGCCACCGATTCGGTCGAGCAGATCGTCTATCTGGTCACCACCGACGACAAGTACAAGCTGCTGTACAACCTGATCCATCAGAAAGGCGCCGACAAGATCATCGTCTTCAGCAATCGACGTGACCAGGTCCGCAAGCTGGCCGACAACCTGCATCGCAATGGCATCGAGTGCGGCATGTTGTCAGGGGAGGTCGCGCAGAACAAACGGGTACAGACGCTGGAGGCGTTCCGTGAAGGCAAGCTGCAGGTGCTGGTGGCCACCGACGTCGCCGGCCGTGGTCTGCATATTGACAGCGTATCGCATGTGATCAACTATACATTGCCGGAAGAGTCCGATGATTATGTGCACCGGATCGGCCGCACCGGGCGCGGCGGGGAAGTGGGTACATCCGTGAGCTTCGCCTGCGAGGAAGACTCCTTCCTGCTGCCCGATATCGAGAAGACGCTGGGACAGAAACTGCCCTGCGTGCACCCGGACGACGCGCTGCTGGAGGAGCCGCCCGCATTCAGTCGTCCGTCGCGCTTCAAGGCGGCGCCCCGCAGCGGTGGTCGCCAGGGCGGAGGCGGCCGCTCCCGGGCCGCCGCTTCAAGACCGCGACGGCGCTGACCCGCTCAGGTCACGCTGATTCCCTCGCCGCGCGTGGCGCCAGCCTCTTCCAGGGCTGCGATGTATGGGCCTGCCCGGCGATGCTGGCTGACATGGTCCAGGAAGGTGCTGCCGTCCTCCAGCCTGGCATTGACGTCGAATCCCGCCTCCACGAACATTGGCACGAAGCGCTGGAAAAACTCCGGCACCATCGCCCGGTATGCCTTCATCAGAATGTGGTAGTCAGCCGGGACGTCGCCTGGAGGCTGCAATGACAGAAAGTCGCGGAGCCGCCCGTCATCCCAGTTCTCGTTGCGGGTGGCCGGCTGGATCCGGTCTTTTCCCGATTTTTTCTCTTCAGTTGCCATGATGGTGATCCGTATCCTCTCGTGCCGTGGAATCGCGAGGGCGCATGGCCCACTAGCCCTGCAGTTTCTTTCGCAGCCACTCGTTCAGTTGGGCCGGGTTGGCCTTGCCCTTAGATGCTTTCATGGCCTGACCGACAAAGAACCCGAAGACTTTCTCCTTGCCATCCCGGTACTGTTGTACCTGCTCCGGATTGGCGGCGATCACCTCGTCAACCAGCTTTTCGATGGCCGCGGTATCGGTGACCTGTTTCAGTCCTTTCTCCTCGATGATGACGTCGACTTCGCCGCCGTCTTCGGTCAGGATCTCGAAAACCTGCTTGGCTATCTTGCCGGAAATCGTATTATCGATGATGCGCCCGATCAGGTCACCCAGTTGCCGCGGAGTGACCGGTGAATCGGCCATGGAAGCGTCACGCTTGTTGAGTACGCCCATCAGGTCCACGCTCACCCAATTGGCGGCCAGTTTGGCATCGCCGCAGCGTTCCGCCACGGCTTCGAAGAATTCGGCGAGTTCCCGCTCGCTGACCAGTACACCGGCGTCATAATCGCTGAGGCCGTACTGGCTGACGAAGCGTGTCCGTTTTTCGTCCGGCAGTTCCGGCAGCGTCTCGTGGATGGCCTCGATGTATGCCTCGTCGATGATCACCGGCAGCAGATCGGGTTCCGGGAAATAGCGGTAGTCGTTGGCCACTTCCTTGCTGCGCATGGAGCGGGTTTCGTCCAGGTCGGAGTCGTACAGCCGGGTTTCCTGTACCACCCGTCCGCCGTCCTCTATCAGTTCGATCTGGCGCTCCACTTCATGGTTGATGGCTTTCTCTACAAACCGGAACGAGTTGACGTTCTTGATTTCCGCCCTGGTGCCGAATTCCGTTTCGCCCTTGCGCCGCACGGAGACATTGGCATCGCAGCGCATCGAGCCCTGCGACATGTCGCCGTCGGAGATCCCCAGGTAGCGGACGATGGCATGCAGTTTCTTCAGGTAGGCGACGGCCTCCTTCGCGCTGCGCAGGTCCGGCTCGGAAACGATCTCCAGCAATGGCGTGCCGGCCCGGTTCAGGTCGATACCGGTGTACCCCTGGTAGTCTTCGTGCAATGACTTGCCGGCGTCCTCCTCCATGTGAGCGCGGGTGATGCCGATGACCTTCTCGGTGCCATCGTCCAGGACAATGCTCAGCTCTCCCTTGCCCACGGTCGGATGGTCCAGCTGACTGACCTGATAGCCTTTCGGCAGGTCCGGATAGAAGTAGTTCTTGCGATCGAAGACAGAACGCCGGCCGATTTCCGCGTTCACGGCCAGGCCGAAGCGCACGGCCATCTTCAGGGCTTCCTCGTTGAGTACGGGGAGTGTGCCCGGAAGCGCCAGGTCATACAGGTTGGCCTGGGTGTTGGGTTCGGCGCCGAAATTCGTACTGCTGCCGGAAAACAGCTTGCTCCTGGTGGCCAGTTGCACATGCACTTCCAGGCCGATGACGGTTTCCCAGCTCATGACAGTCCTCCCGGTCGTTGTGTATGCCAGTCCGTGTTGCGCTGGAACTGATGGGCCACATTCAGTATGCGGGCCTCGGCCAGGTCGCCACCGACGATCTGCAGGCCGGTGGGCAGGCCGTCGCTGAAGCCGGCGGGAATGGAGATGCCGGGCAGGCCGGCCAGGTTGACGGCGATCGTGTAGATGTCCTCCAGGTACATGGTCACCGGATCATCGTTCTTCTCGCCGATGCCGAAGGCGGTATGCGGACTGGTTGGCCCGATGATGACGTCCACCGTCTGCAGGGCGTTGTCGAAATCCTGTTTGATCAGGCGCCGGATCTTCTGGGCCTTCTTGTAGTAGGCATCGTAAAAACCCGCCGACAGGGCATAGGTGCCGACCATGATGCGGCGCTTGACCTCTTCGCCGAAACCTTCGCTGCGGCTGCGTTTGTACATGTCCTCCAGATCCACCGGATCCTGACAGCGGTAACCATAGCGCACGCCGTCGTAGCGTGACAGGTTGGCGGATGCTTCCGCCGGGGCCACCACATAATAGGCCGGCACGGACAGGTGGTTGTGCGGCAGGTCGATGTCGACCAGCGTGGCGCCGAGCGATTCAAAGATCTTCAGTGCCTCCTGCAGGTTCTTCTCCACGCCGGCAGTCAGGCCCTCGGTGAAATGCTGGCGTGGCACGCCGATGCGCAGGCCATCCAGTGACTCATCCAGTGGCCTGGTGAAGTCTTCCTCTGGCAGTGCCAGGCAGGTGGAGTCCTTCGGGTCGCCGCCGGCCATGACGTTCATCATCAACGCGGCATCCTCGGCGCTCTTGCAGATGGGCCCTGCCTGGTCCAGGCTGGAGGCGAAGGCGATCATACCCCAGCGTGATACCCGTCCGTAGCCGGGCTTGAAACCGGTGACGCCGCAGAAGGCGGCGGGCTGGCGGATGGATCCACCGGTATCGGTGCCGGTGGCCATGGCGCACAGGTCGGCCGCGACCGCGGCGGCCGAACCGCCGGACGAGCCGCCCGGCACGCGCGCTGTGTCCCAGGGGTTGCGTACCGGACCGAAATGGCTGGTTTCATTGGAGGACCCCATGGCGAACTCGTCCATGTTGGTTTTGCCCAACATGACCGCACCGGCCCGGGAAAACCGTTCCACTACAGTGGCGTCATAGGGAGAGGTGAAATTGCCGAGCATTTTCGATCCGCAGGTGGTCAGAACGTCCCGGGTACAGAAGATGTCCTTGTGGGCGAGGGGGATGCCGGTCAGCGCGGTGGCATCCCCCGCGGCGCGGCGTCGGTCGGCTTCCCGGGCCTGCTCCAGTGCCCGGTCGTCCGTGACCGTGATGAAAGCGTTCAGATCCGTGTTCAGTGTGCGGATCCGTTTGAGATACTCGCTGGTCAGTTCCTCGCTGGAGACAGTACCTGCGGCCAGCGCGGCTGACAGTTCAGCAGCGGTCTTGTTCAACATGAGTCAAAGCCTTGCGTGGGAGTTCGGTTCATTCGATGACGCGGGGTACCAGAAAAAGGCCGTCCTGGACGGCCGGAGCCAGTGCCTGCAGGCGGTCACGTTCGTCTGTTTCCGTGACCTGGTCCGGTCGCAGGGGCTGGATGGCATCGAAGGGGTGTGCCAGCGGCTCCACCCGGTCCGTGTCGACATCCTGCATCTGATCGATCAATGCCAGGATGTCGGAGATCCGCCGGGTGACGTCCCGATTGTCATCCTCGCTGAGGCGAAGACGCGCCAGATGCGCGATCTTGCTCACTTCTTCATTGTCCAAAGCCATTCGCGGGCTCCCGGTTTCTGATAGGGTGAATTTGCCACTTGCCCAAATTCAAGCGCGTTGTTAGAGTGCATATCTATTTGCTGGAGAAGCCGTGATTATACGGGATTATGATCGGTTTTGGGCAACAATCCGCAGGGAATCCAGGCGCTTTCCGAGTACCACGTTTCCAGTTGGTTTCACGACGGGTGAAATAGCCGTCCGGTTTCCGGACCCGGGTATCTCACCCGGAGCCGTCCGTCGTCGGCACCGCGTTATCCAGCCAGCATCAGTCGCGCATCGGGCGCAGCATGAACAGTCGAGGTTGAGTAGTCAATGTTCAAGAAAATAAGGGGTATTTTCTCCAATGATCTGTCCATCGATCTGGGAACGGCCAATACCCTGATTTACGTGCGTGGCGAGGGAATCGTGCTCAATGAACCTTCCGTGGTCGCCATCCGGAATCATAATGGTCAGAAGACCGTGACCGCTGTCGGCGCGGATGCCAAGCGTATGCTGGGACGGACGCCGGGAGACATGACCGCGATCCGTCCATTGAAGGATGGTGTCATCGCCGATTTCCAGGTCACCGAGAAGATGCTCCAGCATTTCATCAACAAGGTGCATGAGAACAGCTTTTTCCCGCCGAGTCCGCGTGTGCTGGTCTGCGTACCCTGCAAGTCCACCCAGGTGGAACGCCGTGCCATCCGCGAGTCGGTGGTCAGCGCGGGAGCCCGCGAAGTCCGTCTTATCGAGGAGCCGATGGCGGCGGCGATCGGTGCTGGTCTGCCGGTCGAGCAGGCCAATGGTTCCATGGTGGTCGATATCGGCGGAGGCACAACGGAGATCGCCATCATCTCCCTGAACGGGGTGGTATATGCCGAGTCGGTCCGGGTTGGAGGCGACCGTTTCGACGAGGCGATCGTGACCCATGTGCGTCGCAACTATGGCAGTCTGATCGGGGATGCGACCGCCGAGCGGATCAAGAAAGAGATCGGCTGTGCGTACCGGTCTGAAGGGGTGTTGAAGGAAATCGACGTGCGCGGCCGTAATCTGGCCGAGGGTGTGCCACGTAGCTTCACGCTGAACAGCGACGAGATCCTCGATTCGATGCAGGAAGCGCTTTCGGCGATCGTGCAGGCCGTGAAGAGCGCTCTGGAGCAATCGCCGCCGGAACTGGCCTCCGATATTGCCGAAAACGGCATGGTGCTGACGGGCGGCGGTGCCCTGTTGAAAGACCTGGATCGGCTGCTGTCGGAAGAGACCGGTCTGCCGGTCGTGGTGGCCGATGATCCGCTGACCTGTGTGGCGCGCGGTGGCGGCAAGGCCATGGAATTGATGGATACCAGCGATCTCTATGCACTCAATCTTGAATAGTCCGGAGTTGGCGTATCAGAACCCTGTTCATCAAAGGTGTTGCCCTTGAGTACCGGGTGGCCGCTTTCATCACGCTGTCGGCGGCGCTCATGTTCGCTGACAGTCGTTTCGATTATCTGGACCGCGTGCGCTTCTCCATAGCCTACGTTGCCACCCCCGTCTACTGGATGGCCGACGTGCCCAGCCGCATTTCCCTCTGGATCGATGATGTGTTTGTTTCACACCGGGATCTGATCGAGGAGAATGAAGAGCTGAGGCAGGAGCTGCTGTTTGCCCAGCGCGAGCTGCAACTGCTGGCCAGCCTGACCAGCGAGAACAATCTGTTGCGGGACCTGCAGGCCGCGTCCGAAGCGGTCCGTGGCCAGGTGATGACCGCCGAGATCATCAATGTATCCAATGATGCCGGCAGCCGGCGGGTATTGATCAACCGTGGCTATCATGATGGCGTGGAGGAAGGTCATGCTGTCCTGGATGCCAATGGTCTGATGGGACAGGTGATCGAGGTGTCCCCGTTCAGCAGTTGGGTGCTGCTGGTGGTCGATCCGCGCCATGGCACGCCAGTGCAGGTGAACCGGAACGGTGAACGCGCCATTGCGCGGGGCAGTCGGGACATGGTGGCCCTGGAGCTCGAATATGTGCCGGACACGGCCGATATACGCACGGGCGATCTGCTGGTGAGCTCCGGTCTCGGACAGCGGTTCCCGAAAGGGTATCCGGTGGCCGAGGTGACGCAGGTCAGGCATGATCCGGGTCAGGCATTCGCCTTTGTCAGGGCCCGGCCGATGGCTCAGATCGATCGTACCCGGCACGTCATGCTGGTCAGCGTGCAGGCGGTGGACGATTCCGCGGTCCGACTGGATACGCGGCCACTGGATGAATGGCAGCCGATGGTGCCATCGGATGAGACGGCGCCGGAGGCTGTATCCGGACAGGCATCTTCCGCGGAAACGCCGGAAGCCGCAGAGGTGGTGGAGTAGCCCATGGATGATCGATCCAGCGGAACCTGGGTGATTGTGTTGAGCCTGTTATTGGCCTATCTCCTGGCGATTGTCCCGTTTCCGGAGTGGGCGCTGCACTATCGCCCTCAATGGGTGGCCCTGGTGCTGATTTACTGGGCGATGGCGCTGCCCTATCGTGTGGGTATCGGCACGGCCTGGGTGGCGGGACTGTTGCTGGATGTGATGGAAGGCTCGATACTGGGGCTCAATGCCATGTCGCTGGCCATTGTCGTCTACATCACCCTGAGCCTGCATCAGCGTCTGCGGATGTTCTCCTTTCTGCAACAGAGCGCCCTGGTCCTGGCACTGGTGGGACTGAATATGTTGCTCGTCTACTGGGTCAAGGTGGGTATCGGTCAGTCTGATTCCCGTTCGCTGCTGTTTCTGTTGGGTGCGGTTTCCAGTGCGTTCATCTGGCCATGGATGTTCGTGTCCCTGCGGCATCTGCGACGCGCCTTTGATGTACATTAGGATGACGTATGAGCGCTCTTTCCAGGCTGCCTCTGCTGTTGGCTTCCGCCTCGCCCCGACGTCGTGAGTTGTTGACCCAGATTGGTGTCCGGTTTGAACTGGCCACTCATGATGTCGACGAGACCCCGCGCCGGGCGGAGCCGCCCGAGGACTACGTGCTGCGCATGGCACTCGAGAAAGCGATGTGGGTGGCCGACCGTGCAGCGACGGATCAGGCGGTGTTGGGTGCCGACACGACGGTGGTGCTGGATGGGCAGGCACTGGGCAAGCCGCGCCACAGGGAGCATGCGCTGGAGATGCTGGCGGCATTGTCAGGACGCAGCCACCAGGTCTGGTCGGCCGTGGCTGTCAGCAAGGCGGGAGAGACGCGTACCGCATTGTCGATGACCGAGGTGGAATTCCGCGACCTGTCCAGGCAGGAAGCGCTGGCCTACTGGCATACCGGTGAACCCGGGGACAAGGCCGGGGCGTATGCCATCCAGGGCGTCGGTGCGCTGTTTGTGACCCGCATGACCGGTAGTTATTCCGGCGTGGTTGGCCTGCCTCTGCAGGAAACGGCGCAACTGCTGATCGCTTTCGGCGTGCCGACCGCCCTGACCATTGGAGTCTCGAACGATGAGTGAAGAGATCCTGATCAATGTCACGCCAATGGAGGTGCGCCTGGCGCTGATCGAGAATGGTCTGCTGCAGGAAATCTACATTGAGCGCAACAATAACGTCGGTCATGTGGGCAGTATCCATATGGGCCGCGTGGTCCGCGTGATGCCGGGCATGGAAGCCGCATTCGTGGACATCGGTCTGGAACGGGCGGCGTTCATTCACAGTTCAGACATTGCTCCGATCGGACCTGATGGCTTCGAGGTCCGCGATGATCAGGCCCCGCTGGTCCAGACCCGGTTGCGGGAAGGGCAGCTGCTTGTGGTGCAGGTGGTCAAGGATCCGATCGGTTCCAAGGGGGCGAGGCTGACCACCCATCTCACCCTGCCATCCCGGAATCTGGTGTATCTGCCGCGCAATCGTCATGTGGGGATTTCCCAGCGACTCGAGAGCGAGGAGGAGCGCGAGCGCCTGGAGACGCTGTTGAAGGACTGCCTGGTCCGTGAGGGACTGGAGGATTGTGGGGGGTATATCATCCGTACCGCCGCCGAGGGCATCGGTCCCGGGGAGCTGTCGGCCGATATCCATTTTCTGCACAGATTATGGGCCAGGGTCGAGGAAAAGCGTTCGAACTGCACTGAAGTGGCCGGATTATACCAGGATTTGCCATTGTATCTGCGAGCCGTGCGGGATCTGATCACGCCGAAAGTGGAGAAGATCCGGGTGGATACCCGGGAGGCGTATGAGGAAATCACGGCTTTCATCCGCGATTTCATTCCGGAATCGGACGGAGTTGCCGAACTGTATGCCGGCGAGCGGCCGATTTTCGATCTGTATGGTATCGAGGACGAGATCGGCAAGGCACTGGGTCGTCAGGTCAAGCTGAAATCCGGCGGCGACCTGATCATTGATCAGACCGAGGCCATGACCACGATCGACGTCAATACGGGTGCCTATCTGGGCAGCCGCAATCACGCCGAAACCGTTCTGAAGACCAATCTGGAGGCCGCCACGGCCATCGCCAGACAGCTTCGTGTCCGCAACCTGGGCGGTATCATCATCATCGATTTCATTGACATGCAGGACGCCGAGCATCAGCGCCAGGTGGTGCGGACCCTGGAGAAGGCGCTGGAGAGGGATCCAGCGCGGACCGTCATTTCCGGGCTGTCGGGTCTCGGACTGGTGGAGATGACCCGCAAGCGCAACCGGGAAAGCCTGGGTCAGCTGCTCTGCGATCCCTGCCCGGTCTGTGGCGGGCGCGGGCGACTGCGCACGCCGGAAACCATCTGTTACGAGATTTTCCGAGAAATCCTCCGGGTGGCTCGTGCTTATGAAAATGATGTATTGCTGGTGATGGCGTCCCAGGGCGTGGTCGATCGTCTGTTGGACGAGGAGTCCAGCACACTGGCGGATCTGGAGGAGCTGGTGGGCAAGACCATCAGATTCGAGGTAGAACCCATGTATACTCAGGAGCAGTATGATGTGGTGCTGTTCTGACGAGTCGACATGATCCGGCGAATTGTGCAAGTGACAGCAAGGCCGACAATGATGGTGCTCTACCTTCTGGTGGTGCTGTTGTCGGTCTATATCCTGACCGGTCGCTATGTGATGACGCAGGCCTCCGATTGGCATGAGGAGGTCGAGGATCTGCTGACCGACGCGGCGGGCATGCCGGTGCGCATCGACCACCTGCAGGGAGGGTGGCAGGGATTGCAGCCCTCCCTGGTCATTGAGGGGCTGCGTTTCGGGGAGGGTGAAAGTGCCGCTCTGTCGCTGTCCCGGGCTTCCCTTACCATCGATACGCTGGCCAGTCTGACACGATGGCAGCTGGTGGCCGGGCGCATCCGGTTGAGAAATCTGGAACTGGAACTTCGGGAGCAGGTGGATGGCAGCTGGCAGCTGGCCGGCGTTGAACAGCCTTCATTGCTGCTGTCGCCCCGGGGCACATTCGAGCTGTTGACCCGTCTCGGTGACGTGGAGATCCTGGATACCCGCGCGCGTTTCATCAGCATCGATCAACGTACCCTGCAGCTGGATGACCTGGCGGTTCTGTTCCAGAGCCGGGGTGGGCGTCATCAGTTGCAGGTCGATGCCTGGCGTGACGGTGACCCCAGACGTATCTCTCTGTCCGCCGCCCTGCGGGGGCCGAGTCTTGACACGCTGGATGGCACCGTCCATGCCCAATTGCCGGAAAGTGAGCTGGGGCTGTTCTCGGGCCTGCTGAGGCGCGGCGATGTATCCGTCGGGGAACTGGAAGCCGGCCTGGAGTTGCGCGCCGAGCTGCTGGACTCCACGCTTGTCGCGCTGGACCTCGACGCGGATCTCGGTCGGTTGTCGCTATCGCGCAGGGAGCCGGGAAATGCAGTGACCCTGGAGGATCTCGGTGGTCGGTTCCGCTACCGCCGCAGTGGAGAACAGCATCAGTTGCGCGTGGACGGATTGCGGTTCACGCGTGAAGGAGTGAGATGGGAGCCGACCACGGGATGGCTGGACTGGCGCAATGGCCGACAGTTCCGGCTGCTGGCGGAAACCGTCGATGTGGGTATGTTGTCGGCATTGCTGACCGATTCCGGTATGGCGTCGGGGGCTCTGCTGGAGGAACTGCAGACCCTGGATCCGCGGGGGCGTATGCATGCGCTGGAACTTGAGGCCGGACTGGATGGATCGGCGATCGGGGCAATGTCCGTGCGTGGCAACCTGGACAATGTCCGGGTTGACCCTCGTGGCATGGCACCAGCCATATGGGGCGCGGATGGTTATGCCGAGTTCCTGTACGCGGCGGATTCAGGACAACTGCGGGGGTTCGTGGAGATTGATGCCCCGGACGTCGGGCTTCATCTGCCCAGACTGTTTGAGGAGCCCTGGAACTATGACCATGTCAATGGACGGGTCAATGTGCGGCTCGACACTTCCGCGGGTGTGGATCTGAGGGTGTCCAGTTCCGTCATCACGGCCACCTCCGACCTGGTCAGCGGCAGAGCACAGTTTGCCACCACGCTGGATGCGCCGGAGGGGAAGGAGCCACATATCGGTCTCGAATTGATGGTTGGTGCGCTTCGGGGTGACGCCAGCGGCAAGGCCGCCTATCTGCCCACTGGAGCTGCTGCTCCCCGTCGTGTGCAGGGTATTCTGGAGTGGGTCGATGAGTCGGTACGGGAAGGCGAAGTGGCCGGAAGCGGGTTCATTTTCCGTGGCCGCGTGCAGCGCGATGCGCGACCGCAGGAGCGTACCATCCAGATGTTCTATCGGGTCAGGGACGGTGCCCTGCAGTTTGATCCAGCCTGGCCCGCCCTGGAGAACATCGGCGGCCTGGTGGTGGTCGACGGGGCGGATGTCGATGTTGAGGTCGATACCGGTAGTTCGCTGGGTATCGGATTCAGCGAAACCCGCGCGGAAGTCAGGGCCAATCCGGATGGGAGCGGATCGTGGTTGACTGTCACCGGGCAGGGACAGGGCATGGCACCTCAGGGTCTGGAGTATCTTCGACGTACGCCGGTTACAGAAGGGCTGGGCGATTATCTGGCCGGTTGGCAGGCCGCTGGAGAGGTCGATTTCAACCTGGATCTCCAGTTGCCACTTTTTATCGAGGATGCCCGCCCGGTCATCAATCTGTCATTCGGCATTCGTGACAACTCGGTATTCATACCGGATTATGAGCTGCAGCTGGATCGGGTCAACGGTGAAGTCCGATACTCCTCCGTTGACGGTATCAGCAGCGAGGATTTTCGTGCCACTGCCTTTGGCAACGAAATCGGACTGCAGCTGGCGAGTCGCGATTGGGACAGTGGCGTGAACGATACTGTCCTGACGGCGTCCGGACAGGTGCGGGCTGACGCGCTGCGGGAGTGGCCTCTGGTATCGGAAACCCTCGACGGCATCCTGCAGACGGTGGAGGGAGAGACCGGCTTTCAGTTGCGCCTCGAATTGCCACAGGAGAATGATCGGGGCAGAGAACCCGGATTGAGCGTGAGTAGCGATCTGGCCGGCCTGGAGCTGGATCTTCCGGCCCCCTTCAGCAAACCGCGCGAGGACAGTTGGCCCACGGAAACGGAATTGACGTTCTCGTCACAGGGAAGAACGGAGATGCAGATCCGGGTGGCGGATATCGTTTCCGCCAACGCACGGTTCTCCGGGGAAGGGGTTACCAGCGGCCTGCTGTTTCTGGGGCCGCCCGGTGACGGAGTCCGGGTTCGGCGGTTCAATGAGGGGGCGACGGGACTGCAGGTGCTGGGACGGCTCGATTCACTTTCAGTGGCCGACTGGTTTCAGTACCAGGAGGAACATTTCAGGATGGGTCAGGAAGGCGATCTGATCAACGGATTGTCCGGACTGGTCGATGTCGTCGATGTCAATGTCGATGATCTTGATGTATTCGGGGAGTCTTTCCGTAACGTGAATGTGCAGCTTGGTCGGGATCGGGAACGTATGCAGGTGTCCTTGAGCTCGGATCAGTTGGCCGGCACCATTACGCTTCCACAGCGAGCCGATGAATCATTGATTGCGGACTTCTCCAGAATCCATACGGGGAGCACGACTGACGATACCGATGGGCAGGCTGGTGATGTATCCGGTGAATCCGCCGGATCCGGTGAAGAGGAAGTGCGATTCGAGGAACTTGATACGGTGGAGTACGTCATGCCGCGTACCGATCCGTTGGAGAATGTCGATCCGCTCGTGTTTCCAGCAATGGTGTTTTCGGTATCGGACCTGCGAATGGATGGCGCCGAGTTCGGGCGCTGGGCTTTCACCATGGTGCCCCGTGATGACGGTGTGGCGCTGGATGATCTGGTGATTGAATCCCGGGGACTTCAGGTGGGAACCAGCGAGGATCCCGCGCGTTTCGTCTGGCAGTATGATGGGAGGCAACATGAGAGCCGCCTGGAGGGCTCGATCGTCGCCGCGGACCTGGCCCCTGTGTTGGAGGCGTTCGGTTATGCACCGGTGCTGGAGAGTGGCAGCGCCCGATTTGATACCCGTCTTGAGTGGGATGGTTCACCCGCCTTCGTGTCGGCCGTGGGTGTCCGTGGAGAGGTTGACCTGGCGCTCGATGATGGCCGCTTCCGGAGTGGGGCGGGCGCCGGTAACAGTGCGCTGAAGTTGATCAGTATCATCAATTTTGATGCGCTGGTCCGTCGACTGCGTTTCAGCGATGATCTGCTCAGGGAGGGACTGGCGTACGAGGAGATCCGTGGCAGGGTGTTTCTGGACGAAGGGATCGTAACCATACAGGATCGTCTTCAGATCATCGGACCTTCCAGTCTGTTTCAGCTCAGTGGGTCGGTGAACCTGTCCGAGCAGACCATTGACGGCAATCTGTATATCACCCTGCCGGTCAGTGACAACCTGCCATGGGTCAGTGGTCTTGCGGCGCTGAACAACCTGATCAACTGGCAGGTGGCGGTCGGCGTTTTCGTTCTGGACCAGATTTTCGGTGACCAGGTGGATAACCTCACCAGCGCCCAGTACAGCCTGCAGGGTCCCTGGGAGACGCTGGAGCCCAGGCTGACCCAGGCGTTCACAACCGGAGACGAGGAGGAAGGCAATGAACCCGCGACAGATCCATGAAAGAAATGATGTGACAGCCGCGGCGGTGCAGATGGTCAGTGGTCCGGATGTGGAAGCGAATCTGATGGCCGCGGAACGCCTGATCCAGCGTGCGGTGGACCAGGGCGCCGGCCTGGTGGCGCTGCCCGAGAACTTTGCGGTACTCGACAGCGGCCCTGTCGCAGAGCATGGAGAAAGACAGGGAGAGGATCGGGCGCCGCTGCAACGTTTCCTGGCGGAGCAGGCCGGGCATCACGGCATCTGGCTGCTGGGGGGTACCATTCCGCTGCTGGATCGACCGGATGGTGGTGGTGTGCTGGATGATGGCCGTGTGCGGCCCGCTTCCCTGCTGTTTGATCCGGAAGGTCGCTGTCAGGCCCGCTATGACAAGATTCACCTGTTTGATGTGGATGTGGAGGATGCCCAGTCCCGATATCGCGAGTCGGCCACCTTCGAGCCGGGTGATCGGCTGGTGGTGGCGGACACGCCTTTCGGGCGGATGGGATTGAGTGTGTGCTATGACCTGCGTTTCCCCCGTCTCTATGAATCACTGGCGGACATGGGGGCAACGCTGATCACCGCGCCATCGGCTTTCACGGCGGTGACCGGGAAGGCGCACTGGGAGGTGCTGGTGCGTGCACGGGCCATCGAGAACCAGGTGTACCTGTTGGCGCCCGGGCAGGGTGGGCAGCACAATGAGAGACGGACCACCTGGGGGCATTCGATGATCGTCGACCCCTGGGGTGGCGTGCTGGCGCTGCATGAAGAGGGGGAAGGCGTCGCGATTGCCCGCATCGAGTCGCGGGCGGTCGAACGCGTCAGGGCCGCCATGCCGGTTTCCACCCATCGACGCCTGTCCGGTGGTGAAGGAGATGGGGTGTGAGGGAGGAAGTGTCGCGTCTGCCGGGTGAACGGGACGGGGTGTTTGACAAGAGTCTGGTGGCCAACCTGTTGGCACTGGTGCTGCTGATCCTGGGAGTGTGGCTGTCCTATACGCCGCTGTTGCATGCCGGCGCATTCGCCTTATCCGGTGGACTGACCAACTGGCTGGCCGTGCATATGCTGTTTCACCGGGTGCCGGGGCTGTATGGCTCCGGAGTCATCCCGTTGCATTTTCGCGAATTCAAGGCGGGCATCAGACGCCTGGTCATGCAGCAGTTCTTCAGCCCCGCCACCATTGCGCGGGTCTCGGAAGCGGGACTGGTATCCGGCGACCGCATCAATGCCGTTCTCCATCAGCTTGTGAGAGAAATGGATTTTGATCGTGCCTTTGATTCGCTTGTGGAGGCCATACTGCACTCATCGTTCGGAAACATGCTGGGTATGTTCGGGGGGCGTGAGGCGCTGGAGAGTCTTCGTGCCCCCTTTCGGGAACGGATGCGTCGACACCTGGAAGCCATGCTGGAACAACCGGCATTCAATGACCTGTTGCGGGAAGCACTGCGGGAAATCGGTGACCCGGACAATATCGCTCGATTCGTTGAACGCATCGTCGATCAGCGTCTGGACGAACTGACGCCGGTCATGGTACGCGATATCGTGCAGTCGATGATCCGTCGACACCTGGGCTGGCTCGTGGTATGGGGTGTCATCTTCGGCGG
>JBNJGU010000036.1:0-17932 GCA_051747985.1 Pseudomonadota bacterium | reverse complement strand
CTGCTGTAGACGACGCCGACCCGCGGCTGCTGTGACAGGTGCTCGACCAGTTGCCGGATATGGTCCGGCAGGATCCAGTCATCGTCGTCGAGAAACAGGATGAAGTCACCCGTGGCCGCGTCCAGACCGGCGTTGGCGGCGGCGGATCTGGGCAGTGCCGTGCCGGGTGCCACTCGCACCAGCTCTATACCGTCAGCCTGCCAGTCCGGGAGGGGGTGGCAGTCCGCCGCGTCCACCAGCACCAGCTCGATCGGACGCCAGCTCTGCTGCCCGACCGAGTCCAGTGCCTGTCGCAGGGTGTCGCGGCCGATGGTGCGGCAGATGACCGAGACGGTGGGGCGCTGCGCGCTTCCATCAGTGTCGCGGGGGTCGTTCATGATCACGTCGCACGCCGGCCCAACAGTATGCCGAGTGCATCCGCAATGAAGTCCAGGAACAGTGTGTCCATGTCATTGTTGAAGTAGTCCCGGGAGTGATTGCCCAGGGCCAGAATGCCGATGACCTGGTTGTTGTAGCGGATCGGGCACAGGGCCGAGGAGCGTATGCGCTGGCTGTGGTTCGGGAACAGCAGCACGGCGACTTCCTCGTCGACCTGTTGACAGACCACGTGACGCCGGCGGAACAGGGACGGGAAGCGCTGTCGCATGTTCTCGAGGTCGGCGTGGCGATACTGTGCGCCATCCGGAAGAATGCTGTCGTCGGTCAGGATCAGGGTGCAGGCATCGATGCCCGGCTGGGTCGACAGGTTGGCCTCGGTGATGCTGATGAACTGATGCGGGTCATCCTCGTCCAGCAGCGTCAGGATCAGGTGCCGGGTGACATTGAAAAGCTGGTCATTGTAGCGTGCGGTCTCGAGCAGACCGTTGAGCTTGTGACGCAGATCGATGCCGCGCTCACGCAGTATCTTCACCTGCCGTTCCAGCAGGGATACCGCGCCGCCGCTTTCGTGTGGCAGTGTCAGGTCCGCCAGCAGACTGTCCCGGTCGATGAAAAAATCGGGATGCGCCTTCAGGTAGCGGGCCACCTCTTCCGCGGAGGGGCCGGAGTCGGTGCCTTTGTTGTCGTTGCGCCGGCTTCTGGCCGGGGATGTATCGCTGCTCATCTGCATCAGGCTCCTTATAGCAAGAGCGATCCTTCGAATACGGTGGTGGCCGGCCCGGTCATGATGATCGGCTGCCCGGGGCCCTGCCACTCGATGGTCAGTTCGCCACCACGCAGCTGCGCGGTGACCACGTTGTTGAGCTGGCCGTTGCGGATGCCACAGACCACGGCCGCGCAGGCGCCGGTGCCGCAGGCGATGGTCTCGCCCGCGCCACGTTCATACACGCGCAGACGGATGGTGTCGCGATCGACCACCTGCATGAAACCCACGTTCACGCCCCTGGGAAAATCGGAGTGACTGCCGATGCGCTGGCCGGTGTCCCGCACCAGAGCCGTGTCCACGTCCGGCACCGTCAGCACACAGTGCGGGTTGCCGACGGAAACGGCCGCCACCTGAACACTCTCGCCATGGTCCAGTGACAGTGTATACAGATCCGCTTCCCGCGCGGCGCGGAACGGCAATGCGGCCGGATCGAAGTCGGGCGCGTCCATGTCCACCGATACCCGGTCGCCGCGGGACACCTTCAGTGTCAGCACCCGGTTGACCGTGCTGACCCGGATGGTGCGCCGGGCGATCAGGCCCTTGTCCAGCACGAAACGCGCAAAACACCGCGCGCCATTGCCGCAGTGTTCCACTTCGCTGCCGTCAGCGTTGAAGATGCGGTAGTGGAAGTCGACATCCGGCCGGTCCGGCGGATCGATCATCAGCAACTGGTCGAAACCCACCCCGAAATGCCGGTCGGCCAGACGCTGGATCTGTCGGCGACTGAGACGCACCGGGTGCCGGATGCGGTTGAGCACCATGAAATCGTTGCCCAGTCCGTGCATTTTGGTGAAGTGCAGTTTCATGCGGTTCCGCTCATTGTCTCAAGGAGCCTCTGATAAAGCATGACATGTCTTTATCAGCGGCTCTCAAGGCAATAATGCCTCCGGTGCCAGTTGCTGTTCAATGGTTTCGCGCCGCCGCACGACGTGGACCGCATCGCCATCCACCATCAGTTCCGGCGGACGGTTGCGGGTGTTGTAGTTGGAGGCCATGACGAAGCCGTAGGCGCCGGCCGAGCGCACGGCCAGCAGGTCGCCGGGCGCCAGGCTGAGTTGACGGTGCTTGCCCAGAAAATCGGCCGACTCGCAGACCGGTCCGACCACATCGTAGAAGCGCGTCTCCCGGGCCACGCCGTCATCGTCATGGTCGCTGACCGGCACGATGGCCTGCCAGGCGCTGTACAGGGCCGGGCGCAGCAGATCGTTCATGGCGCCATCGACCACGGCGAAGTGCTTGTGGTCGGTGTGCTTGATGTACTCCACGCGGGTGACGAAGATCCCGGCATTGGCGGCGATCGAGCGGCCCGGCTCCAGGATCAGTGTCAGGTCGCGTTCGCCCAGTCGCGCCTCCACGGCATGGATCAGCGTCTCCGGATCGGGAGGCGTCTCGTCATCGTAGGTCACGCCCAGTCCGCCGCCGATATCCAGGTGATGCAGTATGATGCCCTCGGCGGCCAGGTCATCGACCAGCAACAGGACCCGGTCCAGGGCATCCAGGAAGGGATCGACCGTGGTGAGCTGCGAGCCGATGTGACAGTCCACGCCGATCACGTCCAGGTGCGGCAGCGCGGCCGCCTGTCGGTAAACCGCCCGGGCCCGGCCGATGTCGATGCCGAACTTGTTCTCTTTCATGCCGGTGGAGATGTAGGGATGCGTGCCGGCATCCACGTCCGGGTTGACGCGCAGGGACACCGGGGCGCGGTGCCCGGTCTGTCCGGCCACCTCGTTGATGCGCTCCAGCTCCCCCTCCGACTCCACGTTGAAGCAGAGGATGTCGGCCTCCAGTGCCTGGCGGATCTCCGCGGCGGTCTTGCCCAGGCCCGAGAAAATCACTTTACGCGGATCACCGCCGGCCGCCAGCACCCGCGCCAGCTCGCCGCCGGAGACGATGTCGAAACCGGCGCCCTTGCGGGCCAGCACATCGAGTACCGCCAGGTTGGAATTGGCCTTGACGGCAAAGCAGGTCAGGTGCGGCCGATCGGCCAGCGCCGTCTCGTAGGCCAGCAGATTCTGCTCCAGCGCGGTGCGCGAGTAGACATAACAGGGCGTTCCGTGCGTGGCCACGATCTCGGCCACAGGCACCCGTTCCGCGAACAGCTGCCCGCGCTGGTAGTCGAAATATTCCATAACGATCCTGTATCCGGTGGTGATACGCTTGGCTCACGGGCTCTGGATCGACTCCGTGGCGGGCTCGTCGCCCGGCTGGCGTAGCGGCCCTTTCTGTCCGCAGGCGGCCAGGCCGGCCAACAGCGACAGCAGCAGCGCGGTTGCCAGCAGGGGGCGGCGCTGCGGGGAGCGGTTTCGGGTTGGACGGCGGCGTATCGGCATAATCGGCGATTATACTGATTACCGACCGCCAATGCAGCCTGAGTGTGGGGGTTTCCCGCGCCGGCGACCGATAAATGGCACTCTTCTTGCTGCGGTGAATGCCGCATTCATGCATACCGGAAACCCGAACGGGGTGAATATAGAGGGGATTGAAAATGACGTCATCGAGTCATCCATCAACGGCCGGACATCGTCTGTCCGGCGTATTGTCACGGGCGGCCGTGGCATTCGTGCTGCTTGCGTTCTCCATGCTGGCCAGGGCCCAGGCGCTGCCCGCCATCGAAGACACCGTCTCCGGCGCGACGCCGATGGAGGGCTATTTCAACCTGTACTGGGACGAGGCCACCGGGACGATGTACTGGGAGATCGACGACTTCGACACCGAGTTCCTCTACCAGGTCTCCATGGGCTCGGGCCTGGGCTCCAACCCCGTGGGCATCGACCGCGGCCAGCTCGGTGGCACCTACGTGCTGCAGCCCCGGCGGGTCGGGCCCCGGGTGCTGCTGATGCAGCCCAACTACCGCTACCGGGCCATCAGCGACAACCCGCTGGAGCAGCAGGCCGTGCGCGACGCCTTCGCGCCATCGGTGCTGTGGGGCTTTGATGTCGTGGCGCAGAGCGACGGCAGCGTACTGGTGGACGCCACCGATTTCTTCATCCGCGACGCACGCGGCGCGGCGGCCAACATCGAACGCCGGGGGCAGGGCCGCTTCGAACTGGACAGCAGTCGCAGCGCATTCTACCTGGAGAACACGAAAGCCTTCCCCGAGAACGTCGAGATCGAGGTCATGCTGACCTTCACCAGTGACAACCCCGGCAATCTGGTCAATGCGGTGGCCGCCACCGGCAGCGCCATCACCCTGCGCCAGCACCACTCCCTGGTGAAACTGCCGGATGACAACTACGCCACGCGCGTCGCGGATCCGAGAATCGGGATCAATGGTCCCACCGTCTACGACTACGCCGCGGACATCGACAAGGACCGCCAGATCCGCCTGGTCGCCCGGCACCGCCTGCAGAAGGTGGACCCCAACGCGGAGCGATCCGAGGCTGTCGAGCCCATCGTCTACTACGTGGATTCGGGCACGCCGGAGCCGGTCAAGACCGCACTGATCGAAGGGGCGCGGTGGTGGAATGACGCTTTCGAGGCGGCCGGCTTCATCGACGGCTTCCAGGTCGAGGAGCTGCCGGAAGGCGCCGACCCCCAGGACATCCGCTACAACATGATCCACTGGACCCACCGGCGCACCCGCGGTTATTCCTATGGCGGCTCGGTGATCGATCCGCGCACCGGCGAGATCATCAAGGGCAACGTCAACCTGGGCAGCCTGCGCCTGCGGCAGGACTACATGCTGGGGCAGGGCCTCATTCCCGGCTTCGACTACCTGGAGGAGGTCACCGAGAACACGCCGACGTCGGATGACTCCGTGAACATGGCCCTGGACCGCGTGCGTCAGCTCTCGGCACACGAAGTGGGCCACACACTGGGCTTTCCGCACAATTACATGGCCAGCGCCTACGGCCGCGAGAGCGTCATGGACTACCCGGCGCCCCTGGTGGAGATCACAGAGGACGGCCGCCTGGATCTGTCCAACGCCTACCTGCAGCGCATCGGCGAGTATGACAAGCTCAGCGTGCGCTATGCCTACGAACAGTTCCCCGGCGGTGCCGACGAGGACGAGGAGCTGCAGAAAATCGTCCAGGAGAGCCTGGACCGGGGCCTGATCTTCATGGCCCACAACAACAATAACTTCGAGGGCGCCGGGCACCAGTACGCCAGCGTCTGGGACAATGGCGACAACCTGGTCGATCACCTCAAGCACGAGATCGAGGTGCGCCGCATCGGCCTGGAGAGTTTCGGGCCGGCCGTGATCCGGGACGGTGAGCCACTGTCCCGGCTGGAAGAGGTATTGCTGCCGCTGTACATGCATCACCGCTTCCAGCTCAATGCCGCGGCCCAGAGCATCGGCGGGGCCGACTATCGCTACGCGCTGCGCGGGGACGGGCAGACGCCCGTGCGGATCATCGACGGCGAGGAACAGCGCGATGCGCTGGAAACCGTGCTGTCCACACTGAGCGTGGATTTCCTGGCGCTGCCACCGGAGATCCTCGACCGGCTGCCGCCCCCGGCCTACCGCCACAATCCGGATGAGCCGTTCCCGGGCCGCACCGGGCTGCTGTTCGACCCGCTGGGCGCCGCCGAGGCCTCGGCCAGCCTGACCGTGGAGAAGATATTGCACCCGGCACGCATGGCCCGACTGGTGGCCTACGGCAGCCTGGGCGACTACCCGGACCTGGAAGAAGTCATCGATCGGCTGGTCGCCGTCACCTGGGGTGTGGTCCGTCCCGGTGAAGCCTACCATCGCCAGCTGCTGCGCGTCGTGCAGCGGGTTGTCGTCGACGCAATGATGGAGCAGGCCGGGAACCCGGACGCCTCCGGAGAGGTCAGGGCCGTGCTGGCGGACCGGCTGGAAGGCCTGGCCTACCAGCTGGAGCGCAGGGGCAATGCCGCCAGCGCCCACGAGGCCACCACCGCCCTCGACATCCGTCGCTGGCAGCAGCGTTCAGGCAGCGCCGAGCGCGGCACTGTCCTGCAGATGCCGTCCGGTGATCCGATCTGATCCGGTCACTGCGTGGTGAAACGATGTTTGAGCGCGAACTGCAGCACCGGCACATCCACTCCGCCGCCATCCAGCGCCCGGAGCGTGCCGACCCCCAGTGACAGGGCGTTGCGGGGCGAGAGCAGGTAGTCGATCTCGCCCCGCAGGCCGCCCACCAGTCCTTTGCCGACATCGACACCACCGCCCCCGGCCGCGCCCAGATGTCCCTCAATGGAAAGACGCCAGTCCCGGGACAGCTCGAATTCGTGGCCCAGGCCGATCAGGCCGATGGCATAGCCGGCGACCCCTCCCGACACGGTGGTCTGGGCGTTGCCCGTGACATACAGTGAATCGGTCATGAACAGGTCGATCGAGCTTTCCTGCATGACCGGATCGATGCCGGCATTGGACCGTGATTTCATGAAGTCGTCGTTCGGCGACTGCCCGGACAGCCCCAGCGTGAACTGCCACCGCTGCGGGCCACTGTCCGAAACGGCACCCGGCGCGCGCTGGAACACCCGCGTCAGCCGGGCCTGTGGCCCGGAACCGCCCACGCTGGAATCGACCGCGTGCCAGGCCCCGTAGGACAGGTCCAGATCCAGCACTCCGCCGAGCGGAACGGATACCCCGGCCGCCGCCCGCGCGATCACGCCATTGCCGGTATCGACGTTGCCGCCGCCACCGAAGCCGGCCGAGGCCTGCCCGAACAGCGACACCGCCTCCAGGTCGAAACGCCGTCGCACCCCGCCCAACACCTGCATGTAGCCGTCGCCGCCCGCGGCGGCGCCATCGGCCTCCAGGAACAGTTCCAGATGGCGTCCGGCGAAAAAGCTGGCTTCGGCGCCGACCAGGTCCAGATCCGCCTGCGCGCCGCCGGACCGGTCCGGCTCACCGGAGAAATCCAGCCGCGAGGCTCCGATCGACACCGAACGCAGTCGTGGTGAGCCGGAACTGCTGTCGCCCAGTGTGCCCGCGGGTCGATAGGACAGACCGAGCGTGGCCGCCCAGTCGTCGATGTCAGCGCCACTGATGCCGATCCGAGAGATCCCGGCCTGCAGCGCCCAGTCCCGCGCGACGGTGCGCTCGGCAAAGGTGCTGATGCGGTACATGGCGCCATCCCCGCTGACCTGCGCCGCGCCGCCACCGCCGCCCAGAAATCCGGTCACGCCCAGTGTCGTGTCCGGTCCCATCCGGAAGCGCTTGACGCCCTCGACGCCCCAGAAAAAGGCCCCGCCGGCATCGCCCAGGGCGCTGGAGTAGATGGCCTGGCCGAATGACAGGTCCCGGCCGAGATCGATGCCCGCATACAGGCGATGCAGTCCCTCGATCTCCGTGTCCGGGCTCTGGAGGATGTCCAGGCCGGTCTGAATGTCCAGAGATTGTGCGTGTAGCGGGGCGCTGACGCCGCAGATCGCCAGCCATCCCGCAAACAGGGTGGTGCGTGACCCGATCATGATTCCCTCCGCCGGTATCCATACACAGTCAGTGGGAGAGTAAACCGCTCATGTCGGTGTGTCGAGCCGCGTTCCTTGCGGCCCGTCACGGTGGCAGAAGTAGCCTAACGTTGCTCCAGACTCCGCAGTGCCTCCGCCGCGGCCTTCCGCACCTGCTCCGGCGCCGTACCCCCGGCGTGATTCCGCGCCTGCACCGACCCTTCCAGCGTCAGCACCTCGAACACGTCCTCGCCGATGTGGTCGGAGAACTGTTGCAACTCCTGCAGGGACAGCTCGCTCAGATCCTGCTTCTTCTCCAGCGCATAGGCCACGGACTGGCCCACCACCTCGTGGGCATCGCGGAACGCCAGGCCTTTCTTGACCAGATAGTCCGCCAGGTCGGTGGCGGTAGCGTAGCCCTTGCGGGCAGCCTCGTACATGCTCTCTTTCTTCGCGCGGATGGCCGGCATCATGTCGGCGTAGGCCTTCAGGCAGTCCAGCACAGTGTCGAGCAGGTCGAACAGCGGTTCCTTGTCTTCCTGATTGTCCTTGTTGTAGGCCAGCGGCTGGGACTTCATCAGTGTCAGCAGCGAGACCAGATGGCCGTTGACCCGGCCGGTCTTGCCGCGCACCAGCTCCGGCACGTCCGGGTTCTTCTTCTGCGGCATGATGGACGAACCGGTGCAGAAGCGGTCGGGCAGGTCGATGAAGTCGAACTGCGCCGAGGTCCACAGCACCAGCTCCTCCGAGAAGCGCGACAGGTGCGTCATCAGCAGGCTGGAAGCGGCCGCCAGCTCGATGGCGAAGTCGCGGTCGCTGACCGAGTCCAGTGAATTGGCCGACGGGCGGTCGAAGCCCAGCAGCTCGGCGGTCAGAGCGCGGTCGATCGGGAAGCTGGTGCCGGCCAGCGCGGCCGAGCCCAGCGGCGAGACGTTGAGGCGCGCGCGGCAGTCCATGAAGCGGCCGTGATCGCGGTCCAGCATCTCGTACCAGGCCAGCAGGTGGTGGCCGAAGGTGATGGGCTGGGCGGTCTGCAGGTGCGTGAAGCCGGGCATGATGGTGTCCGCCTCGCGCTCGGCGACCTCGGCCAGGGCGCGCTGCAGGCGGGTGATCTCGGCGCCCACCGCGTCCACGGCATCACGCACGAACAGGCGGATGTCGGTGGCCACCTGGTCGTTGCGCGAGCGCCCGGTGTGCAGCTTCTTGCCGGTCAGGCCGATGCGCTTCGTCAGCTCGGCCTCGATGTTCATGTGCACGTCTTCCAGGCTCACCGACCACTCGAAGTGGCCGGCCGCGATGTCCTCGCGGATGCCTTCCAGCCCGGCGACGATGTCGTTCTTCTCCTGCTCGGTGAGGATGCCGACCTTGTGCAGCATCGTGGCGTGGGCGATGGAGCCGGCGATGTCCTGCGGCGCCAGGCGCTGGTCGAAGGTCACCGAGGCGGTGAAGCGCTCCACGAAGGCGTCGGTGGGTTCGGAGAATCGACCGCCCCAGAGGCGGCTGTCCTGTTGCTGGTCCTGATCGCTCATAGCTGCTTATCCATATTCGGGGGTTCTGCGAATGCGCGCGATTATAACAGCGTTATGGTCCCCGGTCCCTGACGCTTGCGGCCGGATGCTATAGAATGGCGGCCTACATTTCGCCTCACGGAACACCGACCCATGACTGGAAAGACCATCCGCATCGCCACCCGCCGCAGCCCCTTGGCTCTGTGGCAGGCCGAATTCGTGCGCGACCGCCTGCTGGAACTGGACCCGCAGCTCAATGTGGAGCTGGTGAAGATCAAGACGCGCGGGGACAAGATCCTGGATGTGCCGCTGGCCAAGATCGGCGGCAAGGCCCTGTTCATCAAGGAGCTGGAAGTGGCCATGCTGGAGGGCGAGGCCGACATCGCGGTGCATTCGATGAAGGATGTGCCCAGGGATTTCCCGGAGGGGCTGCACCTGTCGGTGATCTGTGAGCGCGAGGACCCCACCGACGCCTTTGTCTCCAACCACTACTCGCACATCGACGAGCTCCCCGAGGGCGCGAAGGTGGGCACCTCCAGCCTGCGCCGCCAGTGCCAGCTCATGAACCACCGCCCGGACCTGCAGGTCGGCTTCCTGCGCGGCAATGTCGGCACGCGCCTGAGCAAACTCGACGAGGGACAGTTCGACGCCATCGTGCTGGCCACGGCCGGCCTGCTGCGCCTGGAGATGCAGGAGCGCATCGCCTGGCGCATGACCCCGGAGATCTCGCTGCCGTCGGGCGGGCAGGGCGCCGTGGGCATCGAGTGCCGCCGCGACGACCAGTGGCTCAACGACCTGCTCAAGGGCCTGCATCACGACGACACGGCGGACCGCGTGTACGCCGAACGGGCCCTGAACCATCGTCTGGAAGGCAGTTGCTCGGTGCCTATTGGCTGTTATGCCGAACTGGAAGGGGACCAGCTGCACCTGCGCGGCCTGGTCGGCGAGCCGGACGGCAGCCGGGTGCTGCGCACCGAGATCCGCGGCCCGCGCACCCAGGGCCATGAACTGGGCGTGAAGGCGGCCGAGGACCTGCTGGCGCAGGGCGCCGGCGAGATCCTGGAGGCCCTGTTCGAACAGGAAGACGCCGACAAGGGCGCCACATCGTAATGTCTGCCCCGCTGGCGGGACTCACCGTTCTGCTGACCCGGGCCGAGCCGCTGCTCAGCGAGTCGGCCCGCGCCCTGGAAGCGGCCGGCGCCCGCGTACTGCCCATCCCCCTGATCCGCATCGAGCCCGTCCATGAACCGGCCGCCGTGCAGGCGGTCAAGAACGCAATCATGGAACTGGATCGCTACGACATGGCGATCTTCATCAGCACCAACGCCGCCACCCTGGGCATGGACTGGATCGACCGCTACTGGCCGCAGCTGCCCCGCGACCTCACCGCCTGGTCCGTGGGACCCGGCACGGCGCGGGTGCTGGAGCGTTTCACCTGGCCGGTGAGTTGCCCGGAGGAAGGGGTGACCAGTGAGGCGCTGCTGGACATGCCCGCGATGTGTGATGTGGACGGGAAGCGGATTGCGTTGTTCCGGGGTGTGGGTGGCCGGGAGACGCTGGCGGCGACGCTAAGAGAGCGAGGCGCTACGGTGGATTACATTGAGTTGTATGTGCGGGAGCCTCGACCGGAGGCGGTGGACAAGATTGCCGCCGCTCTGGCCGAAGGGCCACTGCATGCGGTGGTGGCCAGCAGCCTGCAGATCACGCAGGAACTGGAAGAACTGGTCGGCTGGATTGCGGGGGGAGAACGGCTCCAGGCCATTCCCCTGCTGGTGCCGTCAGAGCGGGTCGCCGACTACGCAGTTCAGGCCGGCTTTCGGACCGTGATCAATGCGGGCGGTGCAGGGGATGCGGCTGTGGTGCGTGCCCTGTCTTCCTTGCGGGAGTGATCCCGTGCCAGTGTGATGCGCATTACACTTTTCCGATAGAGCGGAGCGACTCCTTCTTCCTTCTGTTGGTAACTCCTCATTTCATCCTGTGATACGTTCCTGTTGTCGAGCGGGCAGTGTGCCCGTGGTGTGACAGGGGCGGCTAGTCTGTCAGGATAAAGTGCTTTGGTCTGTTGCGGAACGCCTGCATGGAATCGTGTGTTGGCGCAGTAATCGGATACACCGATAGCAGGCTGATTCCGGTGGGATAATTGGAATTAGCAAGAGCGGGTAGACAGATCACGACCCTGGCGATAAAAGCTAACATCGCATTTGTCGACACGTCGTACAGTAGGGTCGTGAAAGTGTTCTGAACCAAAATACAAATTTTCAGCGTCACAGGAGAGGTACGTGAAACACCAACCGAATCAGTTACAAGAAGTTTTCGTCCTTTCGGGCGTTCCGGATCATACTTTTGTCCAACCCGTTGAGTATCCGCGGCTCTTGGTGGCATTACGTACAGCCGGGCGAAGCATCGTGGTTGAAGGACCTTCAGGGATTGGCAAGACCACGGCTGTGATGAAGGCTATCTCGGAAGCAGGATTGGATGAGAAAATAATTCTGCTGTCCGGGCGGAAGACCGACGATGTTGCCTTTATCCAAGATTTACCGAACCAGCTACCGCTCGGAACGGTACTCATTGATGATTTTCACCGACTATCTGACGAGTCGAAAAGATCTATAGCCGATCTGATGAAAACTCTGGCAGATGAGAGCGCCGCGCATAGCAAGTTGGTTGTGCTAGGAATTACAAACGCTGGCCAGTCACTTGTTGCCTTTGGCAAGGACTTAGTAAATCGGATCGAGGTTATTCCCTTCGAAGCAAATCCTCAGCACAAGATCGAGCTTCTGCTACGGCAGGGCGAAGCCGCCCTGAATATAGACATAAATGTTCTTGAAGATATCGCCAAAGCCGCTCAGGGCAGTTTTTACATTGCCCAGATGCTCGCGTACCACACTTGCCTTAGAAGCAACATATTTGAGGAGTGCCCTGAAAGGCATGCGACTAGCGAAAGCTACGAAGCAGTGAAAACGCATGTCATGGAGGCATTGGCACGTACGTTTCATGACACTGCAATCGCTTTCGCTCGTGGTTCCAAACTGCGTAGAGAAGGCCGAGCGCCCTACCTGCATCTTCTTTACTGGGTTAGTCAGAGCAATTCTTGGTCAATTAATGTCCATCGTGAAGCAGATCGCCACCCGCAGCAAAGAGGCAGTGTATCGCAGGTCGCTACCAAGGGGTTCTTGCATGAGCTAGTTGCGGCGTCTAAAGACATTCAGAGCGTAATTCATTATGACCCTGCCAGTAGTACTTTAGTGGTTCAGGACCCGCAGTTTGTGTTTTACATTAGGAATCTTTCATGGGCTCGCTTTGCTCAAGAGATAGGATATATCTCTATCGAATTTCCATCGCAATATGATTTTGCGCTGTCATTCGCGGGCTCGGACAGGGATATCGCAGAGGCCATATTTAACGAACTAACGGAGCGTGAGCTTGAGGTATTCTATGACAAGAATGAGCAACACAGAATCCTGGCGGAAGACGTAGAAGAGTATCTAGCTCCTATTTATGCTTCCGATGCTGCTCTCGTAATCTGTGTCTTAGGCCCCGACTATCCGAAACGGATTTGGACAAAGTTCGAATCGGACCAGTTCAAGAAACGATTCAGTTCCGGCGAAGTCATCCCAATCGTTCTTAGTACGGCGCCGGTTGGAATTTTCGATGATGCTGCAAAGATTGGGCACTATGGATGGGACCGTGACGGCAACTTTGAAGAGCAACTGAAAGAAGTCGCGGAGTTGCTGGTCGGGAAGTGTCGTGATATCCGCGCTCATCATGCAAATGACGCCGATCAAATAGTTGCAGCGGACATTAGAGAAGGTGCTGAACTCAGGCGTTAGGCAATAAGAACCCAAAAAAGCCTTGTCGATGCTCGATCACGCCAGCAATGGGAGCGATCGGTCATGCTGGTACTTGAACAGCGTCTCCCCCCTGATCGGATTACCATCAATCGGAGGGGCGAAAACTACCCTGACACAGGGAGCACAATATTAGTATGATAATATCACACAAGTACCCCTTTGCGAGAGACCTTCAGCCATGACCATGCACCGGAAAACCATCACGCTGACCGAACAACAGGACGACTGGGTAAAAGACCAGATTGAGAGCGGCCATTTTGGCAATGATAGCGAGTATATCCGCGATCTCATCCGACGCGACCAACAGGCCAAGGAGCGTCTTGTCAGGTTGAGGCAGGCCCTTGCTGAGGGTGAGTCGAGCGGAGCGGCCGGGCCGCTTGATCTATCCGCAATCAAAGCGGCTGGGCGGAAGCGAATGAAGGCGGCCGAATAGTGCTCCGGCTGAGCATTACACCGAAGGCGGAATCGGATCTCGTCGGGATCTGGGTGTATACCTGCGAAGAATGGGGTGCCGAGCAGGCGGACAAATACTTGGAGCAGTTGGAGAAAGGCATGAGATCGCTGATACAGTACCCATCGCTCGGTACGAGTTATGTCCATGTTCTCTCCGGATATCGCAGGCTGCAGGTCGAGCATCACGCGGTTTTTTATAAAGTACGTGAACCGGAGGTGCTCATTGTTCGTGTTCTGCATGAGGACATGGATGCACCCGAAAGGCTTCTGGACTAGTGGTGGTGATTTTTCGGCTGCACCCCCGTTTCCGTTCAGGGCCTGTACTGCCGCCCACTAAGTAGCTGCAGTCGGGGAACTTACGGGATGACCATGGATAATAACCAAAAGCCCGAACAACGCGCCCGCGACTGCATTGACGATCAGCTCCGCGCCGCGGGCTGGGAAGTGCAGAGCCTGGCCGATCTTAACCCTTCGGCAGGACGGGGCGTGGCCGTGCGGGAATACCCCACGGATACCGGCCCCATGGACTATCTGCTGCTGGTGGATGGCGAGCCTGCCGGGCTGATCGAAGCCAAGCGCGAGGAGGAAGGCCACCGCATCAGCAAGGTGGAAGAGCAGTCGGCCCGCTACGCTTCAGCCAACCTCAAGCATATCGGCAGGGCGGATCTGCGATTCGTCTACGAGGCCACCGGAGAGATCACCCGCTTCACCGACCGCCACGACCCGATCCCCCGCGCCCGGGAGGTGTTCCGGTTGCATCGTCCCGAGACCCTGGCCGAATGGCGTGGTCTCTTTTGGGGTTGTACAAAGTTTCCGCAATGCAGAGGAATCATGAATGTCACATGACAGAGCACTGGCCTTCGTGGCTACCACATTCAACCCTGGGTACCGGGTTTCGACCACATGATAGTCTACTCGGCCAGCAAATCAGAATTCCTGGAAGACACGCGCAGGAACCGCATCCACCACCTGATCATGCAGGAATTCCACCGTCGTCTTTCGCATTCCGTCGGCGAGTCCGAGGTCAACTCCTGGCGCAACTCCTTGCAGAATATGTCTCAGATTCTTCGGGATCCAGATATTCCGGGCGACGCGGGCGTGAACATCGAGTATCACATTCCCCTGACCAGCAAACGAATTGATTTCATCCTGACGGGTCGTGATGCCGAGCAAAGGGAAACCGCAGTGATCGTTGAACTCAAGCAGTGGAGCAAAGCCACCGCCACGCGCAAGGACGGCATCATCTCCACTTTTCTGGGAGGCGGCGAACGCGAAACCAGTCACCCCTCCTACCAGGCCTGGACCTATGCCGCCCTGATCGAGGACTACAATGAAACGGTGCGCAAGGAAGAGATTGCCTTGGCTCCCTGCGCCTATCTCCACAACATGGATATCGGCAATGCCGTCAATGACCCTTGTTACCAGGCGCATACGGACCGCGCGCCAGTGTTCATCTCCAGGGACGTCGAACGCTTCACCGGCTTTCTGAAGAAGCACGTCAAGTACGGCGACAATCGCCAGATCATGTACCGCATCGAGCACGGCAAGATCCGACCTTCACGCAATCTGGCCGACAGTCTGGTGTCCATGCTGCAGGGCAATCAGGAATTCCTGATGATCGACGACCAGAAGCTAGTCTACGAGACCGCCCTGGAGCAGTTGTATCGTGCGGAGCAGGGCCGGAAACAGGTGCTGATCGTGGAAGGTGGTCCCGGTACCGGCAAGTCGGTGGTGGCCATCAATCTGCTGGTCGAGATGACCAATCGCGAGAAGGTGGTGCAGTACGTCTCGCGCAATGCTGCACCCCGCGAGGTCTACCACAGCAAACTGACCGGCTCAATGACCCAGACCCGCATCAAGAATCTGTTCAAGGGCTCCGGCGCCTACATGGAAACGGAAGAGGATACCTTCCATGCGCTGCTGGTGGACGAAGCCCACCGCCTCAATGAGAAGTCCGGCTTCTACGGCAACCAGGGCGACCACCAGATCCGGGAGCTGATCAATGCGGCCCGCCTCAGCGTGTTCTTCATCGACGAGGACCAGCGGGTCACGCTCAAGGATGTCGGCGACCGCGCCACAATCCGCGGGTTTGCCCGGCGGGCGGGTGCCGAGGTGCGGGAGCTTGCCCTGCAGTCACAATTCCGCTGCAACGGCTCCGATGGCTTTTTGGCTTTTGTGGACCACGCCCTGCAGATCCGGGAGACGGCTAACACGGACGCCAGAGAGCTCGACTACGAGCTGCAGGTTTTTGATTCGCCCTTCGCACTCAAGGAAAAGGTCCTGGAGAAGAATGCGGCCAGCAACAAGGCCCGGATGGTTGCCGGTTACTGCTGGGACTGGAAGAGCAAGAAAGATCCGGCGGCGCAGGACATTGTCATTCCGGAACACGGATTCTCCGCCCAGTGGAATCTCACCGATGACGGCAGCCTTTGGATTATTGCTGAGAACTCGGTCAATCAGATCGGCTGCATCCACACCTGCCAGGGACTGGAACTCGACTACATCGGTGTCATCATCGGCCCCGATTTGATTGTGCGTGACGGCCAGATCATCACCGATGCCGGCAAGCGCTCCTCCATGGACCGCTCCATTCGCGGTTACAAGAAATGGCTGAAGGAGGAGCCCGAGGCCGCCCGCCGTCAGGCCGACACCATCATCCGCAACACCTACCGCACCCTGATGACCCGAGGCCAGAAAGGTTGCTATCTGTACTGCACAGATCCGGAGACCAATGCGTGGTTCAAGGCCTTGCTGGGCGCTCCAGAAGAGGCACCCGCGCTCGAGCAACGCTACCCGGGCCTGGATTTGCCCGTGCTTGGCCCCGAAGAGGTGCGGCCCGGAGACAATAGTGTTCCCGTCTATGATCTGAAAGCAGCGGCTGGTGCTTTTAGTGATGAACAGGCCTTCGAGGAATCCCGGGATGCCTTGGAGCATGTTGTGCTGCCCGACGTCTTCACCGCCGGTCCTGACCAGTTTGTGGCCCGCGTGGTCGGCCCGTCCATGAACCGGCGCATCCCCGATGGCGCCTGGTGTTTGTTCCGCGCCAATCCCGCCGGCAGCCGCGAGGGCAAGATTGTTCTGGTCGGCCACCGCGACATCCAGGATCCGGACACCGGTGGCCGGTTTACCGTGAAGCGTTATCACGGCGAGAAGACGGAGCATGACGACGGCACATGGGAGCACCGCCGGATTGTGCTGCGCCCGGAGAGCGACAGGGCACGCTATGAGGATATCGAGCTGGAAGTGGAAGCCGGGTCCGAGCTGCGGGTGTATGGGGAGCTGGTGGCGGTGTTGGGGTAAGGTCAAGTGACTGTATACCTTTGGTCCCGCACCATGGCGACGGACTAGGACAGTTTATCACACACAAGTTCGTACTCTTATCTATATGCAGTCCGGTGCCTTAGCCCATTCAGTTACAGCGCTACAGCAATCGACTGGAGGTGCAGAACCCGGGCTATTCCCTGAAGGCGCTGGAGAATCTGGGCGAGCCGGGCTCGCAGTGGCGCAACCCTGTGATCGCCTCCGTGCTGCACGAAATGGGCCTGGCCGAGACCAAGGGCAGCGGTATCCGCGTCATGCGCCGGCTGATGGAGGAGGCCGGGCTTTCCCCGCCCAGTTTCGACTCGGACCGTCACAGCGACCAGTTTTCCGCCACGTACCTGTTTCACCATTTCCTGAGCGAGGAAGATATCGCCTGGCTTGGTCAGTTCCAGCATCTGGGGCTGGGCGAGGACGAGCAGCGCGCGCTGATTTTTGTCCGCGAGACCGGACGCCTCACCAACTCCGATTACCGCGACCTGAACCGGGTCGATACCCTGGCCGCCAGTCAGCGACTGGCCCACTTGCGGGATATGGAGCTCGTCGAGCAGGTGCCGCGTGGGCCGGCGACCTACTATGTGCCTGGGGGACGGCTCGGACTTCCGATCACCGAGGAGGAAGACGATCTGTTTTCAGGCTTATCACACAAGTCCGGGGGCTTATCTAGGGAGTCCGAGGGCTTATCTACACAGTCCGAAGCGTTATCTACACAGCCAGGGCCGTTATCTACACAGTCTGAAGCGTTATCTACGCAGTCCGGAGCCTTATCAAGGGAGTCGCTGCTGTCAGAACTGCCAGAGTCATTACGCGATACGATAAGGTCCATGGGGCAAAGGAGCCAGGATACCAGTCGGGTGGAATCCATCCTGTTGCAGCTTTGCGCGTTCAGGCCCTTCTCGTTGCAAGAGCTGTCAACGATAACAGGCCGTAATCGCCACTACCTCCGGCACCGTTATCTGAGGTCCTTGCTGCGGAATGGGCGGCTTCGGCGCAAGTACCCCGATGAGCCCAGCAGCCCGGATCAGGCCTACATTGCCACTGGGGACTATAATGAAGGTGGGGTGTGAAGACCGGAAGGCCCCGATGCGGGAGCGGAGCGCTGTCACCAGGACAGGTTCTTACCCTGCCCGATCAAAGTATGGGACAATTGAGCAGATGTATGGTCAGTAGAGCCTCGGGAGGATTGATGAACGCACACAGTGATTTGATCGGGGTTGGCTTGTACACCCTGCCAGAGGCATCAGCCCTGACCGGCATACAGACCGCCGCAATCCGCCGGTGGGCATTTGGTTATG
>JBNJGU010000035.1:0-18396 GCA_051747985.1 Pseudomonadota bacterium | reverse complement strand
GCAGAATCCCGCCAACCCGGATCCGTCCCGCGAAGTGCCCTGGGGCGATCAGAGCTGGGACGAAATGTTCTTCGGTCAGGTGTACTACAAGTACAAGGATCAGAGTCGCTACCACCAGGAAGATTCGCTGGTCAGCGCGAACTGAGCGCCATCAGGTTCTTCACTCACGGTGAGGAGCCCCGGCACCAGGGAAGCCCGGCTATATTGCCGGGCTTTTTCATGTCCGGTCGTCATCATTGGAATGCAGTGTTGCTGCGGCGCCAATCTCAGAAGGCCTCTGTGTCATAATACGGTTTTGCACTGACAGGAGGCTGCGCCATGCATGGCCCACTAGCCCATTGTCGAACACCGGAGTGATGGAGACCGATGATGCGAATCATTTTTCTGATGATGGGGTTCATTCTGTCGCTGGGAGTGAGCGCTCAGCCGGGTGAGGATCTGCCCGATGGTCTGCAGACCGTCAGCTTTTACAGCGAGCATGTGGCCCGACGGATGAAATACGACGTGGTATTGCCACCGGACTACGAGACATCCGACGGGGCGTATCCGGTGATCTATCTGTTGCATGGCTTCATGCAGAACTACACGGTATGGGGCCGTAATCTGGGCGCCGCCGAAGTCGCCCGGGAGCTGGGTGATGTGATCGTGGTGATGCCGGATGGCGGCAACAGCTGGTATGTGGACTATGCCGAAAGCCACAATGCCGAGGTCAACCGCTGGGAGAGCTATCTGATGGAGGAGCTCATACCCGATGTCGAGCGACGGTTCCGGGTGGTTTCCCGACGTGAAGGCCGGGCCATAGCAGGTCTGTCGATGGGCGGCTATGGGGCCGTCATGCTGGGACTGCGGCATCCGCAACAGTTCATTTCCGTCGCCAGCAGCAGTGGGGCGCTCGGTTATGCCCGGGATCGTGCCAGCGAACTGGAGGAAGGACAGTCACCGCGTATCGTGCAGGCGCCGCGGATGCCGGATAGACTGATGGAGGCGCAGCAGGCGATTGCCGACATCATTGATGTGCCGGGGTTCGAAACCCAGGAGGAGAGAACGCCGTCCGGTATCGCCTTTCTGACCGCGGAGCAGGCCCGTCGCCATGACCCATTCGCGTTATTGTATGATGTACCGCGGGATGAGCTGCCGCACTTCCATATTGATTCCGGCCTTTCGGATCGTCTGTTGCGTGAAGCACATGAGTTGGCACAGACCCTGATTTTCAATGGTGTTCCCGTCAGTTTCAGGCAGGGGGAAGGCGGCCATGATGCCAGTTACTGGCGCAGATCGGTGCGCCATTTTCTTCCAGTACAGTTGCAGGTCATGGAAGAGGCATTGTCAGCGGCGGAATGAGGTGAGCGTGAGTCAGGACTGGATTGTGGTGGAGGACGCGATCTGCCGGATCAGCCAGTCACGGCATCTGAGGGTGGCCCGGTTCCGGCTTTCTTCCGGGCAGCACTGGAGCGTGTTCGGTGGCAATGGTGCCGGGAAGACACTATTTGCAGACTACCTCGCGGGCCGGCTGCGCAGCGGTAGCGGCCGTGTTCACTATCCGGGAGACCTGGATCCGGCCAGAGACATCGCGGTGGTCTCTTTCGAGCGACAGCAGGTGTTGCAGTCACTCGATCAGCGGCATGATATCAGTGAGTACAACGCGGCGGCCACGGATGCCGGCACCACGGTGCGGGCGCTTCTGCATCCGGCCGGTCAGGATGATCGAACGCAAGCGGTTTCCGCATCGCTGATCGAAGAACTTGGTCTGACTGGCATCCTGCAGCAGGGTATCCGGTCTCTGTCATCGGGACAGATGCGGCGCGCGATGCTGGCCGCCGCACTGCTTCGACGACCACGCCTGCTGATTCTCGATGAACCTCTGGAGAGCATCGACCGGGGATCCCGGCAGCGGATCACCGATGCGCTCACTCGATGGCAGTCGGCGGACAACGCCAGTCTGGTGCTGAACCGTCGCCGGGCCGGCCTGCTTCCGGGTATGACGCACATGGCCCTGATGCGGGGCCTGTCGCTGGTTGCTGTCGGGACCTTCGAGGCTCTGCAATCCCGTATTGATGAGGTTTTGCCGCCGTTGCCGCCCGTGCCGGCGGGCCTGCCCGGGCCAGCTGTCTCTCATGTACCGGAACCGTTGCCGGTGGATCAGCCGTTGATTCACTTGCAGGATGTGTCGGTCCGCTTCGGCAACCACCTCGTGCTGGATCGGCTGAGCTGGACTTTCCATCCAGGGCAACACACGTTGATCGAGGGGCCCAATGGCTGTGGCAAGTCGACACTGTTGGCACTGATCACCGGGGGCAGTCACAAGGCCTATGGACAGTCGGTGTGGTTGTTCGGCCGAAGGCGGGGGAGCGGCGAAAGCGTCTGGGAGGTGAAGTCCCGCTTTGGCGTGGTGTCCAATGAGCTGCATGTCCAGTATCTGAGGGGCTGGAAGGTGATCGATGTGGTGGTCTCCGGTTTTTTCGATTCAGTGGGACTGTACCGCGATGCCGGTGCCAGCGAAGTGGAGGTGGCGCGTGAGTGGTTACGGGCAGTCGGCCTGGAAGGGCTGAACAGTGCCGGCTATCACGAAATTTCCTTCGGCCAGCAGCGACTGGTGCTGTTGGTCCGCGCCATGGTCAAACAACCACCCGTTCTGGTGCTGGATGAGCCCTGTGTGGGGCTGGACGACAGGTACAGGAGTCGCATACTGGAGCTGGTCGACAGAATTGCGCGGGGCGGGCGAACACAGTTGCTGTATGTGAGTCACACAACTGGAGAGGCGCCCCGAAGCATCAATCAATGGATGCGTTTCGAGCGCCGCTCAGGTGGCACATTCCAGGTGCGCATAACTCCCTGAGCGGTGATCGGGTCAGCTGTTCTTGATCGGCCATTGTAATATGCCACCGTGAATGTTGGCGACCCGTTCGTGCCCGGCATTTTTCAGAATGCCGATGGCCAGCGATGAGCGTTTCCCCGATCGACACAGCGTGACCACCGGCTTGTCATCAGGCACCTCGTCGACGCGGTCACGCAACTCACCGAGCGGGATGCGGATGAGATTGTTGAGTCCTTCCTCCGCCGGGTCTGTTTCATCCGGCTCCCTGACATCCAGGATGGTGACGGATGGCTGGTTCTGTACCACCCAGGCCGGTTCCACTTCCGGGATGCCGGCCAGCGTGATCCGCAGATCGGCCCAGTCGGGCTCTTCCGGCATACGGCCGTCTTCCGGCTCGCCGCAGCGCATGTTGTTGGGCAGTGCCTCATCGATTTTCTTCGGATGTGGCAATTGCATGGCGCGCATGTAATGGACAAAATCGGTTTCGTTGGCTTCGCCGCCGACGCGCGGATTATGACGCTTTTCCTCGGCCACCGACGATCTTGTACGGCCGCTGTAATCATGCGCCGGATAGATGATGCATTCATCGGGAAGTGTGAATATCTGTTGCGTGATCGAGTGGTACAGGCGTGCCGGATCTCCCTGTTGGAAATCACTGCGGCCGCAGCCCCGGATCAGCAGGGCATCGCCGGTAAAGGCCATGCTTTGATCCTCCATCACATAGGTGTTGCAGCCGTCCGTATGTCCCGGTGTGGAGCGAGCTTCCAGTGTGATCCCCTGCACGCCGAATGAGTCTCCATCGGACAGGGCGATGTCCACGTTCCGTGCGCCCACGGCGGTCGACAGGGCAATCCGGCAGCCGGTATGCTGCTTCAGTAACCAGGCGGCCGTGACATGATCCGCATGGGCGTGGGTGTCCGCCACGATCTTCAATGTCAGGTCCAGCTCGCGCAGGAGAGCCAGGTCGCGCTTGACCTGTTCAAACACAGGGTCGATCAGGATCGCTTCCCGGCTTTTTTCATCTCCGAGCAGATAGGTGTAGGTGGATGATGTGTCATCGTATAGCTGGCGGAATATCATGTGATTCTACCTCCATGGAGGATCATTACTCTGGCGTGGATACACGGATTGTTGCGCCGCTGTCCTCAAGCATTCTACGCAGTCGCCGGGCGGATGTCAGTGCTTGCGGGTGATCGCCGTGGAGACATATCGTGTCTGCATTCAGTGACAGGCTACGACCACCGATGCTGCGGATTCCCGAGCCGCTGACCAGATCGAGCGTCTGGCGACCGGCTTCCTCGCTGCACTGGATCAGGGCCCGAGGGTGGCTTCTCGGCACCAGTGTGCCGTCGTCATTGTACCGACGGTCGGCAAAGGCTTCCCGCTGGCACCACAGTCCCCGGGTCTCCGCTGCCCGTACCAGGGCACTGCCGGCCAGGCCCACGATGCCCAGTTCCTCGTCCACCGATTCGACCACTTCGCAGATCAGCGTGGCCAGCACCGGATCGGTGGCGGCATCGTTATACAGCGCGCCGTGTGGTTTGACATGTCGCAGTGTACCGCCCAGCGCCTCGACGCGTTGTCGCAGGTCCCGGATCTGTCCGGTCAGGGTCGCGCGGAGGGCTTCCGGGGTCATGCGCAACGACCTGCGTCCGAAATGGCGTCGATCCGGATAGGAGGGGTGGGCGCCGATGCCGACATTCTGCCGCAGTGCATGGCGTATGGCCGTTTCGATCTCTTCCGGTGAACCGGCATGCGCGCCGCAGCTGATATTGGCCGATGTGACCAGCTGCAAAAGCTCCCGGTCGCTGGGGCCGCCTTCACCCAGATCCGCGTTCAGGTCGATTTTCATGATGCCTCTCCGGAGGGGATCATTTCCAGTCGCGCCCAGTAACGTTGCCATTGTTGACGGATGGCCCGGGCTCGGTCGACGCTGACCTGCTCGAATCGTATACGGCCCCCCGGCGTCAGATAGGCCAGCTTCCAGAGGTCGGCGCTGATGACGCTGATGATGCGGGGATACCCCCCGGTGGTCTGCGCATCATTGCCGAGCAGAACCGGGTAACCGTCATGGGGCACCTGTACCACCCCGGGCAGGACCGCGGATGAAGACATGTGCCCGGTATCTTCGCTGCGCAATGGTGTATTGCCCAGTCGCAGTCCCACACGGTTGCTCTGGCGGCCCACCGTCCAGCGGGTCTGCCAGATGTCCAGGCGGGATTGACGGGTGAATTGCTCGAACTCCGGTCCGGGAATGGCGCGCAGCTGGCCGTTGGGAGCGATGGGGCGGATACCCTGTTGCAGTCGTCTGCCGGAGTCGGCGTCCCGGTCCACGTACAGCCGGTCGCCGGACTGCAGCGGGCGACCCTCCAGTCCGCCGAAACAGTTGTTGAGGTCCGTACTACGTGAACCCAGCACCAGAGGCACATCGAACCCTCCTGCCACGCCCAGCACACAGTGGTTGCCGGGATGGCGGCGTCCGGGCAGGTGCAACAACTGGCCACCGCGGACAATGTGCACGCGCCCTGGAGCCAGCCGCCCGCCGGGCAGCGGGTGACGGTGCTGATCAAGCAGATGCGCATCCATGTCGTCGCCGGCAAGGGCGACATCGCAGTCGGCATGGCAGGCCAGCAGCAGTGGCGGATGCAGGATTTCCAGCACGGCGGCGGCCGCGGTGTTTCCCAGCAGCAGGTTGACCTGGCGGTTGGCCACGGGATCGAGCGCGCCGCACTGGCTGATGCCGAGGTGACGCATGCCGTGACGCCCCGGATCCTGGATGGTGGTGACCGGGCCGCAACGGAGTACTTCAAACATGGGCGGCCTCGACAATGAACTGTATTCTGTCCCCGGGGAGCAACAGCGTCGGATCGGCGGGGTTCCCGGGGTCGAACAGCGTCAGCGATGTGTGTCCGATGATCTGCCATCCGCCCGGTGACGCGGACGGGTAGATGCCGGTACGGGACCCGCCGATGGCAACGGAACCGGCCGGTATCCGGGTTCGGGGGCTGTCCCGACGGGGTGTGTGCAGGGACGGATCCAGCCCGTGAAGGTACGGAAATCCCGGCTGGAATCCGAGACAAAGAACATCGTATTGCCCGTCGGCGTGGCGCCGGATCACCTCTTCAGCCGAAAGACCGGCATGCGCCGCCACTGTGTCCAGGTCGGGGCCGTGCCGACCGCCATACACCACCGGGACCCGGTGTTCGCGCGGAAGCCCTGTCTCGTCCGGCGTGAGGCTCTTCCAGCATCGCTCCAGGCGTTCGGTCAGCGTGGTCAGGGACAGATCCGTATCGGCGGCCAGCTCCAGTGTGAGGTTGCCCGGACCGGGGATGATGTTCCGCAGCGGCGCCCGGGGATTGTCGGGTGTTCTCAGGCTCTGCTGCAACTCGCGCCCCAGTCGCAGCAGCAGGCGCTGAATGGCGGGGATATCCGGATGGTGATTGAAACTGAGCAGTAATGCCCGATCGTTGATCAGGTGAATGGCTGGATCCAGTTGGCTCATGGTTGCAGTGGCTCCCGGGTCTGACGGTGCCATGACAGTGTAGCCTGATGCGGCGCCGTTTTGCAGGTGCAATTCATCAACAAGGTGCATAGAATGCCAGTCATACCGTATGCATGACGAGGTATTCACTATGACGGTGAAGAAAAGGATTCCGAAATGTGCAGCCATGCTGATGCTGTTGATGGTGCCCTGTTTTGTGCAGGCACAGCAGTCCGGCAGTGATGGATTGCTGCCGGAGGGACAGACCCTGCTGAGCCTGTCCGTGACCGAGCGCCGTGATGTGGTGCCGGACCGGCTGGTGGCCAGTCTGCGTATTGAACATGAGGGTCGGGATCCGGAGGCAGTGCAGCAACACATCAATACCCGGATGGACGAGGCACTGCAGCGCATTGACCAACGGGATGATGTCGTCGTCGGTACCGGCCGTTATTCGGTTTACCAGTATCAACGACAACCCGGGAACGGGCGCGGTGACAGCGTGTGGCGAGGCAGCCAGACTGTTACGCTGGAGACGGATACAGCACATGAGCAGGTGCAGGCACTGGCTGGCGAGCTGCAGACATCCGGCTTTGTCATGAACCGCCTGGATTGGCAGCTCAGCAATGCCAGGGCGGACCGGATCCGCGATGACATGCTGGAGCAGGCGATAGAGCGCGCCCGATCCAGGGCACAGCGAGCCGGTGAGGCATTGGGGCGTGACGACGTGGAGATCGCCGAGATCATCGTAGGTGCCGGATCGTCCGGAAGGGGACCGGTGGAGATGCGCAGTATGGCAATGGATGCCGCCGGGAGCGCCGCGCCCGAGTCGCGTCCGGGTGAAACCGAGGTGACCCTGACCATCGATATCAGGGCGGTGGCCAGGTAAGTTCGTGATGACAGTGACGGCGCGCTGCCCACACAGACGATAACAACAGACAATAACAGGAGTTGGTTCATGCAATTCAGAACACTGGCAGCGCCTCTGCTTCTCGCACTGTTGTCCTGTTCCGGAGAGCCGGAGCAGGAGACAGCCCCGGCATCGGAGCCGGAAGCGGTTCCCGCCACCGGAGGACCGGTCACGCACGAACGGCTGCTGCAGGCCGGAGAAAACAACCAGGAATGGCTGACGCACGGGCGTACCTACAGTGAGCAGCGCCACAGCCCACTGACGTTGATCGACACCGACAATGTGAATGAGCTGGGCCTGGCCTGGCATTTCGAGCTGGACACCGATCGCGGCCAGGAAGCCACGCCGCTGGTCATCGACGGGGTGGTCTATTTCACATCCGCGTGGAGCAAGGCCTTCGCGCTGGATGCCCGCACCGGGGAGGAGCTGTGGCGGTTCGATCCGGAAGTGCCGGGTCGCTACGCCGTCAACGCCTGCTGTGATGTGGTCAATCGGGGGCTGGCCGCCTGGGACGACAAGGTGTTCCTGGGAACCATCGATGGGAGATTGATCGCGCTGGACCAGGCAACAGGCGAGGAAGTCTGGTCCGTGCAGTCCGCCGATCCGGAGCAGCGCTATACGATCACCGGTGCCCCCCGGGTGGTGGACGGCAAGGTGATCATCGGGAACGGCGGAGCCGAGCTCGGCGTGCGCGGCTATGTCACCGCCTATGATGCGCAGAGTGGCGAGCAACTGTGGCGCTTCCACACCGTGCCCGGCAACCCGGCTGACGGGTTTGAGAACGAAACCATGGAAATGGCCGCGGAGACCTGGGCAGGGGAATGGTGGACGCTGGGCGGTGGCGGCACGGCCTGGGATTCCATGGCCTATGACGCGGAGCGCGATCTGCTCTATGTCGGCGTCGGCAATGGCAGTCCATGGAACCACCAGTTGCGGTCCGATGGGGAAGGGGACAATCTGTTCCTGTCATCCATTGTGGCGCTGCGGGCGGAGACCGGGGAATACGTCTGGCACTTCCAGACCACCCCGGCCGAGTCCTGGGATTTCACCGCCACCCAGCACATGATCCTGGCGGATCTCGAGATCGATGGCGAGACGCGTGAAGTGATCATGCAGGCCCCCAAGAACGGCTTCTTCTATGTGCTGGACAGGGTCACCGGCGAGTTCATCTCCGGTGACAACTATGTCGATGTGAACTGGGCCCAGGGGCTGGATCCGGTCACCGGACGCCCGATCGAGACCGAACTCACCCGCTACGAGCAGGATCCGGCCATCGTGATCCCCGGGCCGCTGGGTGGTCATAACTGGTATCCGATGTCATACGCGCCGGATACCGGTCTGGTGTATATCCCGACGCAGAGTACTTCCTATCTGTATGCGGGGGCGGATGAGATCGATGAACAACAGGTGGGCTGGAATCTCGGGCAGGCGGCCAATCCGGGGCCACCGATCAATCCGGGCGACGCGGAGCGGGCGCAGCAGAACCCGCTGGCCAGCCTGCTGGCCTGGGATCCGGTGGCGCAGGAGGCGGTGTGGCGCGTCGATCACACCGCCATGGGCAACGGCGGTGTGCTCAGCACGGCCGGAGGTCTGGTGTTCCAGGGCGCGGCCGATGGCGATTTCAATGCCTATGACAGCAGCACCGGGGAGCGACTCTGGGCCTACAGCGTGGGAGACGCCATTCTGGGCGGCCCGGTCACCTATGAACTGGACGGGGAGCAGTACGTGCTGGCCCTGGCCGGGCAGGGCGGTGCGATTCCGCTGACCATGGGGCTGTTGTCCGGGAATTTCCCACGGCAACGCAATGGCAAGCTGATGGCCTTCAGGCTGGGGGCTGACGGGCAGCTGCCGGAAGTGCGGATGTCGGCGCCGACGCCGCTGGATGTCAGCGCTGCCGACAGTGACGGTGATCCGGCCCGGGGCGAAGTGATGTATGGAGCCTACTGCGCGGTCTGTCACGGACCGGCGGCACTCAGTGGCGGTCCGATTCCCGATCTTCGCTACAGCGCCACCATTCTGGATCAGGATGCCTTTTCCGCGATCGTGCTTGATGGCGTGCTGGCCGATCGTGGCATGGTCAGTTTTGCCGAGGATATTGGCGCGGAAGAGACCGAAAGCATCCGGGCCTGGTTATTGACCCGGGCTGCTGAACTGGGGCAGTGATATCCGGGAGCCTTTCGAAACGGCACGTCGTGTTGTTCGCGGGGCTCCCTCAGTTCCGGGATGGTTCCAGTATCGGTCGCAGGTAACGACCGGTGTGGGACTCATCCTGTCGGGCCAGATCCTCTGGTGTGCCGGTGGCGATGATGCGGCCGCCACCGTCACCGCCTTCCGGTCCCAGGTCGATAAGCCAGTCCGCCGTCTTGATGACATCCAGGTTGTGTTCGATCACGACGATGGTATTGCCCTGGTCCCGTAGTCTGTGCAGGACGGTCAACAACTGCCGGATGTCTTCGAAATGCAGCCCCGTGGTCGGCTCATCCAGTATGTACAGGGTGTTGCCGGTATCCCGCCGTGACAGCTCCTTTGCCAGCTTGACCCGCTGGGCCTCGCCTCCGGACAGGGTGGTGCCCGCCTGACCCAGTTTTATGTACGAAAGGCCGACATCCATCAATGTCTGAAGCTTGCGGGCGATGACCGGGATGGCATCGAAGAAGTCCCGGGCCTCCTCGATGGTCATGTTTAGTACTTCACTGATGGTTTTTCCCTTGTAACGTACCTCCAGGGTTTCCCGATTGTAACGACGCCCCTGGCAGACATCACAGGCGACATGCACGTCCGGCAGGAAATGCATTTCCACCCGTATGACGCCATCCCCCTGACAGGCCTCGCAACGCCCCCCCTTCACATTGAAGCTGAAACGCCCGGGAGAATACCCTCTCGCTCGTGCCTCCTGCGTGGCGGCGAACAGATCGCGTACCGGCGTGAACAGGCCGGTATAGGTGGCCGGGTTGGATCGGGGCGTTCGCCCGATCGGACTCTGGTCGATATCCACCACCTTGTCCAGCCGATCCATGCCCTCCACCGATTCGTGCGCGGAGGGACGCAGTGTCGTGGCGCCATTCAGCATGCGCGCGGCCAGCGGGTACAGTGTGTGATTGATCAACGTGGACTTGCCGGAACCGGATACACCGGTGACGCAGGTCAGCAGCCCCAGCGGCAGCTCCAGTGTCACATGCTGGAGGTTGTTGCCACTGGCGCCGTGGAGGACCAGCATGCGATCCGGATCGGGTGTGAGTCGTTGTCGCGGCAGCTCGATCCGGCGCCGCCCCGCCAGGTAGTCTCCGGTCAGCGAGCCGGGCTCGTCCATGATGTCCTGCGCGGTACCCTGGGCCACCACGGTGCCGCCGTGTATGCCGGCTCCGGGGCCGATATCGATGATCTGGTCCGCGCTGCGGATGGCTTCCTCGTCATGCTCCACCACGATCACGGTATTGCCCAGGTCGCGGAGCTGGAACAGGGTGCGAAGCAGCCGTGCGTTATCGCGTTGATGCAGGCCGATGGAGGGCTCATCCAGAATGTACATGACGCCGACCAGTCCGGCCCCGATCTGGCTTGCCAGGCGGATACGCTGCGCCTCGCCACCGGACAGGGTGTCGGCGCTGCGGCTCAGTGTCAGGTAGTTCAGTCCCACATCGATCAGGAACTGCAGGCGTTGCTGGATCTCGCGGACGATCCGCTCGGCGATGGTGGCCCGGGCACCCTGCAGGGCGAGGTTTTCAAAGTGGTCGGCAGCCGCTGCGATCGTCATGCTGGCGATGTCGGGCAATGTGATGCCTTCGATGTAGACATGGCGAGCATCCGCGCGCAACCGGGTGCCATGGCAGTCAGGACAGGACTGCATGCTCAGGTAGCGGGACAGCTCTTCCCGGACCATGGTGGACTCGGTTTCCCGGTAACGCCGTTCCATGTTGGGCAGTATGCCCTCGAAGGGGTGGGTCCGGACGGTCTCATTGCCGCGGTCGTTGAGAAAGCGGAAACGGATCGGTTCCCCGTCACTGCCATAAAGGATGGCGTGCTGTTGCTCACGGGTCAGTGCCTCGAACGGCGTATCCACGGTGAAATCGTAGTGCGCTGCCAGGGCGTTGAGCATCTGGAAGTAATAGAAGTTGCGTCGGTCCCAGCCGCGGATGGCCCCTTCCGCCAGACTCAGGGAAGCATCCGTGATGATGCGCGCCTGATCGAAATACTGGCGTACGCCCAGTCCGTCACAGGTCTCGCAGGCACCGGCCGGGTTGTTGAACGAAAACATCCTGGGTTCCAGTTCGCTGATGCTGTGTCCGCAATGCGGACAGGCGAAACGCGATGAGAACAGCAATGGCTCCATGTCATCGTCCGCCTCCAGGCTGTCCACCATGGCAATGCCGTCACTGAGTTGTACCGCCGTTTCCAGGCTCTCCGCCAGACGCTGCTGGATGTCGGGCCGGACCCGCAGGCGATCGACGACGACTTCAATGGTGTGCTTGCGATTGCGGTCCAGCGTCGGCCGATCGTCCAGATCGGTCACGATGCCATCGATACGGGCGCGGATGTAGCCCTGGCCTCGCAGGCTCTCCAATGCATGCGCATGTTCACCCTTGCGGTCGCGCACGATGGGAGCCAGCACCATGACGCGTTGCGCTTCGGGCAGTGTCAGCACCTGGTCTACCATCTGGCTGATGGTCTGGGCCCGCAGCTTCTGGTGGTGGATCGGGCAGAATGGCTCACCGGCGCGGGCATAGAGCAGTCGCAGGTGATCGTGGATTTCGGTGATGGTGCCGACCGTGGAGCGCGGATTGTGTGATGTCGATTTCTGTTCGATGGAAATGGCCGGGGACAGGCCCGCGACATGGTCGATATCCGGCTTGTCCATCATGGACAGGAACTGTCTGGCGTAGGTGGAGAGCGACTCGACGTAGCGGCGCTGACCTTCCGCATACAGCGTGTCAAAGGCCAGCGAGGATTTGCCTGACCCGGAAATGCCGGTGACCACGACCAGGCGGTTGCGGGGAATGCGCAGATCCAGGTTCTTCAGGTTGTGCGTGCGTACGCCACGTAGCTCAATCCAGTCCATGCAGATTCCGGCTCTTCAATCAAACGGACCATTATGAGTAAAAGTGGTGCGCTTGGCAAAGACGCCCGGTATCTGGAATGTAGGCATGGTCGGCGTGATCCGGGATTTCGTGCTATGCTTGATGGTGAACACACCGACAGGACAGCGGAGGATCAAGGTGGCAAGTCGCGGCGTGAATAAAGTGATTCTGATAGGAAATGCGGGCAGGGATCCGGAAACCCGGTACATGCCCAGCGGCAGCCCGGTATGCAATCTGCCGGTGGCCACCAGCGAAGTCTGGAAGGACAAGAATACCGGCCAGCAGCAGGAACGGACGGAATGGCACCGGGTCGTGTTTTTCAATCGGCTGGCGGAAATTGTCAACGAGTACATCCGGAAAGGCTCGAAGCTGTATATCGAAGGCAGTCTTCGGACCCGTTCCTGGGAGCAGGATGGCGTGACACGTTACTCCACCGAGGTCATCGCCAGCGAAATGCAGATGCTGGACTCCCGGGGTGGTCAGGGCGGCGGAGGCTCGCAGGAAGCACCGGCCTGGGGCCAGTCCGGATTCGGTGGTGGCCAGGCGGCCGCTGGTGCCGGTGCCGCGGCCGCCGGAAGCCAGGGACAGTCGCCCCAGGGCAGTCAACCTGCACAGGGCGGCTCCCGCGATGGCGGCTTCAATGATGATTTCGACGACGATATTCCGTTCTGATTGACGGTACACGATCCGTGGTGGTCCGTATCGGAAAAACAGAGAGGTATGAGGTAAAAAGGGAACACGCAGGCAGTGAAATTACTTGTGGTCGGGGCGGAAAGCGCAGTGGGCCGGGAGCTGGTCAGGCAGTCGCGGCAACGGGGTTTTGATATCGTGGCGCCGCCCGCCGGTGACATCGACAGCCAGGATTCCCTGGGGATCGCCCGCGCGGTCACACGAAGTAACCCGGACCAGGTGGTCAATCTGACCGCCTTCGGCTCCGGCAGCCAGCAGGCCATCCACGAGGCCGAACATCATCCGGAGCGGTGTGAGGCTCTTCATCTGGCTTTACCGTCGGCACTGGCCCAGGTCTGTGATCACCTTCATGTGCCAATGCTGCAGCTTTCCACGGCATCAGTGTTTTCGGGCACGAAGAAACTGGCCTACAGTGAACAGGACCGGCCTGAACCGGCCGGTGTCTACGGACAGACAGCGCTGGCTGGCGAACAGGCCGTGGCCGGCACGGCCTCTCGGCATGTGATTCTGCGCGGAGGCTGGCTTTTCGGACCGGGGCAGGATGAGTGTCTGAGAAACTGGCTGAAGGAAGTGATGGAGAACGACGGTGCTCTGCGCGCCGTGCGACGCAAGTTCAATCCCACGCCAGTGGATGATCTGGCCCGGGTGCTGGTCGCGATCGCGCTGCAGGTCGATTGCGATGTCAATGTCTGGGGCACCTATCACTACGGCAGTGTCGAAAGTCGCAGCGAAAGCGAGTTCATCCGTGAGTTCATCCGATACGCGGCCCGCTTTGACGAATCCATCTATGCGTTGCTCGATCATCTTTCGGTGACCGCAACCAGGCCGGTCGCGCCGGAAGTGGCCAATACCACACTGGCCTGCAAGAAGATTTTTGATACATTCGGTATAAAGCAACGTAGCTGGCACGGTCAGCTGGAGAATCTGGTGAAAAGCTATTTTTCACAGAGGCCGTTGAATGACGGAGAATGAACTCAGGCCGGGCGGTCGCCTGATGGCCGTTGACGAGGCCCTGCAACAGATACAGTCCAGCCTGTCATGCTCCGTGGATAGCGAGTCCGTGCCACTTCGAGAGGCTGCCGGGCGGATTCTGTGCGCGGACCATCATGCCGCGGTGGACGTGCCACCGTTCGCAAACAGTGCCATGGACGGCTATGCCATCCGGTCCGGTGACCTCGATCAGGGGCAGCGCGTTTTCACCATCAGTGGTCGTGTGCCGGCCGGACAGGCTCCTGGTCCACTTGTCCCGGGAACGGCGGTGCGGATTTTCACCGGCGCACCGATGCCGTCCGGTGCCGACACGGTCGTCATGCAGGAGAACTGCCGTGCCGATGCCGTAAAATCGACGATGACGGTCGTTGCGGATCCCTCTGTCGGCGAAAATGTCCGGGGCGCAGGCGCCGATATCCGCTCCGGGGAGCGATTGCTGTCTGCCGGAAGGCGGCTGACGGCTGCCGATGTCGGTACACTGGCCGCCTGTGGTGTGGATCGTGTCAAGGTCCGTACCCGGTTGAAAGTGATCGTGCTGCCCACCGGCAACGAGCTGGTGTCTCCGGGCCAGCCACTGCGACCGGGGCAGATCCACAACAGCAATGCATTCGTGCTGCATGCCCTGCTGGATCAGCTCGGCATGGAGGTGATGGGGGACGGCGAGCCGTTACCCGATGATCTCTCCAGTACCCGTCAGGCGCTGTTGCGGGCTGCCGGCGGGGCCGATGCGGTGTTGACCTGTGGTGGAGTGTCAGCCGGCGAGGAAGATCATGTGCGTACGGCCCTGCAGGAAGTGGGAGAGCTGACCCTCTGGAAGATCGCTCTGAAGCCCGGCAAGCCGTTTGCGTTCGGTAGGGTCGGTCCAACACCGATGTTCGGGCTGCCCGGCAACCCCGTTTCCGCGTTCATCACTTTCCTGTTGCTGGTCCGTCCCGCCTTATTGAAGTTGGCGGGTGCCTCGGACACCGGCTTTGTGTCATACCGGTTGCCCGCCGGGTTCGAGCGTGCCCGTTCCGGCGAGCGGCAGGAATACCTGCGCGTTCGGGTACGCGACGGCGATAGCTGTACCGGTCAGCAACTGGTTCCGATGCCGGAGCAATCTTCCGGGGTACTGACATCGGTCAGCCGTGCCAGCGGTGTGGTGGTGATTCCGCCATTCACCGAAGTCCGGGAAGGGGATATACTGCAGTTCATACCCTTCGGCGAGTGGGGCGGGTGAATGAACGTGGCAAACCAGGACCAGGCGGTTGACACCGGCGCGCATCCACGGTCATCGCGGTTTTCACTGCTGGCCATCTTGGCATTTCTTGTGGCCTGCCAGGTGCCGGAAAACGAACCGATCCAGGTGCGGACCCTGCCGGTTGAATCACGGCCGGCGCAGGCCGTCGAGCCGGATCCGGTGGACGAGGCCCGCCAGGAGCGGCACCGTCGCCGCATCGCGGACTGGTTGTATGAAGGATTGCGGGCCATGCGCGAGGACCGGTTGATGACGCCTCCCGACAAGAGCGCTCATGCCTGGTTCAGCCGGGTTCTGGCGCTGGAGCCGGATAATGCACTGGCGATGGAAGGGCTACGGGATATCGTGGCGCGTTATGTGGAGCTGGCGGAACTGGCGGCCCGACAGGGACAGTTCGACAACGCCGAAAGGTTTCTCGAGCGCGCCGGACGCGTGCAGCCAGATCATCCCGGTATCGAAGCGGGCCGACAGCGAGTGCAGTTGGAGCGCGAACGCACGCACAGTGTCTATACGCTGGATGTGAGCATGGTGGCCCGCCGGGACAGGGATGGGGTCACCGACCGGCTCAGGGAGCCGCTCAGACTGCTGTCGGATCGCCCGGATTCACTGTATTTGCTGATTACCGCGCCCGATGATGAGCAGGGGCGCTGGATCTACGGCGTGTTGCGGGAGCAGCTTGAGGTGCGACGTTTGCCCGGTGACATCGAGATCGGGGGGCAGCCGTCGGTGCGACTCGTCAATCGCGGTTGAGACGATCTGTCGCATTGGATGGCTCAGGCAGATGGTGTACCCTTTATGCGTTCCACACCACCCCTCTCTTTCAATCAATTCAGGACAGGAGTCTCTCAATGGAAATCAAACAGGTTGCGGATGGCTTTGCCGTATCTCCGCAGGTCACGACCGAGGATGTGAAGGCGCTGGCCGACGAGGGTTTTCGGTCCCTGTTGTGTAACCGTCCCGATGGGGAGGCTCCGGATCAACCCACGGTGGCGGAAATCCAGGCGGCGGCCGAGCAGCACGGTATCTCATTCCGTCATGTACCGGTGATCTCGGGTCAACTGACGCCGGCGGACATTGCGGCATTCAGCAGCGCCCTGGATGAAATGGACAAGCCCATCATGGCGTACTGCCGCACCGGCACCCGTTCCATCCAGCTCTGGGCATTGGCGGAGGGGATCCGCGGATTGCCCGCGAATGAAATCCTGGCAGCCGGCAAGCAGGCCGGTTATGACCTGGAGCCGGTGGTCAACTGGCTCCGGGAAAATCAGTAGTCGGTCGGGAGCCCCTGATGCGTCCCATGCGTCATTTTCCGATAACCGAGTGGTTGCCAGTCTATGACCGGCGTCAGTGTACGGATGATCTTCTGGCCGCCGTGGTGGTGATGATCATGCTGGTGCCGCAGTCGCTGGCCTATGCCCTGTTGGCGGGATTACCGGCGCAGGCGGGATTGTACGCCAGCATTGTTCCCCTGATGGTCTATACAGTGCTCGGTACCAGCCGGACACTGTCGGTTGGTCCGGTGGCGGTGCTTTCACTGATGACGGCGGCCGCACTTGGTCGACTGGATCTGCCCGATCCGGATGCCTATGTGGCCGCGGCCCTGACACTGGCATTGATGTCCGGTCTGATCCTCATGGTGCTGGGTCTGTTGCGGCTCGGTTTCATTGCCAATTTCCTGTCCCATCCCGTCATTGCCGGTTTCATCACGGCGTCCGCCATCATCATTGCCCTCAGTCAGCTACGGCACGTGCTGGGTGTGACCGCCTCCGGCGAAAATGTCCCGGAGTTGCTGGAAACGTTGTGGCACGGACTGGCCGGTATGGAGAGCGGTCTCAACCTGCCGACGCTGGCCATCGGTGGTGGTAGTCTGCTCTGGTTGTTCTGGGCCCGGCGCTATCTTGGCAGTGTGCTTCGGCGAGTGGGGCTGGGTCAGCGCCTGGCCGCGATACTGTCGCGGATCAGTCCGGTAGTCGCGGTGGTGGCCACCGTGACACTGGCATGGTGGCTGGATCTTGGCGAGGCCGGAGTGGCGCTGACCGGCGAGGTGCCGGCCGGCCTGCCGGGTATCACGGTACCCGATTTCACGCCGGAGGTCTGGCTTTCTCTGGCCGGCTCCGCCGTGCTGGTGGCGATCATCGGTTTCGTGGAATCGATCTCGGTGGCCCAGGGACTGGCTGCGCGGCGTCGTCAGCGCATCGATCCCGACCAGGAACTGATCGGTCTGGGGGGAGCCAATATTGCCACCGCCTTCAGTGGTGGTTTTCCTGTGACGGGTGGTTTTGCCCGTTCCGTGGTGAATTTCGACGCAGGCGCAGCCACGCCCGCCGCCGGCTTCTATGCCGCACTGCTGATCGCCGCGGCCACCTATTTTCTGATGCCGGTGCTGGCCTGGTTGCCTCAGGCGACGCTGGCGGCGACCATCATCGTGGCGGTATTGGGTCTGGTGGATTTCAGTATCGTGCGCAAAGCCTGGCGATACTCCCGTGCGGATTTCCTGGCGGTGCTGTCAACCATCGGCCTGACGCTGCTGTCGGGCGTGGAAATCGGCGTGGCAGCCGGAATTCTGGTATCGATCCTGGTCCATCTGTACAAGACCTCGAAACCACATGTGGCCGTGGTGGGGGAGGTCCCCGGCACCGAGCATTTCCGTAACGTCAATCGGCATGAAGTGAAAACCTGGTCCCATATTCTGTCACTGCGCATTGACGAGAGTCTCTACTTCGCCAATACCCGGTACCTGGAAGACCTGATCTACAAGGCGGTGGCGGAGCGTCGGGAACTGCAACATGTGGTGTTGATGTGCAGTGCCGTCAATGAAATCGATTTCAGTGCTCTGGAGTCACTGGAGACGCTGAACACTCGCCTGCGGGAGATGGGCATCAGTCTTCACCTGTCGGAAGTCAAAGGGCCGGTGATGGATGCGCTGCAACGCACCCATTTCCTCGATGAGCTGAGTGGGGAGGTGTTTCTCAGTCAATACCAGGCCGTTCAGGCACTGACCGATTCGACTGCCAGTGCGACTCCCTGACCACCGCCGATACACAGCGTGGCCAGTCCGCGTCTGGCCTGGCGACGCCGCATTTCGTGCAGCAGTGTCACCAGCACCCGACAGCCGGACGCGCCGATCGGGTGCCCCAGCGCGATGGCGCCTCCATTGACATTGACCCGCTCCGGATCCCAGTCCAGTTCCCTGCCGACAGCCAG
>JBNJGU010000034.1:0-18799 GCA_051747985.1 Pseudomonadota bacterium | reverse complement strand
AGCTTCTTGCGGAAAGTGGTGACGACGGACACCGAGTCGAACACGGCATCGACGGCCACGCCGGCCAGTGCTTCCTGCTCATGCAGCGGAATGCCCAGCTTCTCATAGGTCTCGAGTAGCTCAGGGTCGACCTCATCCAGGCTCTGCGGCCGATCTTCCATGCTTTTCGGCGCACTGTAGTAGGAGATCGCGTCAAAATCGATCTTCGGGAAATGCACATGGGCCCAGTTCGGCTCGTCCATCTCGCGCCAGGCGCGATAGGCTTTCAGACGCCATTCCAGCATCCACTCCGGCTCATTCTTCTTCGCGGAGATGAAACGGACCACGTCCTCGTTGAGCCCGGGGGGCAACGTATCGGACTCGATCGCGGAATGGAAGCCCGCCGCATAATCCTTACGGATCAGATCCTCGACCTGTTCAGCCATGATATACCTCGATAGATCAACGGGAAGACGCAGACGCACCCGCTCGAACATGTGCCTGAATTATCAGATATCCGAGTATTTTAGTCAAGTATTCTGCCTGCCCGTGACACATCACTCAGTGGCGGTGATGGTGTAGCAGGGATGGTACTCATCAGCGGCCAGCTTCATCCGGCCCCGCGTCACGAATGCCTTGAGCAGACCGTCCATGGCCTCCATGATGGCCGGGTCGCCATGCAGCTCGAAGGGCCCCTGCTCTCGCACCAGGCGCACACCGCGATCCTTGACGTTGCCGGCCACGATGCCGGAGAAAGCCTGACGCAGGTTCACGGCCAGTTCACCCGGCGGCAATGTGCTGTCCAGTCGCAGAGCGGCCATATTCCGGTGATTGACCTCGAAGGGGCGCTTCATGGCCTCCGGAATGGTCAGCAGCCAGTTGTAGTAGAAGGCATCACGAGAGCGCAGGCGTTGGCGCCGCACTCCAGCGATACCCTGCTTCATGCCGCGTGCCACGGCTTCGGGGTCATCCTCGATGATCTCATAGTAGTCCCGGACGGATTCGCCCAGTGCCTGCACCAGGAACGCCTCCACCCGGCGGAAATAGCCCTTGCTGGCCTTCGGTTCCGTGAAGATCAACGGCACATGGATGTCACGGTTGGCCTCGTCCATCAACGTGCCCAGCAGAAACAGGATCTCCTCCAGCGTACCCACTCCACCGGGGAATACGACGATGCCGTGCCCCAGACGCACGAAGGCTTCCAGGCGCTTTTCAATGTCCGGCAGCACCACCAGCTGATTGACGATGGGGTTGGGCGATTCGGCGGCGATGATGCCGGGCTCGCTGATGCCGATATAACGCCCGCCGGTAATGCGTTGTTTGGCATGCCCGATCGTGGCGCCCTTCATGGGCCCTTTCATGGCGCCGGGCCCACAGCCGGTGCAGATATCCAGGCCGCGCAGACCGGCCTGATACCCGACCTGCTTGCTATAGTCGTATTCCTCGCGACTGATGGCATGGCCACCCCAGCACACCACCAGTCTGGGCGACTGACGCGGCTGCAGGGTGCCGGCATTGCGCAACACATCGAACACCAGGTTCTTGATCACGCCGGGCTCGTCGGGGCGTTGCTCCCGGATGCGGATGGACTCGTAATCCGCCACGCCATTCTCCAGCGGCCGGTACAGCTCACTGCTGACAAAAACGATGTCGCGCAGCACGGCGAACAGGTGATCGCGTACACCATTGAGCATGACGCCATCCACGAAGGCGCAGGCGGGTGCATGGCTGACACGCAGCCGCAGCCCCCTTGTGCGACGCTGGATCTCGATGTTGAAGTCGGGGAAGCGCCGGTACACCTCTTCGGCACTGTCCGAGCGGTCATCGCAGTTCAACACCGCCAGGGCACAGCGGCGGAACAGCTCGTAGGTCTCGCCGTGACCGATCTCGTGCAGGCGCTGCACTTCCAGCTGTGACAGCAACTCCATGGCCCCGGTGGGAGCGACGACGGCCTCGTCCACCGTGGCTTCGCCACAGGCGCCATCCGTGCGATCTTCGGCGTCCCGGCCCACCGGCATCACGCCATCATTTCGTGTAGTCATACCAGCCCTTGCCGGTCTTCTCGCCGTATTCCCCTTTCACATAGTGTTCGGTCAACCGCGGTCCGGGGAGATCGGCCGGGTCACCGCTGGCACGGAACTTTTCCGTGGCCATGATGAAGCTCAGGTCCAGGCCGGTCAGGTCATTGAGGCGGAACGGCCCCATCGGATGACCCGCGCCGTAGACGCAGGCATTGTCGATATCCTCGACTTCCGCCACGCCCATCTCCAGCAGCCAGTTGGCTTCCCTGTTGATGGCCGCGAAGATACGATTCAGCAGGAAGCCGTCGACCTCCTTCTTCAGACGGACCGGCACCTTCTTCAGGTCCTCGCACAGGGCCATCGTGAGATCGGCGGTCTCATCGGAGACATGTGGCCCCTGCACCACCTCGACCAGTTTCATGACCAGCGCGGGGTTGAAGAAGTGCATGTTGACCACCTTGTCCTCGCGCCGGGTGGCGTCGGCGATGCGCGAACTGACAATGGCCGAGCTGTTGGTGGCCAGAATGGCATGCTTCGGGGCGATGCGGTCCAGATCCGTGAAAATTCGGCGCTTCAGATCCAGCACCTCGGTGGCCGCCTCGATGACAAAATCGGCATCCTTTGCCGCTTCTTCCAGCGTATCAACAAAGCGGATGTTGGCCCGGGCCTGGTCGGCCTGCTCCTGTGTCAGGCGTTCCTTCTTCACGCGGCCCGGCAGGTAGTCGTCGACAAAACGATCGGCTTTTTTCAGGGTTTCCTGACTGACGTCGAAGCATTTGACCGTATAACCGCAGATTGCTGCCTGCAGGGCAATCTGATGTCCCATGTTACCGGCGCCAACCACGCAGATGTTGTTGATGTCATTCAGTGTCATAGCCTGTCCTGCCTCCATGAAAACGGATGAAAAACCGGGACTGTCCCCCTTTTTCCTGAAAACCGGGACTGTCCCTCTTTTTCGGTCATTCTATCAGGGATCGGTCGGGGCGGTGCGGGTCGCCTGATCCGGCCAGCCCAGTGCCTCCGCCAGCCCGGAATCGCGCCGCACACGCCGCTGACAGGCCGCGCGCAGAGCCGCCTCCCCGGCATGCAACAGCACGCGCCGCCGGGCCCGCGTGACACCGGTGTACACCAGCTCCCGACTGAGCAGCGGATTATGAGTGTCGGCGGGCAGCACCAGCAACACCTCGTCGAACTCCGAGCCCTGGGATTTGTGGATGGTCATGGCCCAGGCCATGACATGCTCCGGCAGGCTGGCCACCGCCACGTTCCGCAGCGAGTCATCGGCCTGTCGGAACCACGCCCGCAGTCGCCCGTCCGCATCCGGCCACATCAGCCCGGTATCGCCGTTGAACAGTTGCAGCTCATGATCGTTGGTGGTGATCAGTACGGGCATGCCCTGGTACGCATCCCCGCCCCGGATCAGACCAGCAGCCACCAGCGCAGCCTCGATGCGCCGGTTCAGCGCCTCGACCCCCAGGTCACTGCGCTGCTGGGCGCTGAGCACCCGCACCCGCTCGAACCCGGCCAGCGCGGCGTCCACATGGCTGCAGGACAGGAAGTGGCGGTACCCTTTCAAAGCCCGCTCCAGCACCCCGGGATGTAGAGCAGGCTCCGTGGTCTCCAGCCATTCCACTTCTCCGCCCAGCGGCGTCTCGTCACGGCACAGCTGCACGACGCCATCAGCATCGCCCGCATTGATCAGCTTCGCCAGGCGGCCAATGCCGCCTCCGCCGCTGAAGCGGAAACTGGTACGCAGCAGGCCGATCGCATCGGCAATGGGTGGCGCGGCCGGATCGCGCTCCAGCGTACCGGACGGCAGGCCGGTGGCCCGCTCCAGTTCATCGGCCGTACCCGGCGAATGGCGCAGCCGCTGCCCCTGCCCGGTAATGTCACCCAGCACATTGCCGGCATCCACCGAGGCCAGCTGATCGCGGTCACCCAGCAGGATCAGACGCGCACTGTCGGGCAGCGCCTCCAGCACCCGCGCCATCAGCCCCAGGTCGATCATCGAGGCTTCATCGATGACCAGGCAGTCCACCGGCAGCGGATTGCCCGGTCCGTGCCGGAAGCCCCCGCCCGGACGCACGCCCAGCAGGCGGTGAAGCGTCGAGGCGGCATCGGGGATGCGCCGCGCAATGTCCTCGTCCAGGGACTGCCCGGACTTGCGCTGGCGGATGGACTCGACCATACGGGCCGCCGCCTTGCCGGTGGGCGCGGCCAGCGCAATGCGCAGCTGCGGGTGCTGTTTCAACAGCAGGCCCAGCACGCGGATCACGGTCGTGGTCTTGCCCGTGCCGGGCCCGCCGGAGATGACGGCAAAACGCCGTGAGGCGGCCAGTACCGCCGCCAGCGTCTGCCAGTCCACCCCTTCGCCCTGCTGCCTGCCGGCATCGACCAGCGGCGTAGTATCGGCCAGCCGGGACAGGATGGACTGCGCGACGAAGCGCTCGTCCCGCCACAGCCGATGAAGATAGAGCCGGTGGCCCTCCAGGATCAGTGGCCGGTGATCTCCCGGCCCGCCGACGACCTCCGGCACCGCACGCAGCGCTTCACACCAGGCCAAGAGGGGCGGGCCCAGCGGTGCCGGGGTCAGTGCCGGATTCTGCGGGTCGGGGAACAGTGGCCGATTTTCCACCGCGGCCAGATCCACACAGACATCACCCTGCAGATTGCGCTGGGCAACCAGTGCCGCGCTGAGCGACAACAGCCCCCGCGGGTCATCGCCGCCGTGGCGCTGCACGAAGCGGGCGAAATGCAGGGCGAAAGAATCCAGCCGGTCCTCCGCCAGGCATTGTTCCAGCCAGTCCCGTTCCATCACTTCACTCATGCTGCAATCGCCTGTCCAGTTCCTCTATCAGTGTCCGCTCCGGCCTGCGGTGCCAGATGCCTCGCGAGGCTCCGCGATCGGCCCGCATGCCACGCAGGAAGAAGTAGAACGCCCCGCCAAAATGCCGTTCATAATCGTAATCCGGCAGCCGTTGCCGCAGATAGCGGTGCAGCGCCAGCGAATACAGCAGGTACTGCACGTCGTAACGACGATCGAGCACTGTCTGCTCGAGCACTTCCTCCCGGTAGTCATCCAGCGCCCCGCCCAGGAAGTTGCTCTTGTGGTCGGCCAGATAGAAGCGTCCGTCATGCTCGAAGACCAGATCGATGACGCCGGTCACCAGCCCACGGAAATCCTCCACCGCAATCGGCTGCAGGGGATGGCCGGCCAGCGCGGTCAGATCACGGTTCAGAGCATCCATGTCCATGGAGCGGACGGAGAAGTCGAAGGCCAGTTCATTGAGGCGGCGCGACATGGGAATGTCGGCCAGACGCAGGTCAGCGAGGCCCAGCGGCGCACTGGTCACCTGTTCCATCCAGTCACAGACCGTGCCGAGGTGACTTTCGACATCCAGGCCGTAGCGCGGCGCCAGCCTGCGATGCAGGACGCTGGTCTGTTCGCGGATATCTCCGGTGAAATCGAGCTCTTCCAGTAGCGAATGCAGGTACAGCCCGATGCGGCTGCCCGCCGGGAAATCCAGGATCGGATCCACTCCGGTGCGGGGGCTGCCACCGTGCGGCAACTGATGCACATCGCGGGTCAGGGCGCTGAAGCTGGCGATGCGCCAGTCTGTGTCGATGCGGCCACTGAAACCGGCCACGGCCAATTCCGGCGCACTATCTCCGGCACTCTCTACAGTCCTCTCTCCGTCCGGTACCAGCGCGGCATCCGTCCCGGGCATCGCGGTACACTCTATGACCCCTGGCGCCTTGTCCTGTAGTGCCCGCAGCGGCGCCATAACTGTGTCCTCATCCTCACCGAGTGATGCCGCGAATGCTGTCTCCGCGAGGCTGTCAGCCGAGCGGTCGCTGTACAGCAGCCAGGCCAGCGCGGTGTGGCGCGCAGTGCCTCCGCGGGTTCCCACATTGCCCCAGCTCACATACAGTTTTGTCTCGGCCCGGGTCAACGCCACATACAGCAGACGCACGTCCTCGGCCAGACGCTCCCGATCGGCCAGCAGCAGGTGACGGTCGGGTGTGGCCGGGCGCAGGTCGATACAGGCCCTGCCGTCCTCGTCGTGGAACGGCACGAGCCGGTCCTTCTTCTGCTCCACCCTGTTCGTGGTGGTCAGGAAAGGCAGGAACACCACCGGGTACTGCAGGCCCTTGCTGGCATGGATGGTGATGATATGGACCAGGGCGCTGTCGCTTTCCAGCCGCAGTTCACTCTCCTCCGTGTCGCTGTCCCGGAGCTGCTGCTCGTACCAGGCCAGCAGGCCTTCCATGCCAGGCGTGACCACCGACTGCTGCTGGATCAGTTCTGCCAGCTGTAACACATTGGTCATGCGGCGTTCCGGGTCGGACCCGGCAGCCAGCCGCTCACCCACACCGAGCACCTGCATCAGATGCTGAAAAGCCACCATGAAACCACGACGCTGCCACAGCTCATGCAGCTCGCGCAGTCTGGTCGTGAAAGTCAGCCAGTGCTCTTCCTGCTCCACGCAGGCGGCAAGCGTACAGTGATCATATCCCAGCAGGCTGCTGCCCAGCCCCTGACGCATGCGCCGGCGGTCGTGACAGTGCACGACGGCCCGCAACAACAGCATCAGCCCGCGCGCCTCGTCGCTGTCAAACACGCTGTCACGACTGACAGTGACGGCGGCGATACCCCGGACGGCAAGCTGCTCACGCACATGGGCCGCCTCGTTGTGGGTGCGCACCAGCACCGCCATGTCGCCGGGCTGTAACGCCCTTTCTCCCAGGCGCGTGGCCCCGTCCAGTAATCTGGCAATCTCGGAGGCCGTGGCAGCGGCGGTCATGGTCGCCCCGGCCTGCTTGCTCCACGGTTTCGGCCGTCCGTTCCTGTCCTGTTCCGGGTTGACCGGCATGCGCCAGAAGGTCAGCGGGATCTGAGTCTCGCCGTCCCGTTCCAGCTGCCGGTGCTCCCTGTCCGCCGCCGAGACCGCTTCGAACTCGATGGCCTCCTGGTATACGAAGGCCTCGTCGCGAGACTGGAACAGCGTGTTGACGGCCTCGATCAGCCCGGGCGTCGAGCGCCAGTTCGTACCCAGCGTGTAACGCTGCTTCTCGGCCGAACGACGCGCCTCCATGTAGGTAAAGATGTCGCCGCCCCGGAAGCTGTAGATGGCCTGTTTCGGGTCGCCGATCATGATCAGCGCCAGCGGCCGGCGGGGCGCGTCCGCGGACTGCGGGTCCGCGTGACTGTCCGACAGCAGCGTATCCGGATAGATGCAGCGGAATATGCCGTACTGCAGCGGGTCCGTGTCCTGGAACTCGTCGATCATGGCTACCGGAAAACGCCGCCTCAGATGCAGCGCCAGCGTCTCTCCTCCCGCACTGCCCAGCGCCGACGACAGACGCGTCAGCTGATCGCTGTAGGCCATCACGTGACGCTGACGCTTGCGCTGCTCCACCGTGGCACTGGCCTCCAGGTGGGCTTCATGCAGCAGTGCCACGGCCAGCTGCTCCTGCAGCGTTTCGGTGGCCTCCCGCACCGCCTGGCAACGCTGGAAGAACGCATCTTCCAGCGCCGGATCACCACCCGCCTTGACCGCGGAGGGTTTCAGGTTGTCCAGCAGGAACTGCCGACAAAGCAGGCAGAATGCGGGGGGCAGTTCACTGAAGTCACCCGTCTGCCACCAGTCGTCCAGCCCATCAAGTACGGAGGACACCTGATCCACCTTGAGGATCGCCTTCCTCCGGGCCAGAGACTTCGAATTCTCCAGTAGTTCACGAAGCGCCTCCCGCCGTGCACTCCATTCATCGGCCAACCGGCGCAGCTCCTCCTGCAGCTGCCTGTGTTGTGCGAGGGCATCGGAGATCGTGGCGGGCTGTTCCGGGAACAACCGCCGCTCCTCGCCCCCGCGCAATGCCCTCTGTCGCTGACACAGGACGCTGAATCTACCGATGGCCTCCATCACGGCATCCAGGTCAGGACGCTCCAGCGTGGTGATGCGGCGCCGCCACCAGTCCTGCAATGCCTCCTCCCACAGCGGCGTATCGTCGGCCATCAGCGTGACCTCCATGGACTGGCCGCTGTGAAAGGCGTGGTCGGTCAGCGCCCGCTGGCAGAACCCGTGAATGGTATGGATGGCGGCCTCGTCCATGCTGCGCACCGCCAGCGTCAGACGCAGGATCGCCTGCTGCCGCGATCCGGCATCATCGCTGAACCGCTCAATCAGCCCCTGCTCGAAGGCATCGGCCACGTTCTCCGCCCCCTGCCCCGCCTCGATCGCCTTGAGCTGTCGCAGCAGGCGGTGCAGACGCTGACGGATGCGGCCCCGCAACTCGTCCGTGGCGGCATTGGTGAAGGTGACCACCAGCAGCTCGCCAGGATTCAGACCTTCCAATATATAACGCAGATACAGATTGGCGATGGTGTGCGTCTTGCCGGTACCGGCACTGGCCTCGATAAGCTTCAGGCCGGACAATGGCAGGGTCTGCAATGCCGCGGCATCCAGAACGTGGTCACGGGCCGCGCTCATGGCAGCTCCCCTTCCGGCATGAGCGCGGCAATCGGCCCGTACAGCCGCCAGGCCATGTCGCGGAACTCCTCCGCCTCATGCGGCGGGCAGGCACCGGACTGGATGACGGCCTGCAGATAGACATCCGTGGCATCGCTGTCCCGGTTCCAGTCGCTGTCCGGACTCCAGCAGGCGGCCGCCGCCTCCAACCCTTTCTCGGGCAGCCCGCCACTCTGTTTCTTCGCCATCGCGTAGCTGCCGTGTCGGGTTATCGGCAGCGGCCTGTGCAGGCCCTCGAAATACAGCTGCACCAGTCTCTCCAGTTCGGCCACCGCCTCTTCCTGTTCCACGAAGGGGATCTGTTGCGCCCTGTCATCCCCGGTAACCAGCAGGGAAACTTCATCGCTTTCGAGCCGGCCGGAGGCACAAAGCACCAGATGATCCAGCCACATCAACAACAGCTGCTGCCCCTTGAACTTCGACGGTGTCACGCTGAGATGGCCCAGCCCCGGATACCAGGCATTCACCTGGCCATTGACGACGGTTCCATCAGGCAGGGTCACGGTGACGTGCGCGGTCTCCGGTACCCTGCCGGCATAGTCGCTGATGTTGCCCAGCACGGGCCCGATGCGCTGTTGGGCATTGTCGAGCACCACATCGGCAATCCGGCCATGCGGCAGCACGCCTTCGGCCATCAGTACATCCCGTGGCAACGACCGCCCCTCCAGTGCCATGTCGATCATCCGCCGCCGCAGCTGCCAGGACGGCAGGCCGCCCATATCGAAAGGCTCCAGGTCTTCGTTCTCCGCCTCCTCGTCGAAGCGGATCTTCAACCGTTCATTGAAGAAGGCGCCGACGGGATTGCGCAGGAACCGTCGCAGCACGTTCAGCTCCACTGTGCCGGTCAGCTCCCCGGGCAGAGGCAGCGGATCGGTGGGCCAGCAGGCTTCGTGGCCGGTACGCGCCCCGGGGGCCGGCAGCGATCGCGCCACCGAATACCAGAACCGGTCGTGCGAGGCCGGAGCGCCGGCACGATAGTTTTCCGGACTGAAGGGCTGCATCGGATGCACGGTGCCGGCCATCCGCATCGCGGCCTGCTCCGGCATGGCGCTGGCCACCTGGTCGATCAGCTCCTGCACCAGCGTGGAGGGTTGGCGCGGCTCGTTGTTCTGCAGACTGCGCCCGACATAGCTGATATAGAGCTGGTCGCGGGCGCTGAGCAGTGTTTCCAGCATCAGGTAGCGATCCTCCTCTCCCCTGCCAGGGTCACCCGGGCGCCAGCCGTCTGCCATGCCATCGAACTCGGTGGGCCGGTCACGGCGCGGAAACGCCGCGTCGTCCATGCCCAGCAGACAGATTACGCGGAACGGCATGCTGCGCATGGGGCGCATACCGCAGAAGGTGACTCCGCCGCTGAAATAACGGCCGTGCTGCGTGCTGCTGCCCAGCTGCTGCTCCAGCCAGAGCCGGACGACCGCCCCGGTCAGCGGCTGCGTGCCCGTGGCCTCCACTAATGTGGCCAGCGCATCACGCACTGCCTGCAGCGGATCATCTTCGTCGGGGGCCACCTGGAAGAACTGCTCCATCAGGGCGTTGATGCGCTGCTGCCAGTCGACCGCTTCATGCTCACCGGTCAAGCGGCCGCGCCAGTCTCGCAGCCGGTCCAGCAACTGCGCGAACCGCCCCAGTGGCTGTGGGGCAGCCACGGTCGGGGCGGCTGCCACTCCCTGCCACAGCGCCGGCTCATCGGCAGACTGCCCCTCTCCGTCCCGCGCCGGTCCCAGCGAGTGCGCCGCCATCAGCCGGTCCAGTGCGTGCTGCCAGGTATTCTGCGGATGGGGCGGCAGCCCCATGGCCTGGCGATGCTGCGGGTCCAGTCCCCAGCGTGCCCGGGCCTCGTTCAGCGCGCCCGCCAGCGCATCGACGTCATCCGCCGACAGTCCGAATCGGTCGGCCACTTCCGGCACTTCCAGCAGGGACATGACCTCCGACCAGTGCAGGCGACTGTCGGGCAACGCCAGCAACTGCAGGAACACACGCAGTAACGGGCGCTCGTCGGCCACGGTGATGTCGGACAGGTTCCAGGGAATGAAGGGCCGGCTCCCGCTCTCGTCACGCCGGAACACGGCCTCCACGTAGGGCGCATAGCGACTGACCTCTGGAATCATCACCAGGACGTCCTCGGGCTTCAGCGAGTCATCATGCTCCAGCTCGTTCAGCAGATGATCATGGAGCACCTGGCATTCACGCAGTGGACTGTGGCAGATGTGAACGCCCAGGCTGTCATCGTGGGGCAAGCCGTCCTGCGCGGCACCGGCATCATACAGCCGGCGCTGCAACTGATGCAGCAGCCGCTCCCCTTCGGGCGGCTGGTAGATCTCCGTGGGGCCGTCATCCAGCAGGCCACTGTCCAGTAACAGGTCCTGGAAGGCCTGCCCCTGCCGGCCCCACGACACCAGCAGCTCGTCTCCGGTTTCCGTATACAGGGCACGGTCCGGCTCGTGCAGGCGCTGACGCGCCGCCTGCTTCTCATTGATCAGATCGGCCCAGTACTGATCGGTGGGGCTGTGCTGAAAGAACAGCACCTCAATGTGGGCGGCCAGCTCCCGGAAGACGTTCACGAACAGCGGCGGCAGGGAAGACAGGGCGAACAGGCTGAGCCGCTCGGGCAACACATCTGCCGCGCCGGGCAATGCCTGCGGCAGACGGTCGATCAGGGCCACGCGATGCGCGCCATCCAGCCCCTGCGTCAGCGCCCGCCACAGCAGTGGCTGCCAGGGATGGTCGCGACCGGCCCCGGCGTCACCTCCGCCACTCCAGTCCCGGATCCAGTCCGGGCGGTAGAACTGATACCGGTCGAACACATCGGCGATACGCCCGGCCAGCTGCCAGCGCTTCACCCCGTCCTCGTCATCTTCCAGATAGCGGCGCAGCGGCGCACATTCCGGGCGATCCATCTGCTCCGGCAGCACCGCGAACAGGCGCCAGGTGGCCATGTCCCGGTCCAGCGGGTCGCGATCCGGCATATCCGGCAGCACGTCTCGCATCGTCTCCCAGATCCAGTGGGCCGGCAGCCGGTAGTCAATGTGAGAGGCGATACCCAGGGTCTGCGCCAGCTGCAGGTTCAGCCAGCGCGCCATGGCCATGCCCGGCACGATGATCGGCTCGGCCTGGAAAGGGGGCAACGGCTTGTCGTCGAGGCGCAGAGCCAGGGCTTGCTGCAACAGTTCGACACGGTTGGAGCTGAAAAGATGCAACGCCATGATGAGACAGGATCGGCTCCCGGAATCTCCTTTTCACGATTGAGTGCGGTGGGTCGTGCAAAGTCTAGCGCGACTGTCCCGCAGTCTCCAGCCTCCAGCACCAGAGCAACAGCCTGTGTCGCTGCGCCGCCTTCAGCGATCCGAATGGACCGGGGCGGGAATGATCGCACACACCCTGCGGGAAATCCTCCTGGAGACGCTGCCGTTGGGCGGCATCCGGCCACCAGTCACCGTAGGCGCCATACTGCAACGCCTGCTCCACCGGTTTCAGCGCGCATCTGAACACGTCGCCGGTGATCATTGATATGCCCGGTAGCACGGTATCTCCGGAGGCCTGTCCGGGATCACTGGGCAGTACCCGCGGTTCAACCTGCGCCGGTGGCTGGCAGGACAACAACAGCACCATATCATGAACGCATTCAGAATTGCATTGCACCTTCAGAGAAGCTGGCCAACCGTACTGACGAGTTGTTGTCACTTCGTGTACGATACGCTGCCATTACGAACCATCTCAGCGCACCAGCACTTCCCGGGATCTCCCCAAAAACCTACTGCCATGGCACGCGGGCATACTCTAAGTGAACGTTCGCTCTGTAAATTTTTTTGCATTTCTGTTCTATATCGATCTACAGTTAATAAACGTGTCATATGTGTGACACGCGGTTATTGGAGCAATTCCTGTAATGACTTTCGTTCATGGATTGCAGGCAGTACCAGTACATCGGCAGCGTCGGAAAGATGCAGTACCGATGCAATAAAAACAATCAGAAAACTGGTGATACCCGAACAAGGAGAGATTTCATGCTACGTTTATCAGGACGCGGCAAGCTGCGCTACCTTATCCACCTGAACGCCTGCCTGGCCACTTCCATCGCCCTTCCACTGGCCGCACAGGCCCAGGATGAAACCGAAGAGATAGAGGAAGTCGTCGTCACAGGCTCATTTATCCGAAACAGTGCCTTTGCACAGAATTCACCCGTCGACACGGTCAGCCAGGCGGATCTGTTCGAATCCGGCTCACCCAGCATGTCCAATTATATCCGGGACATGACCTATACACAGAATACTGACGTGGTTTCCAACGTACTGTCCAGCCAGGACGGTGCCCAGGACTCGGTGGGAGCCAGCTTCAACCTGCGCGGTCTTGGTGAGAACTCGACACTGACCCTGGTCGATGGCACGCGCACCATATCCTCCTCGGTCTCCACCGCGGTTCCCGAAATTGCCATTGACCGACTCGAGCTTGTACTCGACGGGGGCTCGGCACTGTACGGATCCGATGCGGTGGCCGGGGTGGTCAACATCATCCCGAACAAGGACTTTGAAGGCTTCCGTGCGCGCAGCTTCTACCAGCGTACACAGGATGGAGCCATGGAGGACATGAATACCTCGGCCCTCTGGGGCAAGGCCTTCGACAACGGTATTCACTATGTGGGCGCGGCCGAGGCACGCACCAAGACTCCGCTCATGCAGTACGAGCGCCAACGTGAATGGATGATGGACGACGGTTCCTCTGTTTCCGGCAACCCGGGCGTGTTCCGACAGAACTTCGGCGCCGATCCGAATATCAATCTGTATGCACCACACGGCGGCGCTCTTGGCGGCCCGCTGCTGCGTGACCCGGCCTGTGGCACATTCAATGAAGGCTATCCCGATCACGGTCAGGGCAAGATGCCCACACCGTCCGGCGTGCCCGTAGGCAGTTTCTGCCGGTTTGAGTATACCAGCATGTTCGCGTATTCCGCCGAGAGCACCGACTTCAATGTCTACAACACACTGACCTGGGAGGCAACGGACTGGTTGCGCTTCAATGCCACCCTGAACAACGCCTACCGTGTTTCTGAACTACGGACCACCTCGACTACGGCGGTGAACGCCAACAACCGAGCTGTCCTGATTGTCAGAGACGATCACCCGGCCAACCCCTGGGGCGTCGATGTTTCGCCCTACACCTGGCGTCCGGTCGCACATTCCTACACCCATCTGCCACAGCACCTCGACTCCGGGGACGGCGCCCGGAAATATGACGCCGAAACCGGCATCAACCGCCTCCGGATCGGTGCCGAGTATGATATCAGTGACACCTGGACTGGTTATACCTACTACTCCAAACAGGAACTGAAAACCACAGTGGATTCACACTCGGTACACCTGGGTAAGCTGCAACTGGCTCTGGAAGGACGCGGTGGCCCGAATGGGAATGAATACTGGAATCCTTTCGGCAGCTCTGACCCCCGCGCACCCAGTCATCGACCCGAGCTGGCCAACAGCCAGGAACTGACCAACTGGATTTTCGAAACAGATCAGAACATGACAACGGGTCGCGATTATCTGGACATTTTCGAAACGGTTGCCACCGGCGAAGTGGTCCAGCTGCCGATGGGCACGGTCCAGATGGCCATGGGCTTCCAATGGCGTGATATCGAGGAAAACAACTTCGCCAACCCGTTCGACGCGGCTGGCTGGGACTACAACACCGTTGTGGGCGCCCCTTTGCCCAAGGACGAGCAATTCTTCTCCGAGGCACGAGCACTGTTCGCCGAGTTTCAGGTACCGATCCTGGAGACACTGGACGCGCAGCTGGCCGTACGTCACGAGCGCTTCAAGGACTTTGGCCTGGAAACCACCACCCCGAAAATCGCACTTCGCTGGGAAGCCACGCCGGAAATCGCGGTTCGCGGGTCCTGGGGGGAAAGCTTCCTGGCTCCGACACCGACACAGGCTCGTCCCTTCATACCGGGTGAAAACTGCGGCGAGATCTTTGATGGCCAGGACCCCTTCACCGGACAGCAGCTTACTGGCGGCGCGCAGTGCAGCTCCGGCAACCCGAATCTGGATCCTGAAACTTCCGAGATCCGCAATGTCGGCTTCACCTGGGAGCCGGGTGGTCAACTCGACGGCCTCAGCGTTTCTCTGGACTACCAGGAGATCGAGTACACCGACCGGATCCGCTCGCTGACCGAAGAGGATACCGTGGCGTTCCAGTTCCAGCAGTTCACGGCAGACACCGGTATCACGGAAGCCAATTACGACCCGACGCCCGGTTCGGCCACGCGAGAGCAGGCTGATGCCTGGCTTCGACAGTATGCCCAGAACCCCACGGCACCAGTAGCGAGGGATGATGATGGCAGAGTCCAGTTCGTTTACCGACAGGACACCAACATCTCCTCGGTGTGGGTGGACCTGTTTGACCTGAAGACACAGTACCGGTTGAACACGAACAACTGGGGCACGTTCACGACCACGCTGCAAGGCACGTACTACACAGCCTATGATTACCAGGGGCTGTTTGGTGGGCAACAGGAAGCACTGGGAATGCAGAACGCGGATACAGGCATCGCCCCGCCGCTGCCGCAGTACAAGCTCAACCTGCGCATGAACTGGTTCCGCGACAACCAGAGCGCCTCAGTAGCGATGAACTACTGGGATGAAATCGAGTTTGATGCGGTACCGATTGACCGATATGGTGATGGCTGGGTCGCGCCGGACACCATAGATGGTGAAGCCCGGATGGATGCCCGTTACGCCATCGTTCTGGATGACTACCTGGACAGTGAATTCACACTCAGTTTCGGTATCAACAATATCTGGAACGAGCGTCCACAGCAGCTGCCGATTTCCGGTGGTTTCGAGTCACGGCTGTCAACGCCATGGGGACGACAGTTCTGGGCCTCGGTGGAATGGATGCCGGGATTCTGATTCAGGAGGGCAGTGATTGAAACGGATCGGGGGACTGTCTCGTAAAACCGGGACTGTCCCCCTTTTTTTATGTGGCGGAGAGGGAGGGATTCGAACCCTCGATAGGTTTTAACGCCTATACACCCTTAGCAGGGGCGCGCCTTCAGCCACTCGGCCACCTCTCCCAAAACGGGCGTCATGATAGCACAAGTCTCTGAAAATGACAGGGGTCAGGGCGAAGGATTTTACAGATCTTCGTGCGAATCCGGATCCTCGTCTCCATCGCGTTCCTTCTGGATACGCTGATAGATCTCCTCGCGATGGACTGCCACGTCCTTGGGGGCATTGACACCAATACGCACCTGGTTGCCTTTCACGCCCAGCACGGTGACGGTAACGTCATCGCCCACCATCAGTGTCTCACCAATACGGCGGGTCAGAATCAACATGTCTTCATCTCCTTACAATCCTGCAATCTGTCCGGCCTGTGTCCGCCTTCGCGGTACCCCGGCTCGTAGGTCCTTGTACTTTCCCTTCAGATACGTCGCGACCCGGCGGTCCGGATCATGGAAAACACAACCGATTTTGCGGCATTCAGGCTACCGTCGTCTCCTGCTCCAGCTCGAACGCGGCGTGTAGTGCGCGCACCGCCAGTTCGAGGTATTTCTCTTCGATCACCACGGAAATCTTGATCTCCGAGGTGGTGATGACCTGTATGTTGATCGATTCATCCGCCAGTGTCCGGAACATCCGGCTGGCGATACCCGCGTGACTGCGCATACCCACGCCGACCAGGGAGACCTTGGCGATCCGGGTATCCACCGTGACTTCCCGCGCGCCGATCTCCTGTACCAGTAGACCGACAATATGCCGAGTTGTTTCAGCATCCTGTCGCTTTACCGTGAAGGTGATGTCCGTGGTCCCGTCCGCCGAGACATTCTGCACGATGACATCCACTTCAATGCCCGCGTCACTGACCGGGCCTATGACCCGCCATGCAATGCCCGGCACGTCGGGCACGCCGGATACGGTCACCTTCGCCTCGTCTCGAGTGAAGGCAATGCCGGAAATGATCGGAGCTTCCACGTCTCTATCGTCCTCCAGAGTGATCAGGGTGCCGGGGTCCTCTTCAAAGCTGGACATGACCCGCAACGGTACCCTGTATTTACCGGCAAATTCCACAGAGCGTATTTGTAGTACCTTGGCGCCCAGGCTGGCAAGTTCCAGCATCTCCTCAAATGTGATACTTCGTAACAGGCGGGCATCATCGACCACCCTCGGGTCAGTGGTATAGACCCCTTTCACATCCGTGAAAATCTGACATTCATCCGCTTCCAGGGCGGCGGCCAGTGCCACTGCCGACGTATCGGAGCCTCCCCGCCCCAGCGTGGTGATGTTGCCCTGATCGTCCACTCCCTGGAATCCGGCCACAACCACCACTCGCCCCTGCTCCAGCTCGCCATGGATGCGCTCCTGGTCGATCTCGCGGATACGCGCCCGGGTATGCGACCCGTCGGTCAGGATCCTGACCTGGGAGCCGGTAAAGGAACGGGCCTCGCAGCCGCGCTTCTTCAGTGCCATGCTCAACAGTGCAATGGTGACCTGCTCGCCGGTGGACAACAACACATCCAGTTCACGGGGATCGGGCTGTTCCTGGATATGATGCGCCAACTCCAGCAGTCGATTGGTCTCCCCACTCATGGCGGAGACCACGATGACCAGGTCATGACCGGCATTGCGGCTCCGGACAATGCGGTCGGCCACCGCTTCGATGCGCTCCACGGATCCTACCGAGGTGCCACCGAATTTCTGTACGTAAAACGCCATTCCTGTCTCACTCGGACCGATACGAAAACCGGAGGATTAAATAGCATCGACGGACAATTTGCAACGGGTGCGAACGCATTCAGAGTCGACTTTCCAGCCACTCGCTGACCGACTCCAGCGCACCGGGGACGGCAGCGACATCCTGACCTCCCGCCATGGCCATATCCGGACGTCCACCACCCTTGCCACCGACCCGGGCCGCCACGGCATTGACCAGGTCACCTGCCTTGATCCGGTCGGTCAGATCCCGGGTCACGCCAGCCACCAGACTCACCTTTCCATCCTCGACATTGGCCAGCACGATGACGCCGCTGCCCAGCTTGTTCTTCAACTGATCCACGGTGTCCCGCAACGTCTTGCTGTTGAACCCTTCCACCTGTCGCGTCAGCAGTTTTACACCACCGACTTCCACAGCATCAGCCGTGATATCGGTGCCCGCGGCGCTGGCCAGCTTCATCCGGGCCTGATCCAGTTCCCGTTCCAGTCGTCGACTGCTGTCCATGATCTGTCGGGCACGCTCCACCACATTGTCGGCGCCACTTTTCAGCACCTGGCAGACTTCACGCAACGTCTGTTCCTCGCGTCGCACGTACTCCAGTGCCCCGTGTCCGGTCACCGCCTCCACACGACGCACGCCGGCCGCAACGCCGGATTCACCGATCAGTTTGAACAGGCCTATGTCTCCGGTACGTTGCACATGGGTTCCGCCACACAATTCGACGGAGAACTCACCCATGGTGACAACCCGCACTTCCTCGCCGTACTTCTCTCCAAACAACGCCAGAGCACCTCTGTCCATGGCCTGATCCATGGACATCCGCTCCTTGCTGACGGCGTGGTTGGCCAGTATCTGATCATTGACCATGGTTTCGATCCGCCGGGCCTGAGCTTCGGTCAACGGGGCGTTATGAGAGAAATCGAATCGCAGCCTGTCCGCGGACACCAGCGAACCTTTCTGGGTGACATGCTCCCCCAGCACATCCCGCAGCGCCGCGTGCAGCAGATGGGTGGCCGAGTGATTGAGCATGACCGCGTGACGGTTATCGCGTTCCACCTCGGCCGAGACGGTATCTCCCGTCCGCAGGCGACCGCCCGACATGCGGCCCTTATGCAGATGGTGTTCCCCCTGTCTCTGGGTATCCACCACATCGAACCGGGCATCACCGTCAGCGCCTCGCAGGGCACCCCGGTCACCCACCTGGCCACCGCCTTCGGCGTAAAACGGGCTGCGATCCAGAATCAGCAGACCTTCATCACCGGCGGCCAGCTCATCAACGGCCTCGCCACCCTGATACAGCGCAAGCACCTCGGCCTGTCCACTGAGTTCATCATGGCCGGTGAACTCCGTACCCCGGTCGACATCAATGCTGAGCTTGTCCACGGCATTAAACTGACTCGCGGCACGGGCCTGCTCTTTCTGTACCGACATGGCCTGCTCGAAACCCTCCATGTCCACGGTCAGATCGTGCTCTCTCGCCACATCGGCCGTCAGATCCACCGGAAAGCCATAGGTGTCGTACAGTCGGAAAACGGTGTCTCCGGGTATCACGGAGCCATCCAG